>JAFWQX010000040.1 GCA_017508875.1 Clostridia bacterium | reverse complement strand
GTGTCATCATCCGGTTTGTGCTTTGACCGAAATGCGAATAAATGTAGGGAGCGCATGAGACCCAAAATTCGTGCTATCATTCGGTTCGCCTTTTGCGGCCGTATAAATGAGCAACGAGGCCGCTTCGCCTCTGAACTCTGAACTCTTAACTCTTAACTCCCTAAACTTCATTTGAACTTCTGCGAAGCCGAGTGAATGGCTAAGAATTTTGTTTGACCGAAATGCGAATTAATGAAGGGAACGCATGAGACCCAAAATTCGTGCCATCACTCGGTTCGCCTCTTAACTCTTAACTCTGAACTCTGAACTCTGAACTCTAAACGTTCCTCACTGAGCGCTTGCCTTCGGGGCGGTTTTGTTGTACAATTTTAACAGGAAACACCACTAAAAAAGAAAGAAGGTTTGTAAAATGACGCTTGACGAACAAGATCGCAAAGATGGCCTTAAATTTATCGTAGGCACGTGGGAACCGGACTTTATTGTCAGCCTTTTCTCGAACGACCTGGCGCACATACCGGCGGCAGAGTTTAAAAGCAGCGACGGGACCGATTTTACGGCGCTGAAATTCGAATTCTTCCAGGACAACACGATGAAATTTATTGACACATCCAAAGGTATCGAGGAAGCCGGAACGTGGGAGCAGGTCAGCTGGGGCAAATTCAAATATAACGTTGACCGCTTCGCCGAAGTACCCGACGGACCGTTCAAAGAAGCGGTGCAGGAGCTTTCGATAGTAGAAGGAAACCTGGTGTTCGGTCTCGGCTTTCTAAGCATTTCAATGAAAAAAATTGCCGACGGCGAAGTCACAGAGGTCAAAGAGCCCGATATCGGCGATCTGGAGCCTTCTGAGGCGGATCTGGCAATGAAGGATATCGTAGGCCTGTACAAAACGTACAAATCGGTCGCTTTTATTGACGGAAATTTCGGTGCTTTCACGAAGGAAGAGATCGAGGCGGAAAACGCGAAGAAGATCGCCGCGGGTGAGATGGACGAGAGAGACGCGGCTGAATCGCTGTTTGCTTTTGAGAACAGTATCGAATTTACCGACGATCACCGTATGATATGGTGGGAAAAGGTCCCTGCAGGCGTTTCCGAGGAGCAGATCAAAGAGGCGCTTGATGCCGGCGAAATCGCAGATTACAAGGACGGTATGTATTCGCGGGGCACCAAGGAGTGGAAGGCCGTCGGAGGCAAATATTATTACAATACTGAGGAGCATCGTATGCTCTTCGACGAAATACAGTCGCCGTGGGATGAGCTTGTGCTGGCTGAGGACGGGACGATGGCGCTTTCTGAAGGCTTGCTGATCATCAAAAAGGTCAAATAATGCTATTATGAAAAAGAAAATACTCATTGTCATATTAGCCGTATCGGTCATCCTGCTGGGGGCAGCCGTGGCATTATTGATCATATCTTTAAACAATAACAAAAATGATGAAAACAACGTCGTCATTGACCCGAACGCAAAATATAAAAGTTCAGAAGGCGGCGAAGCGCTTGACGCGGCGGACCCGGACTTTGTGGGAATAAACCCGGGAACGTTTGACGTAAACACCGTTGTTGCCACGGACGACCTGGGCCGGACGCTCGGGACGGACGGCAAAGGCGATAACGGCAGGCAGGTCGCGCTTTTTTATAACATCAACCATTTCGGCAACGAAGGTACGCGTATGTTTGAAGACACGCTCGCACGCGGAGGGTCGTTTGCCACCGGCAAATCTTACTGGTGGGGCAAGCCTTTCTTCGGCTTTTACAAGTCCGACGATTCGTGGGTCCTCCGGAAACATATCGAGATGTTCATCTACGCCGGAATCGACTTCCTCGTATTCGACACGACGAACGGTCAGGCGTACACCGAGTATGCGCTTCGGCTGATGGGCCTGCTTCACGAATATAACGAAATGGGCTGGCACGCGCCGCAGGTCGTTTTTTACACGAATACGGACTCGCTCGGGACGATGATGGATGCGTACCTCGACATTTATGAGCCAAATAAGTACCCGGACACGTGGTATATGGTGGACGGAAAGCCGCTCATTATCGGCAACGGCGAGTCTCCGCTCATAAAGGAATTTTTCACCGTCAGGCACGCGCAATGGCCGAATTCCGGAAAGGTTCCGGGCGGATTCCCGTGGATCGATTTCAAAGACGTTGCCGAAGTGCAGTACGACGAGAACGGGAAGCACGGCGTTATCCCCGTTTCCGTGGCGCAGAACTGCTCGCCTAACGCGTGGTTTTCGGACAACGTGCTGTACGGTATGACCGGCGAGACCGGTGGCAGCCGCGGCAGAAGCTGGCATGACGGTAAGGACAATATCACCGAGGATTCTTATAAGTACGGCTATAATTTCCAGGAAGAATGGGAGACTGCTATCGCGTCGGATGCGGAGATTGCTATGGTGCTTCAATGGAACGAATGGCGCGCAGGCGTCTGGCCGACGGGCGGGAAGCTGGCAATCTTCGATGAAATGACGCGCGAATACAGCCGCGACATCGAGCCGATGGAAGAAGGACATTTTGACAACTACTATATGCAGCTGGTGTATAACGTGCGCCGCTTCAAGAACACCGGTGCAAAGACTGCGGCCGCGAAGAAAAAGACCATCGACGTGAGCGGCGCTTTCGGCCAGTGGAACGGCGTTAAAAGCGCCTACATCGATATGATGAACGCCGCCGGTCACCGCGACGGAGACTCGTTCAGCAGGGAGCGCTACGTTGACGATTCCGGCCGAAACTGCATGGTCTGCGCAAAGGCCGCTGCAGACAGCTCGAATTTGTATTTTTACGTTCAGACGCAAGCTGACGTAAGCTCCGACACGAGCGGCACGTGGATGAATCTTTATCTCGATATCGACGGCGATCTGCGTAACAGCTGGAACGGGTACGAATTCCGCGTATGCGGCATCGCTTCAGACGGAAAACTCCGGCTCGAAAAGTACAACGGTTCGTCCTTCGAACCGGCGGCGGAAATCGCTTACCGGATGAGGGGAAATCAGCTGATGCTTTCCGTTCCCAGAGCCGATCTGGGTCTCCCGGAAGGTCGCATAACGGTTAATTTCAAGTGGGCGGATTCTGCGGTCGCTTTTGAGTCCGTAGAAGATTATTACCGTTTCGGAGATACGATGCCGTACGGCCGCTTTAATTACGCGTTCACTGCAGGAAATTAAACGTCGCAAATACCGGCATATGGTCGGATATTTCGTAGTTGTTCTGCGCGATCAGGAACGTTTCGTACGTAAGCGCTTCGGTATTCGCGGGGTTGAAGAAAATATAATCGATCGGTTCGCGCGAAGGATTATATGACGTGCTCGATTCGTCGTACTGGGCAGTCATCGTGGCCAGGTGGTTCTCATCGACCGTCACAGGTGCGAGCAGGCGCGCGTCGGCAAGTTTTATCGAATATTTTTTGCCGTCCTTATCTTTGAAATTCGAAGCGCCTTCGATGATCTTGATAAGGGCGTACGTGTTGCCAGCGCTCGTCGTGCGGCGGTTATTCAGATCGCCCGTAAGGAACATCGGTTTATCCTTGAACTGCTGGGCGAATTTCACGATAACGCCGAGCTGGGATTTGCGGATGTCGTTGCCGACAGTCGAATTATTCTGACCGTTATGGTCAAGGTGCGTATTCATATGGACAAATTCATTGCCCGTCGCTCTGTCGCGGAGAAGTACCCACGTACAGATGCGCGGGTAATTGACGTTCTCAAGGTACGAACCGGGGACGTCGGGCGTATCCGAAAGCCAGAACGTGCCGCTGTCAATAAGTTCGTATTTGTCTTTGCGGTAGTAGATCGGATTGGCCTCGCCGCCGTTCGTACGCGCCTCTCCGACGCCGGCGTATGAGTCGTTGAATACGTAATCATCGAGCCATTTCCGCCAGGTCGTAGTGACTTCTTCCATTCCAACCACGTCGGGCCTCAGCTGATCGAGCAGCCTGCGGTAGAGTTCAGCCCTGACTGCAAACGGGGCGCTGTTTCCGTTTTCGGTCTGGATATTGAACTGGAGCACCCTGAGCTCCCTGCTGTTATCGCCCGCAGGATAGACGTCCGGCTCAACGAGCGCCGCTGCTTCTTCGGGGCTTACGAAACGCATCTCGCTGATCAGTATGCTTTCCCCCGCCTCCAGTACGTATTGCTCGAAATTCATGCGGAACATAGTGATACTGTCGGTCTTGTTCACGCCGGTGTAGTCGAAGCATACGTAGTGCCATTCGTCACCCGCAGGAACGCGCGCGAACAATTCTTTCCGCGATGAAGTATTTTCGTTCAGCGCCCCCGTCCCGAGCAGCCCGAACTGCCTGTTATATGCGTTCTGTGTCTTTACTTTGAGGACAACAGCTTTTTTCTCGGAGATGTTTACGTTCAGATATCCCGCTGCGGCACAATATTCTTTGTACTTAAAGAATACCGACGGTATGTACGTACCGATCGTAGAGTAGGGTTTGGATGAGATCCGCAGCACCTTTCCTTCTTCTTCGTCGTTAACGAGGTCAGTTTCGCAATATCTGGCCTGCGCGATGTATTGGAGGATCCCGCCTGCAGCGTCGCTTCCGAAATCGACGACGTCAAGGTATTCCGTCGGTTCGGGGGTGGGTTTTTCTGTGGGTGCCGGAGTCGGAGTGGGTTTTTCGGTGGGTTTAGGCGTGGCTGTCGGCCTTGGCGTGGGAGTCGGTGTAGGCGCAGGTTTTTCTGTGGGCGCCGGAGTCGGCGTAGGCTTTTCAGTTGGTTTCGGCGTGAGCGTCGGGTTTGGTGTGGGCGCGTCAGTAGGGTCTGGCGAGGGCGCGGGCGTACCGGTATATTCCGGCGTGGATGCGGTCCCGGAAGTCGGAACCGGCGTCGGTGCGTAAGAAGGCTCGTTCGTTTCATCAGCCGCATGATCCGGGGTCAACGCCTCTGCCGTTGACGCTGTGTAAACCCCCGCCTCTGTGCTTAAGTCTCCCGGCGTCACGTCCGCGCCGTCAACGGCAGTTGCTGTTGTTTTGTTGAGCACGGCGTCGCGTCCTTCAGATCTGCCGCACCCACCCGCGAAAAGCATTGCCGCCGCCGTGAGTGTAATTATAATCAGCGCTAAGCTGCGCATTTTTGCCGCTCTGTCAGTCCTGGCTCTTCCAAATATATTCATACCGGTCAAATCTCCATTGTCACAAAATCAGCTTCTGCCTAACGGCGTTTTGCACGGTTATTATACATAATTCGAGAGAAAACGACAAATAATTTTGGCGCGCCTTCTGAATTTGCCGCTCTTTTTATTTTTGAAGTCACTCAAATTTTGGTATTTAGATGTTTTTGAGTGACGCCTCCTCCCAATCTGCTTAATTATTCGCCCCTTCAGGCGCCGGATAATATTGGCCGCAATGCTCAGCAAAATGTTTTTAAGCAAAAGTGCTTTTCTGAACTTGTAAAAAAGCAAAGCACAACAATTCATGACACGCGGGCTTTTCATATAATCAGAATGGTGTAATTGTATATGGCAATTGAAGCCGTGGCGTCACTCAAAAATATAAATTTTCCTTT
>JAFWQX010000039.1 GCA_017508875.1 Clostridia bacterium | reverse complement strand
CTGGCGGAAAGCGCCGAAATGCTGTAATCGGTGAGATCGCGCATGTTCGGATAGACTCTGTATTTCCTTCCGTCCGGGTACTTTGCGCTCCTTCTGATCAGTCCGAGAACGCCGGGATAGCGGATATTTATGCACGGAAAAGCGTATTCGCCGCGTTTTACGGGCCGTATTTCGTACGTAAACGTTCCTTCGGTGTGCGGAGCTATCTCAAGCGGCTTTGCGTCGGTCACGCGCGTGAAATAATACGGAACGTCGTCGCGAACTTCGATCTTCAGCGGGACGTCGGACGTGTTCCGGACAATGATCTTCGCGCTGTGCGTGTGTCCCAGCGACATTTTTTCTTCAAGCTCTCTGTCGGGGACAATAGTTTTCGGCCCCGGCGTTGCGATAATATCATACACGACCAGTATGATGACAATAACGTTCACAAGCACGCCTGCGAGGATAGCGAACAGCTTTCCCCCGGCGAGCCCGGCGGCCAATATAATGCCGGCGCATATTACCAGCAGCAGTGCGAGCCGTTTAGTCAAACCCATCAGCGCGGTATTTCCACCTTTCTGATAACGTTCATAAGCACATTGTCCACGTTAACTCCGGCAGTGCCCGCCTCGGGCCGCAGGATGACCCTGTGCCTTAAAACGGGAAGCGCTACGTCGACAACGTCTTCGGGAAGCACGTAGTCTCTGCCGCTCATTGCCGCGGCAGTCCTTGCGCAGAGCAGAAGTGCGATCGATGCTCTCGGTGAAGCTCCCAGCATTATCTGCATCGACTGGCGGGTGGCGAACGTGATGCCCGTGATATAATGGAGGACGCCTTCTTCTATGTTCACGGCCGCTATCTCCGCGCGGCACTCTGCAAGATCTTCAGGTGTGATGACAGGCGCGATCTCCTCTACTCTTGCATGCGCTCCGGTAAAGTTCCCCTGATAACCGCGAAGCAGCTGGTCTTCGCTCTCGCGAGAGATGTAATTTACGTAAAGCTTCATCAGGAAACGGTCCAGCTGGGCTTCCGGCAAAGGATACGTGCCTTCGTATTCGAGCGGGTTCTGCGTCGCTATGACAAAGAACGGCGCAGGCAGTTTCATAGTTTCTCCGTCGATCGTTACCGATCTCTCCTCCATCGCCTCGAGCAGCGCGGACTGCGTTTTCGGAGGCGTACGGTTTATCTCGTCGGCCAGCAGTATGTTCGTGAATACAGGCCCTTTCTTCAGATGAAATTCGGCGTCTTTGGCGTTGAACACGTTCGTACCGATGATATCCGAAGGCATAAGGTCAGGAGTGAACTGAACTCTCTTAAAGTCGGATTTTACGGCTTTTGCGAGCGATTTTGCTGTAAGCGTTTTTCCAAGGCCCGGAACGCCTTCCATCAGTACGTGACCTCCTGAAATAAACGCTATCAGCAGATGTCTCAGAAAATCTTCCTGGCCTATAACGACCTTGGAAAGTTCGTCTATGATCTGTTTTGATTTTTGTGCGACTGTCATTGCAACCGTTCCCTTCGTATTTTGTCCATTTTCTGTATATATTTGTCAAGTGACTTATCCGTAAAACGAATATTGTCAGCGTCGTAGTATACGTCCAGAAGTTCTTTGAGTTCGCCGCGCTCAACGATCCCCGCTTCGGCAGCTACGTCAGCAATGTCCTGTATGTCAGAGCCCCTGCTCATGCCTGCGCAGTCAGCTATATCGTCCATCAGCGTTTCCATATGTATTTTATACCCTATGCTGCCCGATCCGGTGCGCTTGTATAATTTTGCAAGCGCGGATATGTGCTCCGTCTCATTGCGCTTCTCTTCGGCCCCGACTTTTTCAGGTGCTCCGAAACGCTGCCCGGCGCTCAGGAAGTAGACTACTGCGGCGATTGCAAGCTCTATCAATGCTATTACCAGCCCGTATCCCAATATGTCAGGCACCGGATCCGACTGGATGCCCGCGTAATATTCATCGAAAAGCACCGTATCTATATTTCTTTCTGCCGTCAGCTGCTTTAAAGCGACGAGCAGTTTTGCGCCGAAAGATCTGTCGGATTTCATCTCGAAATTACGAAGCTCATCCAGGCTGGCCGAAAGCATCACCAATCCTTCGCCGTATTTCACCGAAACCATATCTCCGTCTGCATCAAAAGAAAGAAAATCGTCCGGAAAGTCGATGCCGCCCATCATATATGCAGCGTTATTGCTTTTAAGAGCGGAGCCGGCGGCGAGCTGTTCGCGGCCTTCCATAATTATCACGCCCGCTTTGTTCCTTCTGAATGCTTCGAAGATGCTGTCAAATTTGTCGTCCAGGAACTCCTCATCGGTGATAAAAATGAATATGCCGCCTTTATTTACAAATCTGACGATCTCCTCAAATTCCGCCTGGGAAAAATAATCCATTGACGACGTCATACATACCACGGCAGTTTTTTCGGGTATGAAACGGGCGATCTTGGTGTAACGCTTAACATTTACGTTGCCCGTCTCTTTCAGATATATCTGCGCGGATTTGTAGATCGCCTTCAGTCCATCGTCAGCGGTACCGTACGTGTTTCCGGAATCCCTGTTCTCTGCAGGGAGAAACAGGCGGTCTGCCACAGCAAGTAATATTATCACCGCGAGCAGTATCAGCGCGATAGTCAGTATGATTCTGCCGGGGCTGCGTTTAGGCTTTCCGGTGAATGAATTCGAACTGACGTTTTTACTCATCCGTACCGTCACCCGCCCCTTCCGTGCTGTCCGCTTTCACGTCGTTAGCCACCCGTCCGTCAATTTTATCGAGGATCACCGTGCGCTGCCCGAAATGCGTGTCAAGTTCATCCGCCGACAATGCTTTTCCGCCGTACCACGTCCTGTTAAACGTGTCGAAAAACAGTTTTATGAGCGTTTCATCAGCGTTTTTGGCGGAAACTGCCTCTCTTAAATAACTCCTGTTCGTTTTATACCTGGCGATCTTAATTATTTCGCGCCTGTTCAATTCGGTTAGGAGGTTAATAAACAGATATCTGAACGAAAGCCTCGTCTGCCCCTCGGTTCTGTACTTCTCGGCCAGGGCAAGCGCGGAGTCGGGATCTGCGGCATATTCGGAAAGTTCGCGATCGTCTTCCTTCCCGAGCTTTCTGCGTTTTCCGTGTTTTAACAATTTAATGATCAGGATCGTCAGCGCTGCGACGGCAATGACTGCGAGCACGATCATAATTATTTTTGCTATCGCCGTAGCTTTTGACGCGCTCCCGCCTTCTCCGAAATTAATGCGCATACGCGAGAAGATTTTCGAGAGCCATTCCGCGATCTTTTTCTGGATCTCCTGCAAAAACTCATTGATCTTATCAAGTATCTTTTTCAGCCAGTCAAGGTCTGCAGTTCTGCCGCTGCCCCTGTTAAATTCCTGCTCTGAGAGGACCCGCTCGATCGTTTCTTCCGCGCCTGAATAGTCCTGGTTCATACCTCATTCTCCTTCAGGTACGAATATATCTCCTGCTCTTTTTTGATTCTCTCAGGATCGGAAATATCGTGCATATAAGAGAACGTTATCGATAAAGAGTATATGAAGTATCCGAGCGCTGCAAAGACGGAAATAACGGCTCCGACGAGCGTGAATATAAAATTGGAATTATATACATTCAATACGCTCAATGCGGTTACCGCAGTATTAATAGACGACGAAACCAGAAAGCCCACTACGTAGATGCAGAAAATGCGTTTCATTCTGCCCTTTGTCGCCCTCCACGAAGCCTTTAGCGCCGAAAAAAGATTCATATCTTCGGCGACAACGAACTGCGGCATATAGCTGAACCTCAACTCGATATAGATGATAACTATCACCACAATGATCTCTAACGCAAAACCGATCCAAAGCATGATCTCCATAGCTTTGAATGAGGATGCAGTGCTGATGATGGCAGATTCCGCGAAAGTATATACTAAAAACAGGACCGAAATAACTGCGCCGGTGATGAACGAAAACAGCATATTCCACAGGAGCAGCTTTGCGCCTCTTGCGCAGGACGCTTTGAGACCCGGCCTTTCTCCGAACATCGTATACCTGTATGCAGAGTAGATGATCGCACCGTTCGCGATATGTGCAAGGATACCGTAATAGATCATGAAAAGCGTAATGCCGCCCATTACTAACAGGACAAGTTTGAGCGCGGCAAACCCGTCGTCGCCGGCTTCTTCAATGAGCCTGACAAACGTACCTGTATTGAGCATCATATTGATCAAAAAGATGAACGGCACCTGGAACAGGAGCACAATAGGAATAAGCGCCTTGAACTCTCTTCTCGCGTACGTAAAAGCGTAGTCAACGCAGTCAGATGCCCTGATTTTTTTCCTTGTCCAGCCTTCGTTCATTCTTTGCCTCCTGCGGTCTGGATTATAGCCTTTCCATTGCGTATATGTCAAGGCGGTTAGGATCGCGGGTCAGTTTCAGCATCGCAGTCACCGGCGTCAGTTTTCGCGGTTTCGTCCTCGCCGGCTTTTTTGAACGCGAAGAACCGCTGACCGAAATAGTTGAGGATAACGAACAGGCCCGCGCCTACGAGCGTGGCGACGTACCCTACTGCTTTGGGCATCTGAACGTTCTGCCACGGGAAGACCCAGGTCTTGGTAAAGAGCCAGCCTACGAAAGGCTTCGCTGTGCCGTACGCGATGATCCAGCAAACGATGATATTGAGAATGAAACGAAAGACTTCGCCTGCGCTCTTAGCCCTGCTCTTAAAAGTAAAATACTTATTCAGGAAAAAACTGACGATGCTGCCCACCGTGTAATTCGCCGCAGATGCGATCCAGTATGCTGCATTTTCCGAAACACGTTCGTTCAATCCGAGCAGCCACAGCACGAGATAGTTTACGCCCAGGCCGATCAGGGTATTGACGACACCCACGAGGACGAAACGCCAGAACGTTTTATCAAGTATGGTTTTTGAAAGCAGCTTTTTAAAGGCGGCTCCGATCTTTCTAAAAAAGTTCATCAGATGGACCTCTCTTTTTGTAAATTGCGCGCCGGGGCTTCAATCCGCCCTTCCGGTCAGGTGACCGACCGGCTCCAAGCCGTCGAAATCAAGCTGGCGGAGCGCCTCATATACGGCGATCGCTACGGAATTGCTGAGATTCAGCGAGCGCAGTCTTCTGCCCATCGGTATTCTCAGGCAGTTATCGTAATTCGCCGCCAGCAGCGGTTCAGGAAGGCCGTGCGTCTCTTTTCCGAACACGAGATAATCGCCGTCGTGAAAAGAAACGTCGGTGTAGCGTTTTCCGGCTTTAGTAGTATAAAAGAAAAACCTTGCCCCCGCTCCGGCCTTCTCCTCGACCTCGGCAAAATTATCGTATATCGAAACGTCGAGCTCCGACCAGTAATCCAGCCCGGCGCGTTTTAGTTTGCGGTCGTCGATCTCGAATCCGAGCGGTTTCACGAGGTGCAGATGCGACCCCGTACAGGCGCACGTGCGGGCAATGTTCCCCGTATTCTGCGGTATTTCCGGTTCGACCAGAACGATATTAAGCCCCTTCATTCATCCAACTCCAATTCAGATCTTCTGCGCGATCCTGGCCGCGAGCGTTTTTTTGATTTTAACGGCCTTGAACGGGCAAAGCTCCTGGCAGCAATAGCAGCGGATGCAGATGTTCAGATCCGCCTTCGCGCGTTTTCCCTTCTCCACCGTGATCGCTTTCACCGGGCAATGCATCGCGCATTTGCCGCAGCTCCTGCATGCTTTCGTAAATACAGGCCGCGGCTTGATCAGTTTTTCCAGCGCGCGCCCGACGATGCCGTCACTGAAATGAAGGCGGGAATTGCTGTCGTTGTATTTGACAACGAACCCCTTCGCCAGAGCACGTGCGCGTTCGATATCGCACCCGCCTTTGAATTCCACTTCGGCAATGTCTTCGATCATCAATCCGCGCTCCACTGCCATTCTCGCCAAAGGCACGCGGTCGAGATCCGCGCCGATCATATACATTGCCGCCCGGTCCGCCTCAAAAGCATTGTCCGACCCGATCAGCACGCCGATGTCTATAGGATCCCCGGCCGTCGGCCCGTCTTTATGCATTCCTGTGATCGCGTCGATTATGCTGAACGTGACCTTCGTAGAAAGGAAAATGTCTATGATCGTATCCGCGAACGAATCGTAATCAGGCATCTTCATGTGGTATTCAGCCTTATCTACGCCGGCAATAGCGCCGAACATATTTTTAACAGCGCCGGTATATACCATCATTCCGTGTGTTTTAAGTTTGGCGAGGTCAATAATTACGTCCGCTTCAGCGAGCGGCGTCAATATCTCGAGCGTTTTCAGGTATTTTCCGCCCGGATTCTGTATCTTTGTGACCGACGTGTCATAATTCAGTTCCGCTCCGGCCTGCATAGCGGCGTCTTCAATACCGCTCGCTTTATAAATACTCTTAAGCGCGGCCTTATCGTACACCCCGCCCGGACTTTCCGCCACGAGCACCGAACCTCCGGCCCCGATGCACAGTTCCGCGACGGCTCTTAATATACTCGGATGCGTGGTTGCCGCCTCTTCGGGCCTTTTCTTTGAAATAAGATTAGGCTTAAGCACGACTTTTGCCCCGGGCTTAACGAATTTTCCGACTCCGCCGAACGCGTCAAATATCGCGCTTACTTTTTCGCGCACAAGTTCATATTCGTATTTTTCACAGTTTTCTAAAACAACCATAAATGCATTTCGCCGCCTCTCTCAACGCTCTCCCGCGATGACTTATACGGTTCTTTTCCTCCGGACTCAGCATCGCCGTCGTCTTTCCGGCATCGGGCAGATAAAGCACCGGATCGTATCCGAACCCGCCTTCGCCCATCATTTCCCGCGCGATATATCCTTTAAGATCGCCGGCAGTCTCGATCCGCACGCGCGAATAGTCAGGTGCGTTGCCGAAGCGCAGCACCGCGGATATATGGCACTCAAATCTGCCTGTTCTGAGCTCGTCCGGAACGTTTTTCAGCTCCGATAAGAGCTTCTCGACGTTTTTCAGATCGTCCGCATCCTCAAAAGAACCCGGTTCAGAAGCATATCTTGCAGAATAAATACCCGGAGCGCCTCCGAGCGCGTCAACGCACAGTCCGGAGTCGTCGGCAATAACGCAGACCGCTTTATAAGAGGCCGCGTGCCTGCGGAATTCAGGGCTGGCAAATATAAAAGTTTCAAGTGAGCGCGTTTTTATATACGCGTTTTCGCCGAAAGTCTGTCCGTCCTCGTCAGGCGAACTGTACTTCGCGCCGGCAATTTCCGCGGCCTGTTTCTGGGATATGACTTCTACGCAGTCCGCGGGCAATACAGTCGAAAATATTGCTCTGAATTCTCCGAGCTTATGAGCGTTACCGGTGGCGGCGACAATAAGAAGGCGGTCTTTTGAACAGGCATCCGTGGTCATTGTCCGAGCACCTTCCCGAGCACAGAGTTGATCGTTATAAGGCCGATCACGCGGCTGTCAGAACTGTGGTTTCTGTTGTCCCCCATAACGAACAGCTGGCCCTCGCCGACCTTCCATACGCCTAAGTTTCTGGAATAATTAGGGATCTCCGCAGGATTCACGTAATCCTCGTTGAGCCTCACGCCGTTCCTGTAAACGCCGTCCAGCTTTATCTCGATCGTGTCCCCCGGTACGCCAATAACGCGCTTTATCCAGTATTTATGCGAAAAGTTCTTCTTAGTGATACTCATCGTTATGATGTTATACTGGACCGATTCTTTGATCTCCACAAAAATATTCCTGTGGACCTGATCGTGATCGAATACCACGACGTCTCCGTATTCCGGCTCCGAGAAAATATAAGGCGCTCTTGAAATGAACACCGTCTGCCCGTCCTTAAACGTCTGGAGCATTGAGCCGCCCGAAACCTTGCTGATGCGGAAAAAGTACGCGTTAATGATTATCGCCACGAGGAAAGCGATCACAAATGTAAGTATCCAGCTGAGAATTTCCTTGCCCACGTTCTTCTTACCCTTCTGTTTTTTTGAACTGCTTTCTTCAGGTTGATCGGCAAGTTCTTCGTCCTGAGCCGCTTCTTCCTGTTCGGTCCCGTTTCCGGCCGTCCGGAAGAACCGGGACGAATCCACCATATCTTCCGATATCGCCTGTCCGCCGGAAATATTGTTAAAAGCAGAGCTGCCTGCTTCGGACACGTCTTCGGATATATTCTGCGCTTCTGATACAGCTTCACCCGAGGCACTTTCCGCCGCATTCGTCACACTTTGCGCCTCAGCGGAGATCTCCCGTGCGGGCGCCACTTCGTCAAGGGAGCTGAAATCCACTCGCTCTATTTCAAGTTCGTCATTAAGCTTATCGGCAGCATTTTTCAGATCGTTTTCATTCATTTTTCTTACCTCATTTTTGCTTTACACGCAAAGAACGTATGCAGCCGCAATATTTCTGCCTGTAAAGTCCTATTTCTTTTGCCTCCGCCTGGCCTTTTCTGAAGCCCGTGCGGAAATCTATGTATACAAAATCAAGTCCGTGCTCCTCCGCTTTTTCCGCGAATATCTTCTTAAGAAGTTCGTGGTTCTGGTAGGGGCTTACGAAAAGCGTGCTGGTGATCGCGTCGTAGCCATGGAGTTTTGCGTATCCGGCCGTAAGCTCCGCGCGAACACTATAGCACATGGAGCAGCGCTCTACGTCCGCCTCTCCCTGTACCTGTATTCCTTTATCGGAGCGTTCAAAATACTCCCAGCCTGCTCTGTAGTAGTCCGGCAGGAAATCCACCTCAAGGTGCTTATAGTCGGCGGCTTTCGCGCAGCTTTCCGCGCGCCTTAAAAGTTCATCGTACGGGTGAATGTTCGGGTTCGCAAAAAGCCCGTGAAGTCCCGCTTCGGGAAGAAGCCGTCTGAATTCGTCAATGCAAAAAAGGCTGCAAGGTCCGCAGCATATATGCATAAGCACGTTTCCGCCGTAGAGCGGAGCCTGCCCGGCAGGGTCAATATTCTTTTTATCTTCGCCGGCATATCCGGCGGGCAATATAACACTCATTTTTTTCTCCGCGCTTTCAAATACGTTCCCGCCCCTGCACCTTAGCTTAAACAGGTTTCGCGGTCAATCTCGAAAAGCTGTGGCATATCGCTATTGCCAGCGCATCCGCCGCGTCGTCCGGCTTCGGGATCTTGTCAAGTTTCAGCATCATTTTTACCATCTGCTGTATCTGATTCTTTTCCGCCCTGCCGTATCCGACCACCGTCATTTTTACCTGCAGCGGCGTGTATTCAAATACGGGGACGGAATTCTCGGCGAGCGTTTCCACAGCCACGCCTCTGCCCTGTGCAACTTTTATCGCCGTCGTGGTGTTGCTGTTAAAAAACAGTTCCTCGATGGCGGCCGCTTCAGGCTTATATTCGCGTATAATATCGTTAAGCTCGTTCCTTATCGCGAGCAGCCGCTGCGTAAAAGGCATGCCGGCAGGAGTAGTTATCGCCCCGTATTTTACCACAGAAAGGTGATTAGAAACGCTGTCAACGAGTCCGTATCCTGTGATAGCGAATCCAGGGTCCAGGCCGAGTATCAGCACTTCCCGTCATCTCCTTTTATCTGAGTTCCGAAATCAAACAGCGATAGCCTCGAAGAAGGAGCATCCGCCTGGATATTTCCCGCGTCCGCGCCGTAAACGCTGCCTTCAAACGGAATGCCGAGGTGCTTATACGCTAAAGGAAGCACGATGCGCCCGCGGGGAGTCTTGTTAATAAAGCCGAGCTGCAGGAGGTACGGTTCGTAAACGTCCTCGATCGTAGTCGCATCCTCGCCCGTTGCCGCCGCCAAGGTGTCAAGGCCTACCGGTCCCCCGCCGAATTTACCGATCATCGTCAATAAAACGTTGCGGTCGACGTTGTCCAGTCCCAGTTTATCTACGTCGAGGAGGTCAAGTGATTCGCGCGCGACCTTCCCGGTAATGACGCCGTCCGCCCTTATCTGTGCGAAGTCCCGAAGCCTCCTCAGAAGCCTGTTGGCAATTCTCGGAGTGCCTCTCGAGCGTCTGGCTATCTCTTCCGCGCCGCTGTCTTCGATCTCGACTTTCAGTATTCCGGCGCTTCTTCGAACGATCCTCGAAAGCTCTTCCACGCTGTACATTTCCAGGCGGTTAATGACTCCGAATCTGTCACGCAGCGGAGCCGAAAGCAGTCCTACGCGCGTGGTGGCGCCTACAAGCGTGAATTTCGGAAGGTCCATACGCAGCGATCTCGCCGCCGGACCTTTTCCGATGACGATGTCGAACGCGAAGTCTTCCATAGCCGGGTACAGTATCTCTTCCACCGCTCTGTTCAGGCGGTGTATTTCGTCAATGAACAGTACGTCAAATTCGTTCAGATTTGTAAGCAGCCCCGCCAGGTCGCCGGCTTTTTCTATCGCAGGGCCTGTAGTTATGCGCAGATTCACGCCCATTTCGGAGGCAATGATGCCTGCGAGCGTGGTTTTACCGAGCCCGGGAGGCCCGTAAAGCAGCACGTGATCGAGCGGCTCTTTTCGTTCACGGGCAGCCTGAATGAAGACAGAAAGGTTGCTGCGTACTTTTTCCTGCCCTATATATTCATCAAAACGGCGCGGTCTTAAAGTGGCCTCTTCCGTCTCTTCAAATTGCTTCACCGTTGCGGAAATAATTCTTTCGTCTTCCATCCGTGCTCCTGAAACTGTCTGATAATATCATACGTGTTAAATCATACGTGTGCGAGCGCCATGCGTACCGTCTGCTCGAGCGTCATTCCGTCTTTATATACTTTTCGTACGGCGTCGGATGCTTCTTTCGAACTGTACCCGAGCACCATCAGCGCTGCAGCGGCATCGTTCGCCACGACTCCCGCCGGAACGGCCGCAGGTATGAAGTCGTCCGCCTTCTCCACGTCCTTAAAATCTTTTGCGACCTTATCCTTCAGTTCAAGCACAACGCGCTGGGCAAGTTTCGGGCCAACGCCTTTGCTCTTCGTTATTGCTTTAAAATCGCCGGTGGCAACGGCAAGGCAGAATTCGGACGGTGATAGCGCGTCAAGTACAGCCTGCGCCACTTTCGGCCCTACGCCGCTTACTGTGATCAGCATCTCGAACGCGGACAATTCTTCTTTTGACCCGAATCCGAACAGCGATAGTTCATCTTCTTTAACGTTCAGGTACGTGTAGAGCCTGACTTTCGAGCCCTTCGCTCCGATCCCGGAAGCGACGCGCGCAGAAGTGTTCAGTTTAAAACCAATACCCGCGACGTCAACGACAACGTAATCGAGTCCCGTCTGTTCCAATGTTCCGCTGATATACTCAAACATTTCGTAAGCCTCCTGCCTTCTCCGGCTCTTTATATTTTATCACATTACGGGCCGCGCTGGCAACTGGCAACGAGGAACGAGCAACTATCTCCGATGAGTTAAGAGTTCAGAGTTCAGAGTTTTGCCACTTATCACTTTCCACTTGCAACTTGCCACTTATCACTTTCCACTTGCAACTTGCCACTTATCACTTCCCACTTGCAACTTGCAACTTATCACTTGCCACTTCCCACTTGCCACTTATCACTTCCCACTTGCCATTCTCCATTGATTTAAGGCTCATTTGACTACCTTGTTTTTCGCCAGCGAAGCCGAGTGAATGGCTAAGAATTTTGTTTATTTGTTGCGGTCTAGGCATTCATTACCTCGTTCGGTCACGCACGAAGCCGGATAGATGGCTAAGAATTTTGTTTGACCGAAATGCGAATTAATGAAGGGAACGCATGAGACCCAAAATTCGTG
>JAFWQX010000038.1 GCA_017508875.1 Clostridia bacterium | reverse complement strand
CATTCAGGAGGTTCAAACGGTGAACGGGGAAGCAGACAATAAAATTACGGTCAGCACTGCGAGAAAGCCTTTTATGCCTGATCCGGCGCTCCGGAAAAAGCTCAAAACGGCACTGATCATCGCGCTTTGCGTGATCGCGGCCGTTACCGCCGTCTATTTTACCGCGGTGGGGATCTACAAAGCAAAGCTGGAGAAAAAATATCCGAAGAGCGTTGTGAATTACAAGAAAAATACCGTATGCGAAAGGTTCAACGTCCCGGATGGATTTTCACGCGTGCAGTACGCTGAAGGCAGCTATCAGGACGATATTCAAAATCTTAAGTTAAAAAAGTTCGGTTTGGGAGTTTACACCTTCGAGGGCAAACGGGTGTTCGATGCGCCTCTTTGGGGCGTTATCGACGGCGCGGCCTCTGCCGAAACGCGCGAAAAATACGGCTTTGGAAAATCTCTGCTCCTTCCGGACATAGCGCATGTGGGTGATGCGGTCGGTGCAAACGACGTATATCCGGGCTGCTTCTGCGGCTCTATGTCTTTTAGTGAGGATACTCAGGGATTCGGTTATTCCGGAACTGTGCTCGACGTGTGCCGTTCTGAAGACGGAAAAACGCTCGTGATCATCGCGGTGAGCAGCATCGACAGAGAGGCGTACGTTCTAACCGCGCCGGGAGACCCGGGAACGGTATGGATAGACCCCTCGGAAGCAGGGCTTTTATTTAACGTGCCTTCCGGGGAAGCGTTGGGTTTTTACGAATACCGGCAATGATCTATGATCAGACAGCACAGGCGCGGGGCAGGTCAATATGGAATGGACGAGAGAGCAAACAAGGGCAATTGAGACGAAAGGGACCGATGTCCTTGTTGCCGCCGGCGCCGGTTCTGGAAAGACGACTGTTCTTGTCGAGCGCATTATGCGGTCGGTTTTCCGCGCGCAGGACCCGGTAGACGTTGACAGCCTGCTGGTAGTGACTTTCACACGCGCCGCAGCCGCTGAGATGCGGGCGAAATTGTCCCTGTCCATGGACAAAATGATGGGAAATGTTGATGAGCCGAGACTTGTTGCCCGTATATACGATCAGCAGGTCAGGCTGCAGCGTTCGTGGATAACGACGATCGACAGTTTCTGCAAAAGAGTACTGACCGAAAACCTGAAAGAGAGCGGCATTGACAGCTCCTATACCGTATGCGATGATGCGCTTCGGAGCGAACTGCTCTCGAAAGCGGTGGAGGACGCTGCCGAAAAACTCAGCGTCGAAAAACCGGAGGATTATTCCGCGCTCATCGACTCATACGGAAATTATAAATCTGACGAAGAACTGCTGGAATGCTTAAAAAAAACTATCGAGCAATCGCTCTCGTTTCCGGATCCGTGCGGCTGGATCCGCCGTGCCGAGCGTTCTTTCAGCGAACCATTTGAAAACGGAGATTTTTTGAAGACCGCCTGGGGCCGCTGGCTTCTTTATATAATACGCCTGAAGTTTGATTCGCTGCTCGGAGAATTTCAGAAACTTCGCGATCAGTGCGACGTATATGATCTGAATAAATATGCTCTTACGCTCGACGACGATATCGAGCGCCTTAAATGTCTAATAGCACAGATCGGTTCGGACAATATTACCTGGACCGGGGCGTATGAAGCATGCGCGGGTCTGAGCTTTTCAAAACTGGCTTCTGAAAAGAAGGCGGATCTCAGTGAAGCGTCTGTCGCAGCTGCGGACAGAATTCAAAAGAAACGCAATGCAATTAAAAAGGAGCTCACCGAAAAGACGTTGAACAGACTTTTCACCGGGAGCGCAGGGGCGCCGGAAGAGGACCGCGTTTCGGCAGCGGGCGGGATCAAAACGTTTACGGAACTGTTTCTTACGGCATTTGACTTATTTGCCGCGGCAAAAGCGGAAAGACACGTTTACGATTACGGCGATATGGAGCACAAGTGCCTTGAACTTTTTGTCAAAAAAGCCGTTGACGGCGCTGAGGACGCGCCGGATCTGAACGACGACCGTTATATGCCCGAGCCGTCGGACCTCGCGCTTTCATACCGCAGGAAATTCACCGAGATATACGTGGACGAGTATCAGGATACAAATATGCTCCAGGAGTATATCTTAAAGCTGATCTCCGGAAACGGTTCTCATAAAAGCCAGGAACCGTGCGCTTCCGGCCCGCATCTGTTTATGGTGGGCGATATGAAGCAGAGCATATATTCGTTCCGCAACGCCTGCCCCGAACTGTTCATGGAAAAATACGGGAATTATTATGACGAAGAGCGCGATGCGGGTAAAGCGCCGTCAACGGCAGGCACCCTTATCAGGCTTAACGCGAACTTCCGGAGCCGCAGGGAAGTCGTTGATTCGGTCAATATGATCTTCTCGAAGATAATGAATAACGATACGTGCGGGATGCCGTACGGGACGGACGAATATCTGAATTTCGGCGCGTCCGACTATCCTGACGTCAGTGCAGAAGCGGACAGCAGGACCGAAATCGTAGTGATCGATCCCGGGAAAAGAGGGCAGGGCGCGGACAAGACCACTTTGGAAGGGTACGAGATCCTTTGCAGGATCAAGGAAATGATCAGCGCCGGTTTTCCGGTTTACGATAAAGAGCTGAAGGCGGCGAGACCGGTCGAGTACAGGGATATATGCATACTTATGCGCTCGCTCATCCCGAACGGCGGAAAACTTGCGAACGTGCTCAGAAGCGGAGGAGTACCTGTCAGCGACGTTGACGACCGCGCCGGACTGTTTCTCCATCCGGAAATGCGGGTAATACTGTCCTTTTTGAGAATCATTGACAACCCGCTCAACGACATTCCGCTAGTGTCCGTGCTGAAAAACGTGTACGGTTTCAACGGCGACGATCTTTTGAGGATAAAATTTGCGGTACGTGAGCGCAGCGTCCCGTTTTATAGAAGGATGCAGCAGTTTGCCATATCCGGATCCGCCATATCCGGTGCGTCAGACCCGAACAGCGCCGCGGTCAACAATGCGGATCCTGCCTTAGCCGGCAGTCTTGCGCTCACTCGCGCTTTTCTCAAAAGGCTCGAACATTTCAGAAAAGAAAGCCTTCGCCGCCCGCCTGTTGAGACGGTGTGGGAGTGCATTGGCGAAAACGGGTTCCTCGAGGGCGTCCGGGCGCTTCCTGACGGAGGTGTCGCTTTCTCCAACGTGATGCGTTTTATTAAAATTGCGTCAGAGTTTGAAGATTCCGGCGGAGGAAGTTTCTGCGAATTTATACGTTTCCTCGATCTTCTTGAAGAAAACGGTAAGATCAGTTCGGCCGCTCCTTCAGGCGCAGGGCGAAACAGCGTATCGATCTGTACGATACACCAGAGCAAAGGCCTTGAATATCCGGTGGTCATACTGGCGGAAGCCGGGCGTAAAAGAAACAAAAATGACGAAAACCGGCAGCGGATGCTGACACATAAAGAACTCGGCTTCGGCCCGTGCTGCTTTGACGCGCGCACGAGGACCGTATACCATTCGATCATGCGCGAGGCCGTGCGGCTGAGGATCGAGAGGGACGCGAGGGCGGAAGAATTGCGTATTTTATACGTGGCAATGACGCGCGCAAAGGAGAAATTGATTATTACCGGGATCGGGGCGGAATTTGAGAAGTTTAAGGATGAATGCGCGTCCAAGCTGGATCCTTCCGGTAAAAAACCGGCGGATTATTATACGCTCGGCGCTGATGATTTTCTTACGCTGCTCGGCATGGCGGCGCTGTGTATCGACAGGGAGCTGGGGCCGTCCTGCGCGCTCGTTCCGGGGACGTATGCTCAGGAGCTGCTCGGCAGCCTGTCTGATGATAAGAATGACGGCGGGTCCGGGGCGTCCGGCGGGTCCGGGGCGTCCGGCGGGTTCAGCGGGTCCGGGGCGTCCGGCGGCAATGAAGACGGTTTTGGCAGCGACAATGATGATTTTAACACCGAACCGGATGATGAGGGCAACGAGTTGTTCAGACTCGTTTTAAGGTTCGGCCTTCCGCAGATAGGCAGGTGGAGCGGCAGCTCCGGCGCGGAAAAAGCAGACGGCGGAGCGCGTTTCTGCCCTTCAAAAGTATCAGTATCCGAAATTAAGCGGCTGTCCGATACTTCGGAATCGGAGGCCGAGGAAGATAGCGCCGTGAGTCAGACCGCAAGGCTTTACAGAGAAAACGTGGTCTTGCGTATGCTTGATCCAGATGACGGTTTTTCCGGAGCAGGCAATGATACGGCGTCGGTTAAGGCGTCCGGCAATGCATCCGGTAAGGCGTCGGGCAAGGCGTCCGGGAATGCGTCAGGCAATGCATCCGGTGTTTCGACCGTTAAAGGCGGCGCCGCGCGTACGGGCACGCTGCTTCACTGCTGTCTCGAGCACGTCGATTTCGAGAAGATCAGAAATATAGGGGGAGAACGCGAAAAAGCGGAAGACTATGCGCTATCGCTCGTGCGCGAGCTTGAAGAAAGACGCTTTTTCACGCATGAGGATGCTGAGACGATACCGGTTCGAACGCTGGCCTCGTTTATTTGTTCGGATTTTGCGCTTCGCATGGCTGAGGCGTCGTCAATATTGCGGGAGATCCCTTTTGCGCTTGATTATCCTTCAGACGAACTGCTGGGCGAGCCGTCGTTTGCGGGCAATACAACTACGGTCCAGGGTATCATCGACTGTGTGTGCCTGTATGGCGACGGGTCTGTAGCTTTGATCGATTATAAAAGCGATACGGTGAATGAACGGGCGCCGGTTTACGTTCCCGGCGGCGCGGGCGCCGAAACCGGGAGTTCGGGTGACCGCGATTTTTCGCTGCATTCCGAAAGATACGCCGTACAACTGTCGATCTATTCGGACGTCATAAAGCGAATGTTCGGGAAATATCCGGAAACGATCAAGCTTTACTATCTTAAATACGGAAAAGAATTTGAAATACCTGCGGAGATGATGAACAGATGGAAGAAATGAGACTGCAGAAATATCTTGCACTTTGCGGCGTGGCTTCGCGCAGAAGCGCCGAGACGATGATCGCAGACGGCAGAGTCAGCGTCAACGGAGCGACTGTTACCGAGATGGGCGTAAAAGTCGGAGGGAAGGACGTTGTACGCGTTGACGGCAAGGCGGTAAAGCCCGAGCGCAATAAAATATATATTATGATAAACAAGCCTGTAGGAGTATTGTCCGCCGCGTCCGATGACCGGGGCCGCCCGTGCGTCGTTGATCTGATCGAAGGCGTAAATGAGCGACTTTATCCGGTCGGCAGGCTCGATTACGACACTTCCGGGCTCCTCCTGCTCACAAACGACGGCGAATTCACGCAGAGACTTACGCATCCTTCGTTCGAGATCTGGAAAACATACGAAGCCGTTGTGCGCGGCGAGCCAAACGAGGGCAACGTCAAGCGTTTTGCCGAGGGTCTTACGCTCGATGACGGGCCGACTTTACCTGCGCTGCTTACGGTGATAGGTCATAAGGGCAATAACGCTATTGCGGAGGTTCGTATTCGCGAGGGCAGGAACAGGCAGGTGCGCCGTATGCTGGAGGCGATCCATCATCCTGTGCTAAAGCTCAGGCGCGTAGGGTTCGGGCCGGTCGAACTTGATCCGGATCTTAAGCCCGGCGCGTGGAGATATCTGAAAGAGGACGAGGTGTCGAAGCTGCTCGGCGCTGCGCGCGTGAACGAATGAGCCGGAAATAACCGGAAAAATCCGGGAATAAGCGGAAAAGTCCGGAAATAACCGGGAAAGTCCGGAAATAACCGGGAATGACCGGGAAAGTCCGGAAATGTGCCGCGCTTTCGGAAAAGTCCGGAAAAGAACATGTTTCACTTGACACCCCAACCGGCGGGAATGTAAAATTTTCGCGAAAGATAAAAATTCCGACACGGAATAAGGAGGATAAAAAAATGGCTGAGAACGTACTGGACGAGAAGAAGATCGCGGAGAAGAAGAAGGCGCTGGAGAGCGCTATGGCACAAATAGATAAACAGTTCGGCAAAGGTGCCGTGATGAAGCTCGGAGATAACGTACATATGAACGTGGAGACTATCTCCACCGGTTCCATCGGGCTTGATATTGCCCTCGGAGTAGGCGGGCTTCCCAGAGGAAGGATCGTCGAAATTTTCGGGCCTGAATCGTCAGGTAAAACGACGCTTGCGCTGCACGTTATCGCAGAAGCACAGAAGAAGGGCGGAGAGGCAGCGTTTATTGACGCAGAGCACGCGCTCGACCCGGTCTACGCGAAAAATTTAGGTGTTGATATTGATAATCTTATAGTATCGCAGCCGGATACGGGGGAGCAGGCGCTCGAGATCACGGAAGCGCTCGTAAGGAGCGGAGCGATAGACGTTATCGTTATCGACTCCGTGGCGGCGCTCGTTCCGAAAGCGGAAATCGACGGGGAAATGGGCGATTCTCACGTAGGACTTCAGGCGAGACTTATGTCGCAGGCGCTCAGAAAATTGTCCGGAATAATCAATAAATCTAAAACGATCGCTATCTTTATTAACCAGCTTCGTGAAAAAGTCGGTATCATGTTCGGGAACCCAGAAGTTACGACCGGCGGACGCGCGCTTAAATTCTATTCGTCAGTGAGACTGGATATCAGGCGTATCGAGGCTATTAAAGCGGAAGGGACCGTGGTCGGAAACAGGACCAGAGTAAAAGTGGTTAAGAATAAGGTCGCGCCTCCGTTCAGAGAGACTGAGTTCGATATCATTTACGGAGAAGGCATCTCACGCACCGGTTCCGTGCTGGACATCGCCGTAGAGAACGATATAGTAGTTAAGAGCGGTTCGTGGTTCGCATATAACGGAGCGCGCATCGGCCAGGGCAGAGAAAACGCTAAACAGTACCTTAAAGATAATCCCGCCGTTCTCGATGAGATCGAGGCTAACGTCAGGAATCTGATCAGCGAGAAAAACAAGAAAGCTACTGTTTTTAATGCTTCAGAGGCGGTTCCTTCCGCCGAAGCGATGGCGTCTTCGCTTACTCCTGCGTCTGCGGATATTCCAGGCGCTGTTCCGCCTCCGCCCGTACCCCCTGTAAGCAGACGATGAGCTGTTCTGCTTGCTTTTTATTGTTGTAACTGATGTTAGACAGTATTATCGCGGCAGAAGTTAAAGACGGTGACGCCGGAGATTATGCGGTGCGGTTTTTCACTTCCGGTGAAGTCTGCTTTCATGCTGATGAGGTATGGGAATTCGGACTCTATGAAGAAGGGAAAACGATAGAACTGGGCGGCGTTATTACCGCAATACTGGAAAAAAGGATGAGACAGTACGTGCTGCCTTACAGTACGTATTGCCGCCGGACCGAAGCACAGATCGTGCGCAGGATCAAAGATCACTTCTCTTATAAAAACGGGTATTCCGGGATCTGGGAGAAGTATATTGACGCGGCCGCGGAAAACGTTATAGCGTACCTTAAAGAAGAAGGGTTTGCGGGTGACGAGGCTTACGCGGGAGCATTTTTCAGAAGCAGCAGAGAAAAAAACGTTTCTTCCGCGATGCTCGTACGCGAGCTGGTGAACCGCGGGGTGGACAGGGACGTTGCGGAAAATGCCGCTAAAGAAGCAGAACGCGACGACGCCTCCGCCTGCAGAGCGGCGCTTGAAAAGAAATTGCGGACGAGACGCATAGGGCCCGGGGACGACGGAACTTTATGCGAAAAAGACAAAGCTGCCCTGATGCGCTTTCTGGCGTCAAGAGGTTTTGAGACCGGCCTTATTTTTCGTACGATAGACGAATTTGATTTTAAAAATATTGAAGAAAGGGAGTAGAAGTATGGCCTTTTCCCCTGAAAAAATAAAAACTGCTATAGTTTCGCTCGGATGCGCGAAGAACCTCGTGGATTCGGAACTGATGCTCGGAAAGCTTCGTGAGCGCGGTTTCGAGACTGTCGCCGGGACAGAAGACGCGGACGTGATCATAGTTAATACGTGCGCTTTTATAGAAGAAGCGCGCGAGGAAGCTATTAATACGATACTTGAACTTGCCGAACTGAAAAAGAGCGGGAAGAGGAGGCTGCTCGTCGTAGCCGGATGTCTTGCACAGAGGTATTCTGAAGAGATCAAAGCGGAGCTGCCGGAAGTTGACGCGATCGTAGGAATAAACAGCGTAGATGAAATTGCCGACGTCGTGGAGAAAGCCTGGGACGATGCGCCCGGAAAGGTCGAGGAAGCCGTTTCGGATAATTACGGAGTAAGCTACATGAACGGGCCGAGAGTGTTGTCAACACCTGCCGGCAGCGCTTATCTGAAGATCGCGGAGGGGTGCGATAACCGCTGCTCTTTCTGCGCTATCCCGCTGATCCGCGGAAGGATGCGTTCGAGAACTCCCGAAGATATTGTGAGCGAAGCAAAGGAACTTGCCGCCGGAGGAGTGCGCGAGGTCAATATCATTGCCCAGGATACTACTAAGTACGGTAAAGATCTTTTCGGGGAGCCGCGCCTCTCGATGCTTCTCAAAGAGCTTGATAAGATCGAAGGCCTTGAACTGATCCGTCTCCTGTATCTTTATCCGGATGAGATCGACGACGAACTTATTGATACGATAGCTTCTTCTAAGAAGATCGCTCATTACATCGATCTGCCTCTTCAGCACATAAGCGACGCTCTTCTTAAGAAGATGAACAGAAGGGGCGATTCTGCTCATGTGAAGAACGTTATTTCAAAGCTGAAAGCGAAAATGCCCGATTGTATAATCCGCACGACGTTTATCGTAGGGTTTCCCGGCGAAACAGAGGAGGATTTTGAGGAACTGCTGTCTTTTGTCGGAGATTATGATTTCGACCGCATCGGTGTTTTCAAATATTCTCCTGAAGAGGGGACGCCTGCGGCTAAAATGACCGGCCAGGTGCCGGAAAAAGTCAAGCAGGAGAGGTATGATATACTTTATTCGGTCGCGCAAAGTATTTCGCACCTGAAAAATATTAACCGCATAGGTCAGATAGTGCGTGTTATAACTGAAGGCGTGAGTGAAGACGGCATCTTTTATTACGGCCGTTCATATGCGGAAGCACCGGATTCGGACGGGAAGATCTTTTTTACTTCGGAAGAACCGCTTGAAGAAGGGGATATCGTCGAAGTGGAATTGCTTATTGCCGAGGATTACGATATGACCGGTAAAGCGATCGGCAGCTCGAACGGCAGCGTGACCGAAAACTGAAACGAAACCTGAAAAAGCAATGCATGCCGTGAATTGACATTTGCGTTGATCCGTGTATAATTTCCGCGTAATCTTTTTTGGAGGTGGGTGCCTTGAATTTACCGAATAAACTGACTTTGGCACGTATGATTCTCGTATTTGTATTTGCTGTGTTCGCGTTTCCGCTTAATCTGTTCCCCGGATGCGGGTGGATCGCGCTTGGTATATATATCCTTGCTTCTTTGACGGACGCCCTCGACGGACATCTTGCAAGAAAAAACGGTCAGGTCACGGATTTCGGAAAATTTCTTGACCCTCTTGCCGATAAGCTGCTGGTCAATACAGCGCTGATCTCGCTTATTCCTTTTATGTTTGCGTATTACGGAGAGCTGGCGCAGATCGTGCTGTGGGGGACGCTGATCAATCTTGCGCGGGAGTTTGCTGTTTCGGGTATCCGGATGATCGCCGCAGGGAGCGGAAAAGTGATTGCAGCCGGGAAGCTCGGTAAGATCAAAATGGTAGTGCAGACGGTCGCGCTCGTTGTCCTGCTGACCGGAAGATCCGCGCATGCGGGGCTTTTCTCGCAGATCTGCATCATAGCGGGTCTTGTGCTGTTGGGCATTGCCACTGTGCTCGCGGTATGGTCCGGAATAGAATATATTGCCGGAAACAAGCATCTTATAAAGAATATGAAGTGATCCCGGAGCGCGGAGCGGGTAGCGCCGGAGCAGGAGCTTAACGGGCGGATGATTATATTTTTTCGGCGCCCTTCAATCGCTCTCTTGCGTTTTGGTACAGTTTTGTGGTATATTCTTATATGGTGACGTAGTTAACGCCACTGATTCGACTTGAAAGGAAGAAAAGAATGTTCGAAAGAGTAAAGAAAATAATAATGGTTCAGTTGGATGTCGACGACAGCCAGGTAACTTTGGATTCTTCTTTTGTTGATGACCTCGGCGCCGATTCACTGGATGTTGTTGAACTTATTATGGCTCTTGAGCAGGAGTTCAATATCGAGATTCCGGATGAGGACGCAGAAAAGATCATTACGGTTAATGATGCGGTCCAGTACGTGACCAATAACATCAAATAATTTTAAAATAATAAGACATGCCCGATTTCGTTCGTGCTCAGAAACTTTTAGGTTACAGCTTCAGTGACGTATCGCTGCTCGAAAGAGCGCTTACGCATACGTCGTACGCTAACGAGCATAGTGAAAGGGGACATTGGGACAGCAACCAGCGGCTGGAATTTCTCGGCGATTCGGTACTCGGCTTGGTGATAAGCACGTATATGTATGCGAATTATCCGGGGATGGCAGAAGGGGAGCTGTCCCGTTTTCGTTCTAATATTGTATGTGAGGAGACGCTTTATGAAGTTGCCTCCGTTTTTTGTCTTGGCGAGTTTATGCTTTTCGGGCGCGGAGAAATATTGACCGGGGGGAGCCGGAAGATCTCTGTTCTGGCTGATTGCGTCGAATCTGTGATCGCTGCTGTTTATCTTGATTCGGGTTTTGAAAGCGCCCGCCGATTTGTGCTGGATAATCTCGGATTTCGCAAGCGCATCGATTCGGCTGGTTCCTGTTTTGCTTTTTCGGATCATAAATCTGCGCTTCAGGAGTTTTTTCACGACCCGGCCGTTCAGATCTCTTATTCGATCACAGGACGCGGCGGACCCGATCACGATCCGTTTTTTGAGGCGGAAGTCAGCGTGTCCAGAAACGGTGCTCCCGTATGTACTGCCCGCGGAAAAGGCGGGAGTAAAAAAGCTGCGGAACAGGATGCCGCCGGAAAAGCGCTCGCGGAGCTGAACGCTTCCGGTAATAAACTTAATAAACAGAATTAAACCCGGCTTTCCTGACCGGTCAATATTACCGGTTATTACCGGATATTTCCGAAAATTTCCCGAACTTTTCCCGGGAAATTTTTGATTTGCGGGCCTTTTTTTTGTATGATTCACTTCGTGAAGAGGTGATGTTATGCGATTCAGAGTATTCAAAAGAATCATTTACGTACCGAAAGGCGTGCTGATAATTGCGGGCGTGCTTGCCGTGGCTGTAATTATTGTCGTTATCAATCTTACGGACAGAAAAACGCTTCCCGAGTTGGAGCGTGAAACGGAATCGGCGGAGAAAAGCGTCGCAGAAATCGTCGTAACGCCCGTAAACGGCAGGGAAATAATTGACAACGGTTCTGATCCGGCTGGTGCTACCGGTCAGGGAGGCGAGCCGTCAACGCCTGCGCCGACGGTCGATATGAGAATGGCCGTACACATAACAGGCGCTGTGGTCAACGAAGGCGTGTACCGCCTTGAGCCCGGGTCGATCGTAGAGGACGCGGTCCTGCTTTGCGGAGGACTTCTGCCTGAAGCGGATACGTACTGTATTAATCTGGCAATGAAGGTCAACGACGGCATGCGTATCCATATTCCTTTTACGTTCAGTGAGGATAAAAGGTGGCTGCTCGATGTCGGCTATGCCAGTTATCAGGGTTCGTCCGCGTCTTCCGGCTCGGATGAGAACGGCGGCAATAAACTGGTCAACATTAATACGGCTTCGGTCAATGAGCTGATTACTTTGAGCGGTATCGGCGAGAGTACCGCGCGCGAGATCATTTCTTTTCGCGAGGAGCACGGCCGTTTCGAGACGATAGAAGATATTATGAACGTGCCAGGGATCAAAGACGCTAAGTTCAACCGCATAAAAAAGTATATTACAGTGTAATCTATTAAAGCAATCAGTTCCACTCGCAGACGCCGAAAACGGCGTCTTTTTTTTGCCGGGGGCAACGCTGAACGGGGGACAGAGACCCGTTTTTGATTGTTTTTGCTTCGCCTAAAATAACAGAGCAAAATATAGCAAAAACGGGTCTCTGTCCCCTGTTCAGCGTTGCCCCGGGCGGCCTTGCAAAAAGAAGGTTTTTGTAGTACAATAAAGATGGAAAGAATTGGTTTTACAGGAGGATAAAGTTACGTGGCAGGCGCAAAGAAAAATACAAAAAAGAAAACAGATAAAAAAGAGATCCGGAGCGTAAAAAGCACCGAAAACAATACAAAAAAAACGAAGGGAAACACCGAGAAAAAGCAAAAATCCGAAAGCGGAGTCGCGGTAAAAGAAACCAGAGGAAACCGCGAGATAATTGCCCTCATTTTAGCCGCTGCAGGAGTTTTTATAATCGTATCGCTGTTCGGAAAAACAGGCAGACTCGGAGAACTCGTCATATCATTCATGTTCGGAATTGTCGGCCGCTTTGCGACGATAGTACTGCTCTTTATGCTTTTTGTCCTCGCATTCACCGTACTCAGAGGCACATCAAAGACAATCTTTTCGCTCAAAAACGTCATACTTTTCATATTCATGCTGCTGTTCAGCGCCGCGCTCGTCCACACGTTCACATATAACGTCGAACACTATGCCGGGAAAAACTTCCTCGGGATCCTGGGCATGCTCTGGACTGAACAAAAAGGCAGCGGAGGAGTGATAGGAGGACTGATCAGCTACGGCCTGCAGAGACTGGTCGAAAAGCCCGGAACACTTCTGATACTGATACCCGCCACGCTGGTACTGGCAATGATCCTATTCTCGTTGTCATTCGTCCGTCTGGCCAAAAGAATCGCTTCGGCGGGGGGCAAATTCGGAAAATGGATGTCCGGAGTCGTTGACCGTTTCAAAAAATCAGATGAGAAGAATAAAGAGAAAAAACGCATAGCAGCCGCGGAAAAAGCCTGGAAAAAAGAATTAAAGGCCCAGGAAGCAGAGGATCGCAAAGCAGAAGAAAGGGCAAAAAACGAAACCCAGGACGAAGATATTAACGGCAGCGATAGCGACAGCGACGGTTATATTCCGGGAGAAGAGGAGCAGTACGACGACGGCTACGGATATCTTGACGGAACTCCTGACGCGGACGGAGCGCGCGCTCACGGCGCAGACGTATCTGATGAACACATCGAGCTCGTCAGCGTAAGAGACAGGAAAAAAGACGTTTTCCGCGAAGACCTTGAAAAACAGAAAGAAAAACACCGCGAAGCGGAGCGCAAGATCATGTCTCAGGAAGACGATGACACAGAAGGAACGCACGGGACAGGAGCTGCAGACGGCCGGTTCCGGGGCGGAAGCGTTAACCTGGAAACCGCTGCGCCTTTTGCAGGAAACGGCGGCAATGATCCGTTCGAAACAGAAGAAGGCGCCGGAACGGGAGGAACGTTGACAGGCCCCGCACAGGCGGCAGCCGCGTCGGCATCAGCCGCAGCCGCAGCGGGAATGACCGCCGCAGCGCCGCTTACAGGCCAGGGAGCCGGTGCTCAGACAACCGGTGCTCAGACACCCTCGGCTCAGACACCGGGTGCTCAGACACTCGCGGCACTTAGATCTTCCGAAGAGATCCGCGTAGTCCTCTGCAACGAAGACGCGATATACAAACTCCCGCCTCGCGATAT
>JAFWQX010000037.1 GCA_017508875.1 Clostridia bacterium | reverse complement strand
TTGCTTTCGGATACGATGCGTTTGATGGGCGCAGACTCCGGCACCACGATCGCTATGACGCGGTCAATGCATACCATATTTCCGAATCCGATGTTGACAAGTTTCATCCGTACACCTCAAATTTATTTTGTGCCGCGCCGCTTATGCGGCCGCGCCCTGCTAATTGCCGCGCACAACGCCTCGCGCGTCACTCCACGTTCTGGATCTGCTCGCGCAATTTCTCGACCTCATTTTTCATTGCAAGCACCGCTTTCGTAAGCGTAAGGTCATTCGCCTTCGAACCGATCGTATTGACCTCCCTGTTCATCTCCTGGACAAGGAAATCGAGCTGCTTGCCCACGGCGCCGTCCGAATCCAGCAGCGTGTGAAGCTGCGAAAGATGGCTGTCGAGCCTCGCGATCTCTTCGTCAACGCTGCATTTGTCCGCGTATATCGCAACTTCCGCCGCGATCCTCTGCTGGTCAACGCCCTTGAGTTCGAGTTCTTCGATGCGTTCTTCGAGTTTCGCCCTGAATTCTTTCGGAACCAGCGGCGCCCGCTCGCGCACCGTCTCGAGCAGCTGCGCGATCTTTTCGCCCGTCTCTTTCAGCACTGCGGCAAGCTTTTCGCCTTCGGTTTTGCGCATTTTTGCGAATATCTCGCACGCCTCTTCGCCCGCTTTCCCGAGCACCGCCCAGACCTCTTCCGGGTCGATCTCTGCCGCGGTCTCCGTAAGCGCCCCGGGTATCCCCATAAGCGTCCTGGCGTCAAGCCTCAGATCCGTTCCGCATTCGTTGTCAACGGCCTTCAGCGCATTGACGTACGCCTTTATCAGCCCCATGTCGGCAACGACTTCGGTCTGTTTTTCTCCGGCCGCCGGCAATATGCTGACGTACACGTCGATTTTTCCTCTGGCGGCATATTTTTTGATCAGCTCTTTGAGGCGCTCCTCGAATTGCATGAGCTCGCGCGGCTCTTTTACGGTGATGTCGCAGAAGCGGTGGTTAACGGACTTCACTTCGACCGTGTACCCGATCCCTCCCTGCGCGTATTCTCCTCTGCCGTATCCCGTCATGCTGCTGATCATAAAAGCGTCAATGCCTCCGTTATTTGTTGGTGCGTGCCGCCGGCGTTTTCTCAGGCCCGCGGGCAATGAGCCGTTGCGGCCGCGCGCTTCCTCGCGCTCCGCGCTGCATACGCATTTACCTTCAGGGCATAGTTATGCCAAAGGTAACCTGCACCAAATGTGAATTATACTAAATATGGTGCGCGGTGTCAATAAATTTTGAGTGGGTCGCGGCCGTGCTCGTGACCTGGTACGAGGCCCGGCTGAAGCCTGGCGTGATGCCGGGCGCAAAATAAGCTAAACGAGGCCCGGCGCACGGCCGCAGCTCTGTCTTTTTCCAATTGCGGCCGTATAAATGAGCAACAAGGCCGCTTTCATTTTCTTCTCTTTGGCGAAGCCGAATGAATAGCTAAGAATTTTGTTTGACCGAAATGCGAGTTAATGTAGGGAGCGCATGAGACCCAAAATTCGTGCTATCATTCGGTTCGCCTTTTTCCAATTGCGGCCGTATCGGCAAGGAAGGTAGTACGGCCGCATTCCACCTTTTCCCCTTTTGCGGCCGTCTAAATGAGAAATTCGTACGGCCGCAACTCTGTCTTTTTCCAATTGCGGCCGTATCGGCAAGGAGGTAGTACGGCCGCATTCCTCATTTTCCCCTTTTGCGGCCGTCTAAATGAGCATTTTTCCTCTGAACTCTTACCCCTGAACTCTGAATTCATTATCGTGCTATCATTCGGCTCGCCTCCACCTCTTCTTTCACTTTACAAACCGCCGGCGCTCGAATATAATTGACGACAAAGAAGCAGATGACTGCTGGCTGTCGTTTGGCGGCTGCGGAAGCCGGCGACCGACAGCAGTTCGTCAAACTAAAGCCGGCTGTCGATCGACAGCAGCGAAACAAGCGACAGCCGCGATCGTCGACGGCGTAGAAAACAGCAGCAACTGTCCAACTATCGATTGACCACCACCTCTTACGAAGGAGACCCGACATGTTTAATCACAGAAAAACCATCAAAATACTAACCATAGCCATGATCGCGCTGCTTGCCGGAATCATCGCGTTGACCGCATGCACGAATAATCCGGACGGAAGTAAGGCGACGCTGGGACCTGCTGCTACGATCCCCCCTCAACAGCACGAGGAGGTTAAGCCGTACGAAGGCCCGTTCGGTAAGACGATCACACTTGCCGCGAACAGCGCGAACACCATAAACGGATACTACAATGACTTCACGCGCTCCAAATACATACTCGAAAATCCGAACACGAAGATAACCTACAACCTGTCGACGGGCGGATACACGGGGCTCGGATCGATAGAAAACAGCAAAGGCGGCGTATACATCACCGACACTATGGAAACGTACATGCGCTCGACAGACGGCGTAACGTACTACTCGGGAGGAAGCACAGCCAGAGCAAACCTGTACGACCAGGGATTTTACTACTATAACCTCCACATACTTGACCAGGTGTTTATGCCCGGGGATGATATGGATTTCGAGAAGTACGATGTACTCGATTTAAAATCACATTACGCGGAGAGTGACATCGAAAGCACCGCGATCGACGCGGACGGAGTACTCACATTTAAGGTCGCGAGCCCGAGAGACCCGTACATCTGCTTCAAATTGCCGGACAACACCTACAAAGTCGGAGACTACGACGCGTTTGTTGTCACAATGAAATGCCGTTCATCAGACGTGCAGCTGTTTTATATTGCCGGCAACAACGATGAATTCTCCGGAGACGCGCACATTGATTTTAAGGCCATTCCGGACGGTGAATACCACACGTACGTCGTATACTATCGGGGCGGCGGAAATCTGATAAAGAACTTCAAGGGATACAGGCTCGACGTCGGATCGACGGTCGGAGAAGAGATCGGGATAAAGGAAGTGGCGCTCGCAAAAATGGACAGCGGAACGCCGCAATTCAAGCTTGACCGGAACTACAACATGTTTCCGGACAAAGTACACGAAAACGTAAGGTTCGTTGCCACCTCGTTGTCTTCAAATATCGACGCGGTGGGAACGATCACGAAGATCCCCGAGGGCAACGTCGCGAAGTTTATCGTCGGCGATAAGAACGGCGATCACGAAGGACTCGAAGGCGTGGATTGGGACAGCGCGGCGTACGTCGGATTCGATATTAAGGATGCCGGCGTTTTCGGCGTGATACTGGGCACCGACGCTACGTACAGCGGGAAACTAAGTCTCGAGCTTAAAGACGGTTTTTACGTGCTCACACAGGAGCTTTCCTGGGGCGGTAAAAAGGTTAAAAACGGCGGAGATATATTCATGGCGCGCCGCCTTTACAACGACGAAACGCACGATTTCGCGGCGTTTTTAACGGAGGCGTTTGCCGAGCGGAACCCGGTGGAATTTACGGTCGAAACAGAGGGCACGAGCAAGCTCAATTCGTATCTGGGGTACGACCAGCTCACCGGCAGGTACCTGTTCAGGATCAGGGGCGTTACGACGTTCGACGGAGGGTACGAACATCCGCTCGACGAGCACCGCGTCAGATTCACAGCCACTCCGAATACCGAAACGCCGCGCACCGTATACGTGTGCGGAGAATGCACGACCGACGGCTGCATCGAATGCGCCGTTGTCCTCGGAGATAATGACATGCTGCTTCCGATACGCGTCGAAGTCTGCAAAAACTTTGCCCACGACGGCGAGGAGCTGTTCTATACGGACGACGACAGCCACGCGTACGGCCTCTCCCTCTTCCCGATGGTCGTGGAATCTGGCGGGGACAATACTCTCACGCTCGCGAACCTTTACGAGCAGTGGGGTAATTACCGCCTGAAGCAGATCTCGTCGATCAGATGGCATACCGCGTATTATCACCTGTCACTCGGCGTTACGGAAACGAACTGCATAAACTTCTACAGCACCGGAAACCGCCTGCCCGACCACCGCGGCCTCTCCTCCCCTTACTGGTCCGACGTGAAAGTCGACGTCGTTGACGCCGCCGGAAATCCTACGGGCAAGACAAGGACTTACGACCTGCAGCCTCAGCATTCTAATAACGGCAATCACATTTTCCTGCGCTACACCGATGCCGACGGAGTCTACAATTCGCTCGAGAATATCGGGCAGACAATGATCGATTCTGCAGGTCCGGATCTTTCGGACGTAACGCTTTACTATACGTCGTTCGACGGGAAGGTCTACCAGAAGTACCGCCACGTCGAGATGCCGAGTACTGACGAGAACCGCGCGTTCTACGAGATCGACCTCGAGTTCCTGCAGGATCTGTCGATCAAAGATATCCAGCACGATTTCAGCATATATGAGTTTTCAGGCGGCTACGGAAAGTTCGGCTATCTCAATAAGGACGGTCAGTGCGTCATTGAAGACGCTAAAAAGGACGGCACGCGCGTGATCGAGCTCGGTAAAGATTTCCCGTATTTCGACTACTTCGGCTGGATCACGAGCAATCCCAGAGCGTATATCGACAGCGACGTCTGCTCGAACCTCTCCTGCCTGCTCAAATCGTACGACATAACGATCGGCGGAAAACAGTACGACGGCGGTTTCGCGGTGCTCGAGGGCAATAACGCCGCGGCTCTTACGCTTAATCTTTCCGGCGCCGTTACGTTCAAAAAGGGCGATCACATCCGCCTGTCGTGCATTATGATGCCGTGGGGCGATTACCATTCCGAGAATGACGATAACGTCCGAATCGTCCGCGAAAACACCCTCTTAAACCCGATAAAACTCGAAGTTGCTGCCGGCAAACTTCAGGCTGACGACGTTGTCCCGACCGTACGTTCCGACGACGGCCGCACCTGCGAATTTACGATATCCGGCGGTAAGGCGAACGTGCGCGATCTTCCCGGCTACGCGACCGCAGAATATACGAAGTATAAGAGCACCTGGGAGCGCGACTACAACGTCACGGTCCGTATGGAGGGCATGAAGAACCTGGGCGTACCGAAGATCTACGAGCTGGTGGACGGAAGCTGGATCGAGTATAAGGTGGCTTCGGACAAGCTCGGTTACGATGGTTATACGGTCGATTACGCGGCAGACGGCACATTTACGTACGGCTTTACGGTGACAATGACCGAGGCGCGTGCGAGGACGTTTAAAATCGAGTGCGCATAGCACTTCCCACTTGCCACTTGCAACTTGCAACTTGCCACTTGCCAAGGGTTTGATCTGCCATTAACTAATGTGCGTCAGCACTCCTTGAACTCTGAACTCTGAACCCTGAACTCTGAACTTATAATGTTTCCTGATCAAATAATCATACACGTAGACATGGACGCCTTCTACGCCTCGGTCGAGATTCGCGACGATCCGGCGCTCAGGGGCAAACCGCTCATTATAGGCTCGATGCCAAGCGAGCGCGGCGTTGTCGCCACCTGCAGCTACGAAGCAAGGAAGTTCGGCGTCCGCTCCGGAATGAACATAAAAGAGGCGTACAGCCTTTGCCCGAACGGGATATATATGCACCCGGATTTTGAGAAGTACCGGGGCGTATCGGAACAGCTGCATAAGATATGGAACGAATACGCGACGGCAGCGGAATACGTTGCCCTCGACGAAGCATATCTCGACGTCACAGCAAAGGCGGGAAATATTGACGGTGCGAGAGAATTTGCCCGGCTGATAAAGCAAAGGACGAAGGACGAGCTCGGCCTCACCTGCTCCGTCGGAGTGGCATACTCGAAGACGGCCGCGAAGACAGCGAGCGAAGAAAAAAAGCCTGACGGATATTTCGAAATATTGACGCAGCAGGATTTTGTAGACCTGATAACCGACCGCGACGTGCAGGTGCTGTATCTGGTAGGAAACAAAACCGCGGAGAAACTGCGGTCGCTCGGCATTCGTACCGTGCGCGACGTGCGGGAATACAAAGATGAGATTGTACGGCTTTTCGGGAAGCACGGCCGGTGGATCGTGCAGACAGCGTTCGGGATCGACGACAGAAAAGTCGAGCCGTACCAGCCGCAGGATGCAAAATCGATCAGCCGCGAACTCACGTTCCAGGAAGACGTTGACGACTTCGAATTCCTGAAAGACGTGCTGCTGATATTGTCGCTGTGTGTGGAGCACAGGGCCGGTCGGGTAAAGCTTTACGGCGGAGGCGTTTCGCTTAAGATCACATATGCGAATATGAAAAGTATCACGCGGTCCCGGATCGCCCCCGGGTGCGATTCGGCGCTGACAATATTCCGTGAGGCCGCTTCGCTGCTGGAGAAGGTCGAGCGCGCTCCGGTGAGGCTCATCGGCGTCGGTATCTACAACCTTTCGGACGAGAAGGAAACGCCGCTCACACTGTTCAATATGATCGATGAAAACGAAAGCGGCCAGAACGGAGAGCGCGGCGAACTGGGCGAACTGCTTTCACGTCTCGAACAGCGCTACGGCCTCGATTTTGCGGGCAATATCGATAAGATCTACCATGGCGAGACTCTCCACCGGACCGCGGAGTATATGAGGAAAAAGTATTTCAGTGCCTGACCGAGATACTGATATCCCCTGTCGTCGTACGGATCTCGCACTTTCCGCCCGAAGCAGAATCAGGCACTTTCACATCGCCCGTGGTGCTTTTAACCGTAAAGAGCTTATCGGTCCTGAGCGTGCCGCTGACGTCTCCGGTCGTCGTTTTGACCGTGATCTCCCCCGCGTCGCTGTTACCGAAAACAACGTCCCCCGTGCTTCTCTGGATATCAAAACTATCTGTCGCTACGGTGTCCGTCAGTTCTACGTCACCCGTACTGCCTGTCGTTTTAAAAGATTTGCACGTAACGCGGCTAAACTTAATATCGCCTGTAGTCACCGTGACCGAAACAATCCCTTCGACGTTCACGTTTTCGGCGAAAACGTCTCCCGTCGTCACTGAGATCTCTGCCTCGCCTGCGCCAAAACTGGCAAGCCTTATGTCACCTGTGACCGTCTTCACTGACACTGCCTCGTAGTGATCCTGCGGCAGGTACAGCGTGACCGACGGGCTCTTAAAACTGAACATCCTCATCGGCCAGTTATCACGCTTCGGCTCATTGACCTTCAGCGTACCGTTCTCGACACGAACCTCAAAATTCTTTCCGTTTCGCTCAACGCAAACTGCCCTGAACTGACCGTCTTCCGATGGCTTCAGCGTAACGTCCGCATCTATCGTATTGACCTCGATCACGTTAAACGCCCCGTCAACGTTGTACGTATTCGTTTCATATTTCGCGACGTCAAGTTTCGCAAAGTTGAATCCCGATGCGATGAATCCGCCGGCAAATACCAGTATTCCTAAAGCTATAAGAACGACGGCGACAATAACAAGTCCTTTTTTCATTTTACTCTCCCCTTCCTGACGATCGACGATTTGATTCCGGCGGCAATTAATTTGGGTATCTTAGCTGCGCCTTTTGTTGCCGCGATGCACGCGTAAAACATGAATATCGAGAGCCCGGTTGCAAACAGCACGAAGCCCAGAATCATAAGCGCCGGGAACGTATTGCCCTTCGCAAAATAAACTATTGACAGCGTGATCCCGCCCAGAGCGAACGCCCAGAGCGAAAGTTCGATCGCCCAGAGCGAAATGACGAGCGACCAGAGCGCGATATACAGCGAGAGAATGATTGCCGCAGCCGCTACCAACAGCGCAAACCACAGCGGGAAGCCTAATATCAGCAGCGCGATCTCCCAGCCGCGCATCTTACGCTTCGCCGCCATCTTTTCATTCACGATCCTTCCGAGCGGTACGTCGGCAAAAGTCTGCGATACGATCTCGTCGATCGATCCGGCCGCCTGCACCGCCGCCTCTTCTCCGAGCCCCTCTTCCATCCTGTCGTCGATCATCTCGCTGAAGAACGCCAGCCTTTCGTCAACATCCTTTTTCGGCAGTCCTGCCAGGCCTTTCTCAAGTTCCGCTAAAAATTCTGATTTATTCATCTTGAGTCTCCTTTAAACGCTCCGGCTGTTCAAGCCCGGGTATCCTTCACAACAAATTGGTAAATGGATATTACTTCTTTCCATTCTGTTTTAAACTCCTCGATGCGCCTGAGCCCGGCGCCTGTGATGTGGTAATATTTCCGCAGTCTCCCTTCGTGCTCGGACGTGCGCACCGTCAGCATCCCCGCGCCTTCCAGCCTTTTCAGGATGGTGTAGAGCGTCGATTCGGACAAATCGATGCACGGTTTAAGGTCTTTGATGATCTTATATCCGTACGAATCTTCGTTTTTGATGGCGGCAAGCACGCACACGTCCAGGAGCCCTCGCTTCAACTGGATATCCATAGAATACCTCCCTTCACGGTATACATCATATCACGAAGTATGCGGGGCGTCAATATGTTTTTTTGAGGTTGTGGAATAATTGAAATGGCGAAAACACCGGCTGAAAATCAAAAAACGAGATCCAGGCGGTGTTTTGCGCCTATTTCCAGGCCAAAGACGGCGCCCTCTTACTGAAAACACCGGCTGAAAATCAAAAACCGAGTTCCAGGCGGTGTTTTGCATCTATATCGCAAGCGGGCGTATCGGAGAGAGGGAGCGCACGGCCGCAGCTCTGTCTTTTTTCAATTGCGGCCGTATCGGTGCGATGGGTGGTACGGCCGCATTCCTCCTTTTCCTCTTTTGCGGCCGTATAAATGAGCAACAAGGCCGCTTTCTTCTTTTTATCTTTGGCGAAGCCGAACTCTTAACTCTTAACTCTGAACTCTGAACGCTACTCGCATATGCCCCGTGAATTGACGGCTGCGCGCGCGGCATGTTATAATTTCCGCGCTTTGCAAGGCCGGAAATCCTGCCCGCTGCGCCTCCTGAAAATCAGGCACGGACGCTTAATTCAGAGCGGGTTCATTAAAAAATAAGAGGGGATCATATATGAAAAACACCGTATTTAAAGGAAACAGGCTGAACGAGATCTCTTTCCCGCTGGGCGGGATCGGAACCGGATGCATAGGGCTTGCAGGAAACGGGCGTCTGATCGACTGGGAGATCTTTAACCGGCCGAACAAGGGAAGTACGAACGGATACTCACATTTCGCAGTAAAAGCGACGAAAAAAGGCAAACTTGTTGACGCCCGCGTAATCAACGGAGACGTGAATACGGACCTTGCCGGCACGCTCGGCCGCGGATTCGGCTCGGGATTGACCGCCGGATCGATGGCCGGTTTCCCGCATTTTAAAAATTGTGTTTTTACGGGCGAATTTCCAATCGCAAAAGTGGATTTTTCGGATGAGGCTTTTCCGGGAAAGATGCGCCTCTATGCGTGGAACCCGCTTATCCCGCTTAACGACCGCGATTCCGGCATACCGGCCGCTTTTTTCGAATTCGAGATAACGAACACATCCGGAGAAGCGCTTGATTATACAGTTTGCGGTGTCCTGATGAATCCGTACGGCGGTTCGGTCAATGATTACGTATCTGATGCAAACATCCGCGGACTATACCTTCACCAGACTAATTGCCCCCCTGACAGCGCCGGGTTCGGCGACGTTACGCTTGCGGCCGGTCAAGATGGAGACGTGTCTTATCAGCAATACTGGTACAGGGGCAGCTGGCACGACGGGCTCGAGCGGTATTGGCGCAATTTTACCGAACAGCCGGAGTTCGAAAACCGCACTTACCCGGAGCCCGGTTCATACGACCATGCGGCAATGGCGATCAGAAAAAGCATTGCCCCCGGCAAAACGCAGAGGTTCAGGTACGTTATTTCGTGGAGCAGCCCTAATTGCGTAAACTACTGGAGCCGGTACGTTGTGAAAGATGAGAACGGCAATGAAAAGGATGTCACGTGGAAAAACTATTATGCCACGCAGTATGAGAATTCAACTGTCTCGTCGGCGTACGCGCTGACGGAGTGGGAGAGGCTGTGGAAAGGCACGAAGCGCTATCACGATGAATTGTTCGGTGTAACGCTTCCCGCCGAAGTGACGGAGGCAATTTCCGCCACGACTTCCGTTCTCAAATCTCCTACCGTAATGCGCCTCGAGAACGGAGAATTTTACGGCTGGGAAGGAACGTGGGAGAACACCGGTTCGTGCGAAGGCACTTGTACGCACGTGTGGAACTACGCGTACGCGCTCTGCTTTTTATTTCCGCAGCTTGAACGGTCAATACGCGAAACGGATTTCAAATACAATCAGGATGAAAACGGCAGGATGGCATTCCGCTTAACGCTCCCGCTCGGAAGAGAACGCTCAGGCTTCCGCGCATGCCTTGACGGCCAGATGGGCGGCGTCATAAAGACGTACCGGGAGTGGAAATTGTGCGGAAACGACGACTGGCTCCGTGAGCATTGGCCCGCCGTGAAAAAATCGCTCGAATACGCATGGAGCGATAAGAACCCCGATATGTGGGACAGAGATCAGGACGGAGTGCTTGAAGGGCGCCAGCATCACACGCTGGACGTGGAACTTTTCGGTCCTTCTTCGTGGCTGCAGGGCTTCTATCTCGCGGCGCTCAAGTGTGCTGCGGAAATGGCGGAGAGATTAGGCGAGACGGAAGCGGCTGAAAAATACCGCGGCATTTTCTTGAAAGGGCAGAAGTGGAGCGAGGAGAATCTGTTCAACGGAAAATGGTATTGCCAGAAGCTGGACCTTACCGACAGAACTTATCTGGACCGGTTCGAAGGCGCAGAGGCGTACTGGAACGACGAATCGGGCGAAATAAAATACCAGATCGGCGAAGGCTGTCTGCTTGACCAGTGCCTCGCGCAGTGGCACGCAAACATCAACGGAATAGGGTGCGTTTTTGACAAAAAACACCTGCGTACGGCGCTGAAAAACGTGTATAAAAACAATTTTATGCCGGATATGAGGTCGCATTACAACACGTTCCGTTTGTTTGCGGTCAATGACGAGGCGGGCGCCGTTATTTGTTCGTTCCCGAAGGGCATCAAAACGCCTGCGATCCCGATCCCGTATGCGCAGGAGTCAATGCACGGTTTCGAATATGCGTTTGCGGGCCTTCTGATCTCGGAGGGCATGGTCAAGGAAGGCGTTTCGGTCGTTAAAGCGATCCGTGACCGGTACCGCGGTGATAATCGCAATCCGTGGAACGAGATCGAATGCGGCTCGAATTATGCGCGAAGTATGGCGAGTTACGCGCTTATGCCTATATTCAGCGGATTCAGGTTCGCTATGCAGGATAAGGCGATAGGCTTCTGTCCGGTCACGGAGGGCGATTTCCGGAGCATCTGGGCGATAGACAGCGCGTGGGGCCGGTTCGAAAGGCGCGGCGGCAGGACGGAAATAAAGGTGATAGCGGGCAGGCTGTCGTTGGCCGAGCTTGAGCTGCCGTATTATTCGAAGGTCAATTCTGTCATGATCGACGGAAAGCCTTCCGAATTTACGTTCCGCGGCGGGAAAATAATTGCCGCGATCGATGCCGGGCGGTCAATATCCGTGGCCGGGGAGTTGAAGTGACGGACGAGCACAATATCGCCATCTGCATTTTGAGAAAATCAAGATGACGTGTGTATCTTTTATAAGGAATGATGAACAATAAAACCTTGACTTTTTCCTGGACGTTAAATATAATTATTACGAAAAAAGGTGTGGACACACCAAATTCGGAAATTGGAGGCCGATATGGAAATCAAGCGGGATATATATTTAGAGCGGTTGATCAGGCGTGAAAAAAATGGACTTATCAAGATCGTGACTGGTATTCGCAGGTGCGGAAAGTCATATCTTCTGTTCAATCTGTTTCATAATTATCTGCTGGACAAGGGTGTTCCAGAAAACCATATAATCGAAATCGCGCTCGATGACCGCAGCAATAAAGATTTGCGCGATCCCGACAATATGCTGCAATTTGTAAAAGAGCGTATCATTGACAAGGAAACCTACTATATCATTTTGGACGAGGTACAGCTTCTGTTCGAGTTTGAGGATGTGCTAAACAGCTTTATACATATCCGCAACGCGGACGTATACGTGACGGGAAGCAATTCCAGATTTCTATCTTCTGATCTGATTACCGAGTTCCGCGGCCGCGGAGACGAGGTTCGCATTTACCCGCTAGCATTTCGGGAATACTGCTCTGTCTATGAGGGAAATGTTGACGAAGCCTGGGACGATTACTTCACCTATGGTGGTTTACCCTTGATCCTCTCTCGTGAAACTCCTGAAGAAAAAGCGGAATATCTAATGTCACTGTTCCAGAAAGTATATCTCAGCGATATCATAGACCGCCATAAGGTGCGCAACCGTGAGGAGTTGGACGAACTGGTGGATATTCTCTCATCTGCTGTTGGTTCGTTGACGAATCCTTTGAAGTTGGCAAACACATTTAAAACGGTCAAGAAAAAAGTCATCAGCGATAAGACGTTAAAAAAATATATGGACTATCTGATGGATGCTTTTCTGGTGAGTAAGGCCGTTCGTTACGATATCAAGGGCAGGAAATATATCGGTTCCCCGGCTAAGTTCTACTTTGAGGACGTGGGGCTGCGTAATGCAAGACTTAACTTCCGTCAGATGGAAGAAAACCACATTATGGAAAACATCATCTATAACGAACTTCGCATACGCGGGTATCATGTGGATGTGGGGCTAGTGGAGCAGTTTGGAAAGAACAGAGAGAACAAAACCACGAAAAAGCAATTGGAAGTTGACTTTGTTGTGACCCGAGGCAGCGAGAAGTATTATATTCAGTCAGCCTTTGCGCTGAACACGCAAGACAAAAAAGAACAGGAAGAGCGCTCTTTGAACGCGATTGGTGATTCATTTAAAAAGATAATCATTGTGCGGGATAACATCAAGGTCCGTAGGAACGATCAGGGGATCGTTACCATTGGCGTCCGCGATTTTCTATTGAACGAGAATAGTTTGACACTATAATAGAAACCACACCGATTATAAGGCAATGTGACCTTTTTCAGCGCGTTTGCGTTTATTAGGATGTAAGGCCTTGACGACTGCCATCCGGAGGGCGGTAAAATACAGGCTGAGAACAAAAAAACGAAAAGGCAGCAAGTGGAAGACAGTACCATCGTAAAAAAAATAATTGACCGCGACGAGACCGCGCTCGAAGACGTGGAGAAGAAGTACGGAAAATACATGAAAAGTATTGCCCGCGGCATTTTGGAGGACGAACGCGACGCGGAGGAGTGCGTAAGCGATGCGGTGATGAAGGCCTGGGACAACGTCCCCGCGGCGCTCCCGGACGACCTGCGTTCGTATCTCGGTATGCTTACGCGCAGTGTGTCGATCTCGCGCTCACGTATGAACGGCGCTCTGAGACGCGGCGGTGAATACGAAATGGTACCGTCGGACGAACTTGAAGCGCTCGTTGGGGACAATGACGTTCCGGAGGGTGTCGAGGCTGCCGAGCTGGCAGGCGTGATCTCTGCTTTTCTGCGTGGGAGAGGCGCCAGGGAACGCAATATTTTCATCAGAAGATACTGGTTCGGGGACAAGGTGAGCGATATTGCCGCCGTGTTCGGAATGAGTGAGAGCGCGGTGAAGATGAAACTGAAGCGGACAAGAGATAGATTGGCCGCGCTGCTGAAAAAGGAAGGATACTTGAAATGAAAAGCGATATTATAAATGAAGCTATAAAGAAGATCGACGCAGATCTCGTACGTGGCGCGGAACCGTACGGCAGCAACGGTACGGAACGTACGAATCGGACACGTACTCGCGCGGCGGGAAAGCACTTGAAGACGGCAGTCGCCGTTGCCGCCACAGTGCTTCTGCTGGTCGGAGGGATCACTGCCGGAATCATATTGGGCATCAGAACGCCCGGCGGGTCAACGCCCGGGATACCTGGCGCGCAGCCGGATCCTGTTCCGGGAGCGAGCGGTGAACCCGGGGTGACCGTCCCCGGGAATACGTTGGAGCCGCAAGATACTTCTCCGGAGAATGCTTTCGTGATGGGTGTAATCAATGACCGGCTGCGTTTTATGACGGTAGCCTGCACGCCGAAGATCGAATTATCCGCGTCCGGCGGCACGTTCAGACCGGTGTTCGGAACTGGAAACCGGAATCTCGTAAAAGACTGGCATGCGTTTTTTAATGCAATCGATAATAAGCCGGTCGTTAAGGCCGTCGATCCTGCTAAGTCGGAATTATCGTTTTCGATCCGCGTTTGCAAAGGAGAATGGGATAGCGGCAAAGCTTTTTCGTACGTTTTTGATATTTACGAAGTGCAGGGCATCGTTGCGGTGCGTGACGAGCTCGCCGGCGAGGTGATCGGTTCCGTGCAATTGTCCGGCGATTCGCTTAAAATGATCAGGGAGGGGATTTTCC
>JAFWQX010000036.1 GCA_017508875.1 Clostridia bacterium | reverse complement strand
GCACACAAATCGGCTTTTTCGGGTTTTGTGTGCCAGGCCGGCTCTGCCTCCGGGAATTTTAGAAGGAAAAAATGAGAAATTTTTGGCACACAAATCGCCCAAATTCAAAATCGTGTGCCACTCCTCACAAACCTCCGAAGAAAAATGAGCAATAAAAGGGACAGGCGGCATAAGGGTGTGATCTACCCGGACAGTCCGGAACAGGACGCAGTCAAAACACATTTTTCACGGAAACGGGAAAAGAGACTCAAAACCTTTTGCCTTTTTCACAGATCCGTTGTATAATAAAAGCGTAAAAAAACACGGTCAAAACAAAAAGGAGTTCAGGAGATATGAAAAAAAGAATTGCGATATGGATCCTTTGTATATTCCTTTTGATCAGCTATGCCGGCTGCACGCCCGGCGGAGAAAAGCAGGGACAGGCGACGCCGGAAGAACCCGATTTTGAAAAAGCACCGGAGGTACAGATCGTGAACGAAATACAATATGAATTGACCCGCAACCTTCAAAGACAGGGCGAAGACGTAAACCTCTTCATCCCCCACGCCAACGGCGGAAAAACCGGAGCGGAAGTCATTGCCCAGATCAAAATGGAAAAAGCGACGGAAGACTGCAACTATTACGTTGTTGACTGGGGCGACGGCACCTGGAGCTACGACGGCCCTTACGCTGCCGAACCGAATAACTTCCCCACTGCAGAGGTCCCGCACGTATATAAAAAAGCCGGAGAATATCAGGTAAAAGCCTGTGCTGTGAACCTGAAAGCCGGAACAGTACACGGCTGGACGGACGTAAAAGCCGTAAAAGTATCGGGAGACGACTATCGCGCCGAAATGGTCAGCAACGTCACGCCGATAGAATCAAGCTCCGCGGGAGAAGAATACGGCTGCGCAAATATTGCCGACGGCGATAACACAACAAGGTGGAAAAGTGCGTTGTCCGACTCGCCCGAAACGCAGGAATTCGTAGGCTATCTGTTCGACAGCTATTACACGCTGGACTCGATCGAGATCAAATTCCCGTCTGACAGCACGGCATTTCCGTCGGACATCAGCATAGAGTATACGACCGACGGCGGTCTGGTCTGGTATATGATGCCGCGCTACTATTACGTACTTCCAAATTCGGAAGGCTACTACACGTGCGTGATGAACTTCCCCGACCCGATGGGGGCAACGCTCTCGCTTCCCCTCCGGCAGATCGCGGCCAACGGCATCCGCATCAAAAGCGTGTGCTACCCCTCCTACTCCACGTCGGACAATTCGTTCAGCGTCGAAGAGATGCGCGTCTACGGTAAAAAAGGCACGTTCTTCTACACTTCTTACGACGGATACTACGACGCCGATCTCAGCAATATGTGGACGATATTCGGCACTGCAAAAACCGAGCCGAACATGTACAATTCACTTAGCGGCGGCGGGCAGAACAAGGAAATGTTCCGTTCTGGAGAAACCATGATTGCGTCAGTCGAATGGACCGCCTGGAACGGTGCGAAGCTCAACTGGTCCGGTTATGAACCGGCGCTCAGGATCCACGCTGACTCACTGAAAAAAGCCGTATACGGCGGCGACGGCTGGTACTTTGATGAAGCACAGGGAAAATACGTTGTCGATAATACCGAATACAAGAGCAATCCCCGCGACGACGGCTTCATCTGGGCAACGAACGCGGCGCCGCAGCACCTTGACGCCCAGAACCATTACACCAACAACTCCGCGCTCATTATTGCCTCCCGCGACTTTCTGCTGACAGGCAACGACACCGACGGTTTCCTCACCAGCGTCAACGCGAAGAAGCAGGTCATGCTCGATAAGCTGCGCAAAGCGATGGAATACATGCTGGTAAACCTTAACGGCGAATCCGGACTGATGACGATCTACGACCCGCGCAACGACGGAACCGTGTACGGCATGGCTTCCAACTACTGGGACAGCCTGAACTTCTTCGGCTATAATTCAGCGTACGAAAACGTGATGTTCTACCAGGCCGTACTGGCGATGGCGGACATCGAAAGCTACGTCGGAAACGATTCAGAAGCGGCGCGCTACAGGTCTATCGCGGAAAAAGTCAAAGCAAAATTCAACGATTATTTCTGGGACGAGGCAAAGGGACGCTACATCACTTCCGTCAACATCAACGGCGACGTGCTCGACTTCGGATTGACCTTCGTGAATTTCATGGCGGTCTCCGCGGGGCTCGCGTCAAAGGAACAGGCGCAGAAGATATACGACTGGGTAGACGGAAAACGGATCATTGACAGCGATACGTCGAAAGGCGACGATATCTATACTTTCAAAGTTTCGGCGAGATCGAACACTTTAGCTCTGGACGGCGTTGTGGTGGACGGTCTTCACTACTGGTGGTATAACGGCCATTCTTTCAACGACATTAAGCCCGGCCACTGGGGCGAATACGGCTACGGCATGCAGAACGGCGGCACGATCTTCTACACTTCGTTCTATGACATAATGGGCCGCACGCTGATCTCCGGCGACAGAGCGATCGAGCGCTTCAACAAGATCATGGCCGAGTTCCACATCGACTCTCTTAGACGGTCCCCCCGCCCGATCCCGGGCAATTTCTACCAGGTGAGTATCGTCGGCGAGTTCCCCGAATCCGGGCTCGTACCGCTGTCCTTCCTGACAGGTATTATCGGCGTCAATCCGGACGTTAAGGGCCTAAAGATCGAGAGCAGTCTGCCGTCGGATATGGATCTTGCGGGCGTCTCCGAGTACAATTATATGGGCCGCAAATATTCGATCGAGGTCAATAAGGCTGTTACGGCTCCGGAGATGACGCAGAAGGACGGGAAGTTCGTCGTAAAAGTACCTGCAGACGGTACGTACTATATCACGGCGGAGAATGAGATAGTTAAGAGTTAAGAGTTCAGAGGCGAACCGAGTGATGGCAAATGGCAAATGGCAAATGGCAAATTGCAAATAGCAATTTATGATAAAAGGAGGACATTAGTATGAAGCAGTTTTTAATCGTTATGCTTGCAGTCGCATTGACGCTTGCGGCGTTTGGCGTGACAGCAGCTTATGCGGAACCCGTCGACGGCGAAGCACAGGCGGGTATTGACGGCAGCACGATCAGGGTGAATGCGTATGATGAGAGTGCGGGCTATTCGGCGTCGATCTGGTTCAGCAATTTTGAACCGGACGGCACGTGTACCGGCACAGATTACGTCATTTTCAACTGCGACGCACCTTTAAAAGGAATCGGGCTTCCTGAACTCTATGCAGGCATTCAGGCGAATAATTCCGACTGCACCGTCAGATTCGAATTATTTGCATGGGATACGGACGCGGGCAAGACGCTCAAAGGAACGCCTGTATTCAGTGAAGACGTCTATTTCAACGGCGACAGCAAGGAACTGCCGCATTTCGTCTTCGATACTGCAAAGAGTGCCGGACAATACCTGTTCAGGATCACTCAGCTCACCCCGAAAGACGTTGACGACGAGACCTCGTTTCCGTACTCCGTGCTCCCGATCGGCGAGCTTATATATTCTGAAAACAAGATCGAATTTGACAGCCGCGGCCCGTTCATTTTCTTTATCGAATGCGAAAAGACCGAAGGCGTTTCGGACTACTTCCTGAACCTTGAAGGCAAAGGCTCGGAGATCGACATCCAGCCCGAGAAAACCATCTTCAAACGCGAAGGCGCAGTACCTCACCCGATATTTGAATTCGGGATAGTCACACCCGTCGTGCCCGAAGGGCAGGCCCTCTACTCAATCTCATTGACAGAAGCCCCGACCTGGGCGAATCCGAATCCCGATTCCGACGTTACGTACGAAGTGTTCAAATGGACGGGAGATTACGAAGAAAGTATTGCCGGCAAAGCAATCGATAACGGAGAGTTGCTTGACCACAAGGACAATTCAAATCTGACGCTGAAGTTCGGCTCGAAGCTCCGCTACGGAAACGCGTACCTGATCGTTATCACCAGGTCAAATTCCGGTGCGATCGGATATTATCAGGGCGGGTATGAGCCATCGGATGAGTGGCTGTTCTACGAATACGGCCTCCAGCTTGATTATTGCCCGGCGATGAAGGCTGCATACGCGCTCGTCGGCGACCTCGGTCCCGAGCCCACGGACGAACCCACTGCCGCTCCTACGGACGCGCCGGCAACAGATGCTCCGACAGATGCACCGGCTGCGACAGAAGCGCCTGACGTCACGTCTGCTCCGAAGCCTACCGGCAGCGATAAGGAGAAGGATAAATCAGAATCCAAGTCTGAGAATAAGTTCCCGGTCGTTCCTGTAATTATAACCGCATGCGCGCTGGCGGTCATTGCCGCGATCGTGATCATTCTAGTCGTAAAAAAGAAGAAAAAAGCATAAAAGAGCTCAGCGATACAGATTTTTTGTTGACAAGCCGACAAATAATGCTATATAATTTTGAATGAATAATTGTCCGGCAAAAATCGATCACCGGATGATAATAAAAAGGAGGAAATAATAATGAAAAAGCTTTTGACTATTGTCATTGCTCTTGCACTGGTTGCAAGCCTGTTCGTCATTCCTTCATTTGCTGAAGACCCCACGCGCGTATTCACATATGAAGTAGACGGCGGCGTAAACGTTGGCCTCTGGACCGGAAACACAGATGGAAGAAAGGACTCTCACGGAGTTACTTTCAGCACCGCTTCTGATTTCGTAGGCCTTGGTTTACCGCAGTACTGGAACAGCAACGGAACGAACGCGCCGCTGGTAACGTATGACTTCGAAATATTTAACTTCGATACCGATTACGAGACGAGCGTAAAAGGCACGCCCGTATTCAAGCAGACTGTTAATCCTGAAGGCGACGCGGCAGAAGGTATCTATTTTGATTTTGGCAAGACACTTCCAAAAGGAATCTATACGATCCGCTTCAAAGTCACTTCTGACGAGGGTTATACGGTTCTTCCCGTGGCTAATACCAAAAACCTTTATTCGAACGTCAGACTTGCGTTCACTAATGACGAGCCGTTCGCATTTTACGTAGATTTCACCGACAGCGGTGTATCGAATTATTTCAAGAAGCTGCCTGACGCAGGCGATGAGATCTTTGAAGTAGCGATGTACACCGGTTCAGGCAGAGACCCCCATAACCTTTCCGAAGGCCCGGTCGCTATCGTTATCGACGTTCCCGAAGGATACGCTCTTCGCGAGCTCATCGGTATTCAGAGTCCTACGTGGGGCTTCCACGAGAGCGGCAGCGATGCTATCGTTGAAGTTTATAAATGGGACGGCGATTATGATTCTTCCGTAGGCGGAGCTGTTCTGGCTTCCGGTGCGGTAACTGATCATGCCGATAATAACAATGCAACGTTCAAACTTGATAAAGACCTTCCCGCAGGCTCTTATCTCGCCGAATTCACTTTAGACGGTTCCGAAGCGATCGGTTTCTGGTGCTTCACTGCCGTCAACGAAGAAGGCGCTCTTTCCTTCCAGAATGGCACCGAAGCCAAATTCTGGCCTGATGTTCACTGCAAACTCGTAGTTGTTGAGCCTGCCGCTACCGAGCCCGCTACCGAGCCCGCAGGCGAATACACCTATAACAATGCTTCGTTCGACTCTTTCTACGTAAACGACGTTCTCAACTTCGGTAAAGCTGACGGCGCCGCTTCGGATAGACTTGACGAAGTAGACAGAACAGTTGACG
>JAFWQX010000035.1 GCA_017508875.1 Clostridia bacterium | reverse complement strand
TTTGTTTATTTGTTGTGGTCTAGGCATTCATTACCTCGTTCGGTCACGCACGAAGCCGGATAGATGGCTAAGAATTTTGTTTGACCGAAATGCGAATTAATGAAGGGAACGCATGAGACCCAAAATTCGTGTCATCATCCGTTTCGTGCTTTGACCGAAATGCGAATTAATGAAGGGAACGCATGAGACCCAAAATTCGTGCCATCACTCGGTTCGCCTCTGAACTCTGAACTCTTAACTCTTAACTCTTAACTCTTAACTAAATACCGTGCTATCATTCGCTTCACGCTCTACAGCTCATACCCCTTGCTCCTCAGCTCATTTTTCGCCGTACCCTTATCATCAACGGGCGGATGGCCGAAGCGCGACACGTACATACGGTAAAAAGACGAATAATCCTTAAACCCGCACGCAGCAGCAGCCGCCGCGACGTTATCACCCGCCATGATCTGCTCACGCACAGCGAGCAAACGCTTGGCACAAATGTACTGCCAGACCGACGTACCCGTTGCCCGCTTGAAGATCCGGTTGAGCTGGGACGCGCTTAAATAAAAACGCCTGCACAGATACTCGAGCGAAAGATCGGACGACAGGTGTTCGTTAACGAAATCGATCAGCGTCGAGGTGATACCCATATCGCGCGACCTCTCCCCGCCGTCCTTTGGATCGTCCGGCGACCCTTCGAGGATCGATACTGAATTTGACGTGAATTGCATATAAATTTCACCCAGCGCAGAAACGAGCGCGGAGATCAGCATTACCCGCTGCTCTTCAAGTTCCGCATTAGCGCGAAGAAACGTAAACAGCTCCTTAAACTTCGGCGAACGGTATCTATTGCCCCTGCCGAGCGGACGGCCGGAGTACGGTTTTAAAAGGATCGAGGAAGGGTCAATGGTCCTCAGCAGATCGGGCGAAAAGTGTATCGCGACGCGCTCGTACGGCTCGTCCGGGGCGACAACGAGTTTATGTGCTTCGGCTTTTCGCATTATCATCACGTCGTACGGCCGAAGCTCGTACCCGGTTCCTTCAACTAAAAACCCGGCGCTGCCGCTCAAAAACACGTACAGCTCGTGCCACTCGTGCGTATGCATATAAAAATCAGTCGGTTCAGGCGCTTCGTCGATGCTGTGATGACAATAAAGCCCGCTGCCTTTATATTCAAACAACCGTTCCATCGCCACTGTCTCCTCTCGCTCATCCGCCGGTCAGAGCCCGGTTTCGTCTACATTTTACCACGACGTGCGCAGAATTACAATAAATTCTGGCAATATTAACAATTTATCTGCGTTTACGTTCCAATATAATAGCATCGGAAACGACAGCGACATCGATCTTATAAGGAAAGGAACGATCCAATATGGAAAAGTCAGGAACAATGAACATACGCCAAAACGCGCGGTACGATATTGTCACCGTATCGAGTATGGGAGTCAGATTGACCCCTGTAAACCGGCAGCCAGTTGAAGCCGGAGGTCCGTTCGAACTGCAGTCAACGTCCGCCGAAACTAACGTGCTGAACGTCAGCGCCTCGCTCGGACTAAATGCGATTGTCCTAACGCGTTTCGTGGAAGGCAGCGCGATCGCGTCGTACATAAAAGCAGAGCTCAGGAAGCGCAATATTAATTACACAGGGCCTGAGATACCTCAGGGAGGCCCGTGGGGCTACAGGCATCAGTTTAATATAGCAGATTCGGGATTCGGCGCAAGGGGCCCGGTAGTGCAGAACGACCGCGCCGGAGAGATCGGACGTACGATCGACGCAAAAGACTACGATCTGAAACAAATATTTGAGATCGACGGGGCAAAGATCCTGCATCTTTCGGGTCTGATCGCGGCAATGAGTGAAAGCACGACCAGGGCGTGCCTGGAAGTCGCAAGATGTGCAAAAGCAAACGGCACACTTATATCGTTTGACCTCAACTACCGCGCAAGCTTCTGGAAGGGCCGCGAAACCGAGCTCAGACGCGATTTTCGCGAGATCGCGCGGCTCGCGGATATCCTGATCGGAAACGAAGAGGATTTCCAGCTCGCGCTCGGGATAGAAGGTCCGGAGGCGGGAGGCCGCGATATCGGCAGTAAGATCGACAGTTTCAAAGAAATGATCAGCCGCGTCAAAGCGGAATTTCCGGGCGCGTCAATATTCGCCGCGACCCTTAGGCAGGTGCTCTCGGCAAATACTCACCTTTGGGGCGGGATCGTCAATTGCGGCGCTGACTGGTTCGTAGAAGCTCCTCGCGAGATACAGGTGCTCGACAGGATAGGCGGCGGGGACGGCTTCGTCGGCGGCCTGCTCTACGCACTTTTAAGAGGGTACGGGCCAGAAACGGCTTTAAAGTACGGCTGGGCTTCAGGAGCGCTTGCGGTGACGGTGCTCACAGACTACGCCTCCCCCGTTTCAGAGGAGCAGCTTATGAACATTTACTGCGGCAACGCGCGCGTTAAGCGCTGACGCCTTTTCCGGCACTCAGATCCGGAGATAATAAGAAAGAGAAAGGACGATAATCATAATGGCAGAAAGAAAAGCAGACATTGGCCTCATCGGCCTGGCGGTAATGGGCGAAAACCTCGTCATGAACATCGAATCGAAAGGCTTCACCGCCGCGGTGTACAATAGAACAGTAGAAAAAGTTGACCGCTTCACAGAAGGACGCGCGAAGGGTAAAAACATTATCGGCTGCCACTCGCTCGAAGAACTGATCGGTGCACTCAAAGCGCCGCGCAAAGTATTCTTGATGATCCGCGCCGGACAGGCCGTTGACGACATGATAGAACAGCTTATTCCCCTCCTGTCCCCCGGCGACGTCATAATCGACGGCGGGAATTCTCACTTCCCCGATACGGACCGCAGGACGAAATACGTCGAAAGCAAGGGGCTTCTGTATATAGGCACGGGCGTTTCCGGCGGCGAGGAAGGCGCGCTTAAAGGGCCCAGCATGATGCCCGGCGGAAGTCCGGCGGCATGGCCTTTGGTAAAACCGATCTTCCAGTCGATCTGCGCAAAAGCGCCGGACGGTTCTCCCTGCTGCGACTGGGTCGGTGAAGGAGGCGCGGGGCACTTCGTTAAGATGGTGCATAACGGCATAGAGTACGGCGATATGCAGCTTATTTGCGAAGTTTACCAGCTGATGCGCGACGGCCTTGGCATGGACAATGAAGAGATGCAAGAGGTGTTCGCAGCCTGGAACAAGACCGAGCTTGAGAGCTACCTCATAGAGATCACGCGCGATATATTAGGGCATAAAGAGGCAGACGGACGATACACTGTTGACATCATTCTCGATGCCGCCGGTCAGAAAGGCACCGGAAAATGGACTTGCGTATCGGCGCTTGACAGCGGAGTACCGCTCACACTCATAAGCGAAGCCGTATTTGCCCGCTGCCTGTCGTCGATCAAATCCGAGCGCGTATCCGCTTCAGCCATTTATCCGCACGCACGCGTCCCGTTCGAAGGCAGCAAAGATGAAATGATCGAAGTGCTGCGAAAAGCATTGTACGCGAGCAAGATCGTATCGTACGCCCAGGGCTACGCATTGATGCGCGCCGCCGCTTCCGAATACGGCTGGAACCTTAATTACGGCGGTATCGCGCTTATGTGGCGCGGAGGCTGCATAATACGGAGCGTGTTCCTCGGAAAGATAAAAGAGGCGTTCGAACGCGATCCGGCACTTTCGAATCTGCTCTGCGACGGATATTTCGCGTCCGTCATCGGAGAACTGCTCCCTTCGTGGCGCAAAGCCGCTTCCTGGGCGGTCCTGAGCGGCATCCCGGCGCCGGCGATCACCGCGGCGCTGTCGTATTTCGACGGATACACGACGGACAGGCTCCCGGCAAATCTGCTTCAGGCGCAGCGCGACTACTTCGGCGCTCACACTTACGAACGCGTTGACGTGCCGCGCGGTCAATTCTTCCACACCGACTGGACAGGCCACGGCGGCAATACAGCTTCGACGGGCTATACAGTCTGAACTTATTTCTGAACTTCAGCGATTCAGAGCGAATTAAAGTGAATTAAAGTGAATTAAAGCGAATCACAGGAGGACAACAACATGAAAAATCCTATCGATACCGACCTTACCGGAAAAATTGCCGTCGTCACAGGCGCGGGCGGAGTGCTCTGCTCCGTATTCTCTAAAGCATTGGCCGCGGCCGGAGCAAAAGTGGCGCTGCTTGACCTTAACCTGGAAGCAGCGGAAAAAGTTGCCGCGGAAATTACCGCGGAAGGCGGAGCGGCGAAAGCGTATAAGGTCAACGTTCTTGACAAAGATTCTCTTACCGCCTGCCGCGAGCGCGTGCGAGCCGAGCTTGGCAAATGCGACATCCTGATCAACGGCGCAGGCGGCAATAATCCGCGGGCAACGACGGATAAAGAATATTATGAGCAGGGCGATATCGACGCGCAGACCAAGAGCTTTTTCGACCTCAAGCCCGATGACGTAGGTTTCGTGTTCGACCTGAATTTCCTCGGCGCGCTGCTTCCCACGCAGGTGTTCGCTCCGGATATGCTCGGCCGCAAAGGCTGTTCGATCCTGAACATCTCGTCAATGAACGCCTTCACTCCCCTCACGAAGATCCCCGCGTATTCCGGCGCGAAAGCGGCTATTTCGAACTTCACGCAGTGGCTGGCGGTGCATTTCGTTAAGGAAGGTATCCGTGTCAACGCGATCGCCCCGGGCTTCCTTTCAACCAACCAGAACAGGGCGCTTCTGTGGAACGCCGACGGGACTCCGACAGCGCGTACGGGTAAGATCTTAGCCGCGACCCCTATGGGCCGCTTCGGTGAGCCGGAGGAGCTTGTGGGCGCAGTGCTTTTCCTGCTCGACGAGAAGGCCGCTTCGTTCATCACCGGCGTCGTGATTCCGATCGACGGCGGTTTTTCGGCATACAGCGGCGTTTAAAACATGATTTGCGGAGAACAGTATGAAAGATATTTATAAAATTGCCCGCCGCGCATCCGGGCTTACGCCGGACGAGATCACGGACGCGCTCATGCGTTCGCTGGAGGGCCGGAAACTAAAAAAGGTGCTGATATTGCCCCCGGATTTCACGCGCTACCACTCGAATGCCGGGTTCATCACCTGCATTTACTATAAAGCGCTCAAAGCTGCTGGCGTGGAGGTCGACGTCATGCCGGCGCTCGGTACGCACGTGCCCGTTTCACGCGTTCAGGCCGAAAAAATGTTCCCCGAAATACCCTACGAAGCCCTCATCCCCCATAACTGGCGCACCGACGTGGTGAAATTGGGCAGGATCCCTGCGGATTTTCTCGAAGATATTACGGATGGGCTGTGGCACGAAGAGATAGACGCCGAAGTGAACCGCAGAGTGATGGATGAAAGCTACGATCTTATCATTTCACCCGGTCAGGTCGTTCCTCACGAGGTTATCGGTATGTCAAACCACGCCAAAAACCTGTTCGTAGGCGTCGGCGGCAGCGATATGATCAATAAAAGCCACATGGTCGGAGCGGTGTACGGCATGGAGCGGATGATGGGCAGGGACAATACCCCCGTCCGCCGCATTTTTGACTACGGAATGGAGCATTTCCTCAGCGCGCGCCCGATCATGTTCGTGCTCACCGTCACGACGGCTCCGGGCGGCAACATCCGCACACACGGTCTCTTTATAGGCGAAGGCCGCGAATGCCTCACCAAAGCGGTAAAACTGGCGCAAAAGAAGAATATCGACTTTGTTGACCGCGGCATAAAAAAATGCGTCGTTTACCTCGATCCGTCCGAATTTCAGAGCACCTGGCTGGGCAACAAAGCAATCTACCGCACGCGTATGGCTATTGCCGACGGAGGCGAACTGATCATCCTCGCTCCCGGCGTCAATAAGTTCGGCGAGGATCCCGTTTGTGATGCGCTTATTCGCAAGTACGGCTATAACGGCCGCCTGCACACGCTTGAGGAATTCCGCAAGCCCGAAAACGCCGATCTTCGTGACAATATGGGCGCCGCTGCTCACCTTATCCACGGCTCTTCCGACGGCCGTTTTTCCATCACTTACGCCGTAAAGAACATTTCCCGCGCCGAGATCGAGGGCGTGGGCTTCAAAAGCGCCTCCTACGACGCTTTATCGCGCCTCTACGACCCTTTTACCCTCAAACCGGGATACAATACCCTTCCGGCGCCCGATCGCTCTACAGGCCTTCCTACGGGCCTCAGCGAGGACGTCTATTTTATTCCCAATCCGGCCCTCGGCCTCTGGATCGACAGGACAAGGTTCAGCGAGGACGGTTAGAAGGCGGATGGGTGTTGAGCGGTATCGGGGTGTATCGGGCCGCGGGCAAACAGCAAGGGCGGCAGGCTGCGGTCAATTGGGCCAGGCTGCGGTCACGGGAAGCAGGCTGCGGGCAAACAGCAGGCTGTATCGGGCTGCGGGCAAAGATG
>JAFWQX010000034.1 GCA_017508875.1 Clostridia bacterium | reverse complement strand
GTTCCGCGAGGTGTACCCGGGTCAGCCGCTCGACCTTGATACGAATCTGGTCGACGCGCCGTACATCAACGAATTGCGGCCGCTTTGGATCGGTTTCGGCTTCTCGTGCATCGACTACGAAAAGAACGAAGTCTGTCTGGACCGGGATTTGTTCCATGACTATATCGACCTTCTGAAACCGGATTATGTCGAGGACTATAAAGACCACGATCCAGAGATGGACTACAAGCACTCCGGCAATTACTGGACCTACAAAGGAATTCAGATGCGGGAATGCCTGTATACCTCCTGGGCGAACGGTTTCCGCGGATTTATCGAAGCGAAGGAAGAATTGTCAAAGGGCGGGGACGAAGCTGTCCCGTTCCTTCTGCCGGGGATCGACGGTTCGGTTTCCGCGAGCGCATACTACTATACCGCGATACCGCGCGGCGCGGAGAACCCGCTGAACGGATGGCGGATGATGAAAGTTCTTTTGTCCGAAGAGCTTCAGACGGCGGATGATATCAACGGGAATTCCGCGCTGTCCGGCACACCAGTCCTGCGTTCCGCCATACGGAACCGGGTTGAAAAGGACGCAGTAAAATATCGCGGATGGGGCTACCGGTTCGGGGACGACTTGGTCGAGGAATACATCGCATTCTACGAGACCCCTGCGAAGCTCCGCCTGACACCCTCCATCCTTCTCAAGTACGTTCGTGAAGAAATGACCCCGTACTGGAAGGAAAACAAGTCGTTCGATACCTGCTGGGACAGCCTCATCGATATGGTGGAACTGTATAAGGACGAATAAGATGAAAAAACTTCGCCTCTCCCTTCGAACCAAGGACGCCATGACCGGCTTCCTCTTCACGCTCCCGGCCCTTGTCGGCCTCGCGGCGTTCTTCGTGGTCCCCTTCGGGATCACCATGAAAATGTCCCTCACCGAGAGCATGGGCTCGTCGAAATTCGTGGGACTGAAAAACTATTCCGATGTGCTGAAAAGCGCGGCGTTCAAGCTCGCAGCGAAGAACACGTTCAAGTTCTTCGGCGTTGCCCTGCCGTGCATCCTGATCCTCTCGCTCCTGATAGCCCTGCTGCTGTTCCGGAATCTCAAAAAGTACGACATTTTCCGGACCTTCTTCGTCTTCCCGCTGGTCCTGCCGGTGTCCTCCGTCGTGCTGTTCTTCCAGATCGTCTTTTCCGATCTCGGCGTGGTGAATGGCGTGCTCGAACACCTCGGCATGACCGCGGCGGACTGGACGGGGGAGCAGGCGTTTTGGGTGCTGCTGATCCTGTACTTATGGAAGAACACAGGTTACAACGTCGTGCTCTTCCTCGCCGCGTTGAACTCCGTCCCGCCGGATCTGTACGAAGCGGCCTCCCTCGACGGCGCGGGCTGGTGGAAGAAGCTCAGTCGCATCACCCTGCCGATGATCGCCCCGCACACAAGGTTCATCCTCGTCATTTCGATTGTGAACCTCTTCAAGTCCTTCCGCGAGGCGTACATCCTCTTCGGCGACCACCCTGACCAGAGCATCTACATGATCCAGCACTTCATGAACAACAATTTCATCAACCTGAACTACATCCGGCTGTCGGTCGGCGCGGCGCTCGTGTTCCTCGTGATCTTCGTGCTCGTCGGGCTGCTGCTCACGCTCCGGGACAAGGACGAAGGGGGGCATGAATGATGACAAAGCGCAGAAAAACGGGCGACATCGTGACGCTCGTGGTGTTGATCCTCATGTCAATTGTGGTGATCCTGCCCGTGCTGTTCATGGTCACGCACTCGTTCATGAGCGGAAACGAGCTGACAGCAAGCTACGGTAAGATTCTCTCCTCCTCAAAAGACGACGAGGACGACACCCCCATCGAGATCGACGCGCACCTGATTCCACGGGAGCCGTCCCTGAAAGGCTATTGGGATGTCTTTCTCGCCACCCCGGACTACCTCGGTAAATTCTGGCTGTCCCTCGGCCTCTGCGCGGCAATTACAGCCGGTCAAACACTCCTTGCCTGTCTCGGCGGGTATGGATTTGCCAAGTTCAAATATCTCGGGAAGAATCTGCTGTTCGCGCTGATGGTGCTTCTCATGATGCTCCCGCTGCAGGTGACGCTTGTCCCGAACTACATTGTCCTCGATAAGCTGCAAATGATCGGCTCCTACTCGGCGATCGTCCTGCCGGGGATCTGCTCCGCGTTCGGGGTGTTCCTGCTGACCCAGACCTTCAAGTCGATCCCGGATTCCGTTCTGGAGGCCGCGCGGCTGGACGGGGCGAATCAGTTCAAGACGCTTTTGCTGGTTGTAATTCCTCAGGCAAAAGCGGGTATTGCCTCCCTTGTGATTTTGAACTTCATCGACACCTGGAACATGGTCGAACAGCCGCTTGTCTTCCTGAAAGACCGGCTGAAATATCCGCTGTCGATCTTCCTCTCGCAGATCAAGAATGCCGATCTCAGCCGGGCGTTCGTGTGCGGCATCCTCGCCATGCTGCCGGTGCTGCTCCTGTTCCTGCACTTTAAGGACGCGCTCATGACCGGCATCGAAAATTCGGCGCTGAAGTGAGGTGGGCGAGATGACGAAATCAAAGAAGATCCTCAACATTTTCACGGCGGTCATCGTCGGGCTTTTGATTGCGAGCACCGCCGCCTCCTTTATCATCCGCGCGGCGACGCAACCGAAGGTGGAGACGACGCAGGCATGGGAATATGACTTTTCCCTCGGGCAGGACTATGCGCAAATCCTGACCGTTCCCCGCGCCGCTCTGCTCTCCGAAACCAAGTCCTTCTTCGACGAGGAGGGGAGGGAGTACACCTGGGAACAGTATTACGTTTTCGTCGCCACGTCCTCCCTCGGCTTGTTCGGAGAAGTCTTCGACGCGGAGCGGGTCAACGTCAATCTGTTTCCCATTGAAGAATACGCGCCGGAGGATTATCACCCGGAGAACAGCGGCATCTACATCCACGCCGGAGATGAGCGGATCAGCGTGGATCCCGAAGACGCCGCCGACTACGGCTGGAGCCCGTTCACCGTCGGGGACGACCTCGTCCTCGTGAACACCGGCACGCTCAACTACTGGCACAAGATCATCACCACCGAGCTCGACCGCGTGGAAGAGGGGACGAGGGTGAGGATAGAGAAGGATAGTAACGCCTGACCGATACTTTATTCTATACAACAGTAACTTTTTAGCGTGGAAAAACGTCTTTATTTTATGAAAGAAACCTCGAATGGAACAGTGCTGCAAAGACAGGAGATACCATGATCCATTCCGATCCCATATTCAAATCGATCCGCCCATTTCAGCACAGGATTGATTTCTATAGTGGAGAAGTCTGTCTTGGTGGTGAATTGTGGTATGGGCCACGGAGGGCGGTTTTGAACGGAAAACGGTAGATCTATACAGCCGAAAATAATTGAAATAGTATAACGGTGCTAAAACATAATAAGTGATAAAACTCTTAAGTGTTTATTTGGTTATGCTATATCTCCAAATCAAAGGCATCACAGATGCGAAGATGTAAAGCTACGCATGTCTATCGAAGGGAGACAATTGTTGAGAAGACATGATGGGGCTCGAAAATCGACGTCTGAAGAATCCAAAGAGCAAAAAGAGTGTAAAAAAGCAAAATGGGCTTGACAAATACTCTTAAATGATGTAAAATAAATCAATAAAGGAGTAATGGGACGGATTGCCTAAAATCAGAGATCGGGAATTGGATGCTGAAAGGAACTGTAAAAAATCACCATTGTCGGAGCGAATCATAAGGAATATCTTCGTTGCCAAGACGTTTAGGATGAAAGGGGAGTCATTCGTGCAATTGGGAATTATAAAAACTCGGAGTGTGGAAAGGAACAGAACAGTGAGGAGGGTCGCTTTAGGCAATTGGACAGTTAGGCACCGTATGGTTAACAGTTAAGCAGTTTTTATAGAAGTGCTGTAGTGAGAAGAACTTGGACTCCAACTGTGTTTCTTTTAAGTTTTCCCCAAGTTATAGTTTTATGAGGTCAGAAAAGGGGAATAAAAGATTCATCTGTTGTGGACCCAAAACATTGTTTTTATATCTCCATTTTTGCTTACCACCGCAACAAAGTTTTAGTTACACCTTTGCTTTGCTTCGGTTTTTGGTATTGAAAAAGCAGTTTTGAAATATCACCACTCCTTGAAATTGTTTATTCGATATCTGTGAATGATATAATTACAAGATCAATAATTGTACGGATTTGTCAATTCAATGGATTTTTGCTATTTTCCTGATCTTGTGACATTACATCAATGTGGGCGGTAAAAACGAAAGAACTGCTGCATCATCCAGGTGCAGACAGGACACTACGGTTTCAGATCCCCACTCTCATGAGGGTAAAAAGAGAACTGACATTTCGATTAAATTTTTTCCTCAAGGAGAGAAAAACTTGCGCTGTTCACTGGCCATGTACGGCGCGAGTCAAGTACGCGAACGAGCTTCGAGTTGAACATGGGAGAGAGACGTCAATGCTGTGGTCACCAAAAAGCTGCAGAGTCGGCAGTGTCGAAGCGAAAGTGACTCAATGAATCTAAGGAGGATTCAAATGAAGAAACTATTGTATGTAGTCATGGCGGTTATTGTTTCAATGACGGCCGTAATTGGAGTCTATGCTCATTTTGATGAGGTAAACTATGTAAACGTCTCAACTTGTCCTGAATGCGGACAGCAAACATTTGTACCAAAATGCAACCACGATGTTTATGAGGCAGTTCATGGTAGATGTGAAACTCACGATTCGTGCTTTTCTACCACAATATACAGTACAGCATACAGGGTATGTGTCAACCCGGATTGTGGATATACAAATGCAATCTATGGTACACATGTCTGTAGAGTCTATCACACTATCGGAGTAACATTTTTCTATTGTCCATACATGCTGAATAATGTTGATGAGTGACGGATATAACAAAAGCCTCACTTTAAATAGCTTTGTGGGAACGCAGTTATAGAATCCGCTTCGCATTGGAAATGTTTTGAAACACCGCAGCTCTGAAAGCCAATGCCCGCCTTGCTGTTCCAATCCCCCCTCTGCGGGTCGAAGAGCGGTTGACTACGGAGCAGTTATAACTCATCCCACAAGATTTTTCAGTGACCAGCAGTAAAATTCAGGTTATAAGCACACAATTTATAGCTTGCACATGTTGGCCACGTTTGAAGAAATGGTCTGATTCAAGTCGGATGTCAAAACAATTATATAGCCTTACACTGACTTGTAATTGCTTTTGCATACACACAAAATCGGATCACACCGACATGTGCAAGTGAGATTTGTGTAACAAACGAGTAATGACTCTGAAATTTTAATATATTATATCGTGGCCAACAATGAAAAAAGTAATAAGAATAATCACTTTGTTGCTCTTTTCTATATCGATGGTGCATTGTGGTAAACCAATAGGCCCCAATGATCACCTCGTCATCCTTACGAACAGCAATGAATATCCGAGAGTGGTTCACATGGCGGGGAGTGATAAAGATACCTCGGCAATAATAAAAATGTTTGATATTGCCGAGTTTCCCGATAAGCTGAACGCAAAAATGCTCGCCGGAGATAGAGATTATGATCTGGTCGTTCTCGGAACGCAGTCGGATTATGTTGCCGAAGAGCTTGGGGCGATCATACGGTACGGACAATATGTCGATCTGTACGGAGACGCGGAACTGAAAAGCAATCTGGACGAGATGATCCCCGGCGCGAAGGAGATCCTCGAGACAGACGGTCAGCTTGTCGCGCTTCCGCTTGAATTCCAGTGCAGAATACCGGGGATCGATATGCAGGCTGCTCGGAAGCTGAACCTGACCGTCGATGCGAACGGGATACAAAACGCCTTTACGACAGAAGACGCGCGCAAAATAGCCGACGTCCTGAAAAATCAAACGGAATACGCCATCCTTTCAAACGGAACGGGCGGGCTGAAAACACGGTGTTATATCGATTTGCTGAACAATATCCTGATGGCAAAGTTCGATTTTTCCGACCCACAGTCTGAGCCGATCCGGGAGGAAGCGGCGAAGTACATGGCCGTGCTCGACGAATACCGGCAGGCGGGCATCCTGACAGGGGACAAGCCGCTGTTCGTCTCGCTGTATGATTCCGATCTGAATCGATTCGCAGAGATCCTGAATGATTCGCCGGACATCGTCCCCTGCCTCTTTCCAACACTGTCTGCGGATGACAAGGAAACCATCCGAGTATCCGTCGTGATGATCATGAATCCGAATTCCAAGAACAAAGACCTGGCCTTTGATTTTCTGACGGAACTCACGTCGGAGAAAAACAGATACGACCTTCTCGTATACTCCAATCCGTTCTGGCCTGACCTGACAAGATACTACATGCACGGAAGCAAGTACCTCTCAAAAGAGTATGATGATATAGCCGAAACCATGGAGAAAATACTGGAAAGCTACTACCGCCATTGCAGCGTGAGTACCACCGGGTCTACGCTGACGACTTGGGAAGTGATGATGGATTTCTGTGAAGGAAACGTTTCGGCAGAAGAAGCGGCAAATGAGATTTTCAAGCAAATCATTTATCAAAGGCTCGGCTGATTTTTCGGTGAAAAATCGTTTCAACAACATGAACTATGGGGCTTGAACAGGATAGATTATGAAAAAGAAAACCGACCTTCTCCTCCTGTTCCCCTCCCTCGCGGGGTTTCTGACCTTCTTCATCGTCCCGTTCGTCTATTCGTTCTACTACGCTTTCACCGAAAACGCCTTCACGAAGAAATTCGTGTGGTTCGACAACTTTAAGAAGCTGTTCGAGAACGAATATTTCAAGCTGGCGATGAAGAACACGGGTAAGTTCACCCTTCTCGCCGTGCCGCTCACGATGGCGATTTCCCTGATCCTCGCCCTCCTGCTCGTGCGGTTTGCGACGCGGCTGCCGTTCGTCAAGTCCGCCCTGTTCCTCCCGGTGATCCTGCCCTCGGCGACCATCGTCATGCTGTGGAACGCCTATATCTCGACCTT
>JAFWQX010000033.1 GCA_017508875.1 Clostridia bacterium | reverse complement strand
TCGAACTGCTCGGCGGAAGCCACGAAATCGTTGACAGCACCGCGCATATGCTGAATAACGGCTTCGGGGGCGTTGTCCTCCGCCTCATTAAGGGCATCAAGCATACGCGAATTACCGAACATATTGCCGGCATTGTCAGTGGCCTCAGGAAGCCCGTCGGTATAAAGGAAGAGCGTGTCGCCGCGGCCGAGCATGAGCTCGTATTCCTTGTATTTCGACCCGGCTATACCGCCGATCACGAAACCGTGCTTATCTTTTATGAGCTCGAAATTGCCGCCCGCACGGCGGATCACAGGATACTCGTGACCTGCATTGGCCGCCGTAAGCTTACCGGTAGAAAGCTCGAGGATGCCGAGCCAGACGGTGACGAACATTTCCGCACTGTTGTTCGAACATATTGCCGCGTTAGTATTCGAAAGGATCTCCGCGGGAGACTTGCCCATCATCGCGTTGTTTGCGAGGATGATCTTCGAAGCCATCATGAACAGCGCCGCCGGAATCCCCTTCCCCGAAACGTCCGCGATCGTCAGGCACAGGTGATCGTCATCGATCAGGAAAAAGTCGTAAAAATCGCCGCCCACTTCCTTCGCCGGATCCATCGAAGCGAAAACGTCAAAATCGGTGCGCTCGGGGAACGCGGGAAATTTCCCGGGAAGCATCGCCATCTGTATGCGCGAGGCAAGTCCGAGTTCGGCAACGATCCGCTCCTTCTCCGACGTTATGGTTTCGATGCTTTTAACGTGCTCGTCGATCTCTTCGGTCATGCTGACAACGTCGCGCGACAGCTGCCCGAGTTCGTTATGGAGAAGGACCGTTTTTTCCAGCGGTTTTTTAACGTCTTCGCTGTTTTTAGTGTTTTTATACTCCTGAATGCTGTGCTGTACGTTCTTAAGCGGCCGAAGCACGAAGAAATAGATCAGTCCCAGGCAGATCGCGGACAATAATATCTGATGTATCAGCGCGAATACCAGCCCGTGGACCGTGCCGGAGGTAACGTCGTTGCGCATCGTAGAAACGTTGAACGTGACGCCGGTGAGGACGGTGAAATTATCGATCTCGCAAAGCAGTGAGTAGTAGTCAACGTATTTCCCCGCCGCAGCCAGATGGCTCGAATTCTTTCTCGCCTTTTTCATTGCCTCCGACTGGCTCCCGGACACGTTCACCGTCACGCCGAGCGGATAGACCTGCTCGTAATCCGTGCCGCGCACGGAACCTTTGTCAGCCGCACTGATCAGGAAAAACTGACTGGTACAGGCTTCGCCGGTGATCACGCAGAAGAGAAAATCCACGTGATACGAGCGCTTTATCTCGTTAAGGTGCGTTATGAGCCAGGAATACGTTATTTCGGCGTACAGTTTCTGGTCATACACAGGCAGCGCTTCGAGCTCGTCCACGTTTGTATATTTCATGAGGATCTGCGGATTCCGTTCGGTAAACTCCGTGAGTTTGCGCTTCGTGATGTTCCGCTCGCCGAAATACATATCGTACTCGATGTCAAGCTCGCCGCTGTGTTCGTACCAGTACTTTATCAGCCATTCGTACGCGGGGTATTCCTTTATCGCCATTTCGGTCTCGTCGGCAACTTCCGCGGCGAGTTTTTCCATCTGTTTTCTTACGCTGTCGTCCGTCGAAAAACGCTGACTGAAATACACCGAAACACCGGTCACCAGGATGCTGATGGCGAACAGCACTGCTACGAGCGGGATTATTCCGATTTTTATTTTGTCTTTTTTCATGGCGGCCTGCTCCTTGCAAAAAGAGTAAACGCAGCGCTTCGGCCGGCAGCCGAACCTGCGTTCATGCATACAGCGCAAGGTTATTATATGCGCTTTCAGGCCGTTTTTGCAACTTTTATGAAGGATTCATGAGGGTTTTCGCGCCTTATTTCTGGATCCCGAACATGTCCTCGCGGTACGCGTCAAGGTATTCGATGCAGTATTCATCGATTCCTAAAAGCGCCTCGGCGGCGTAGACGGATCCCATCAGGTCGCGGCTCAGCGGGTCAATGATCGCGCTGTCCATGCCGCACATCATTGCCCCGACCAGAAACGCCTGGTTTATGGTCTTGCGGCTCGGGAGCCCGAACGATATGTTGGATAGGCCGCTGACAATATGTGCCTTCGGGTATTGTTCGCGAATAAGCTTTGCCGCGCCGATGAAGTTCGTAAAGCTGTCCGGCGAAGTTCCGATGCTGAAAACGAGCGGATCGAAGTAGATCCTGTTAAGATCGATCTTATATTCTTCGATCTTCTTCATTATCCCCCCGAAATTTTCCATGCGCTTCTCGACCGTCTCCGGCATGCCTGTCTCGTCAAGCAGCAGCGCAACTATCTTCCAGCCCTTCTGATCCGCCAGAGCGCCGAAAATTTTGTCGATCTTATCGCCTTCAAGAGAGACCGAATTGATGAAGCCTGGATTTTTGCAAAGAGGCACGCACGAAAGGATCGTATCCGCGTTCGGGCTGTCGAGGCTGAAGCGCACGTCCGGGTGATCGGCCTGGATCAGTTCGATCATCCACTTAAGCACGTCCGCGTCGCCGTTCGGAACGCCGGAACAAACGTCGATATAATCCGCTCTGCGCTCAAGCTGCCTTTTCGCCAGATCGCGGATAAAGGCCTCGTCGCGGTTCTTTATAGCTTCTGCGACAGATTTGATCGCACCGTTTAATTTTTCACCTATAATAAGCATTGTCAGCCTCTCCTTTTTTCGAGTTCTTTTATGATCTCGGGGATGATCTCAAACAGGTCCCCTTTTATCGCTATGTCGGCGAGTTTCATCATCGGCGTCGTGTCGTCGATGTCGATCGCGACGATAGTTTTGCACGACTGCATTCCGACGAGGTGCTGTATCTGGCCGGATATGCCGCAGGCAATGTAAAGATCAGCCTGCACGGTCTGGCCGGTCTGACCGACCTGGTGCGGGTAGGCGATCCAGCCGTTGTCAACGGCCGCCCTGCTCGCGGCAACGGCGCCGCCGAGTTTTTCCGCCAGACGCTCCAGCAGCCTGAAGCCGTCCGGCCCGTTCATTGCCCGCCCGCCGGCAACGATCACGCGCGCGTCGCTTATATTGACCGTATTTTCGAGCGTTTCGACGGACTCCAGCACTTCCTTTGCGCCGCAAAGATCCGACGCCTCGAGCTGCTCCCTTATTACCGTTCCGCTTCTTTCCGGATCAGGCGAAAGCGCGGTCATCACTTTAGGCCGCACGGTAGCCATTTGCGGACGGAACCCGGCGCTCCGGATCGTTGCCATGATATTTCCGCCGAAAGCCGGGCGCGTCTGGAGCAGGTCTCCCGTCTCCGGATCGATCTCGAGCTGCGTACAGTCCGCCGTAAGCCCGGTATAAAGCGCTCCGGCCAGGCGCGGGATAAGCGCACGGCCGCGCGTCGTTGCCGCTCCGAGCAGTATCTCCGGACAATATTTTCGCACGAGGCGTTCTAAGATATTGCACTCCAGTTCGTCGTTAAATGCCGCCAGCTCCGGAGCTTCCAGCACGATGACCTTATCTGCCCCGCGGGCAATAAGTTCTCCCGCCGCCTCGCCGCCGACAATGTTTCCGAGCGCTACCGTCCATACTTCGCACCCTTTCGCCTCCGCTAAAGCGCGCGCCGCGCCCAGCAGCTCGTACGATACGGGATGCACAGTTCCGCCGGTAAATTCCGACAGCGTCCATACGTTTTTATAGTTATTTTTTTCGGCTTCATTTATAAGTTTCATGCGCTTCGCCTCCTCACGGCAGTCAGAGCAATCCGCGGCTGCTCAGTTCATTTACGAGCGCTGCGGCAGCCTCCCCGGAGCCGCCCGCGATATTCAGCGTAGCGCTTTCTCTTACGGCAGGAGGGGCGGTCTTAACAACTCTCGTCGGCGATGCAGCGAGGCCGAGTTTATCCGGATCGGCGCCTATATCGGCCGGTTTCAGGAGCGGGATCTCCTTCTTCCTGGCGATCCGGGCGTTTCTGAGCGTAGGAATGCGCGGGAAGTTTATGTCCTTAACCACCGTGATAAGCGCGGGAAGCTTCAGGCGAAGCACGTCGTATCCGCGCTCGTTCATACGCTTCACCGTCAAGGAATCCGCCGAAACGGCGTCAACGCTGAGCACGTTCGCGGCCTGCATCATTCCGAGTTTAGACGCGATCCCGGGGCCAACCTGCGCAGTATCGCCGTCGATGGCCTGTTTTCCGCAGATGACGAGGTCAACGTCTCCGATCTTTTCTATTGCCTTCGAAAGCGCGTAACTCGTTGCCCACGTGTCCGAACCGGCAAACGCTCTGTCGCAGAGCAGCAGAGCATCGTCCGCACCCATTGACAGCGCTTCGATCAGCGCATTTTTCGCACTCTCCGGACCCATTGACAGCGCGATCACTTCTCCGCCTTTGCGTTCTTTGATCCGCACCGCCTCTTCCACGGCGTAGAGATCAAACGGATTCAGCACCGATTTACTGCCTTCGCGTACTATTCGTTTTGTCTCGGGGTCGATCTTCGCGTCGCCGGCGGACGGTACCTGTTTTATGCATACAACTATTTTCATCTGTCGTACCTCTCCCTTCCTGCGCCGCGGATCATTCGCGCGCTGCACGCTCTGCCGCCATCTCCTCGATCACCGGGTACTGCGTCTTAAAACCGAGCAGCGACAGGTAGAACCCGCACTGCGGATAATCTTTTTCAAGCTGTTTTAGCGTGCCGATCGGATCGAATTCCGCGTCTTCCGGTATCGGATATCCGACGACGTCCGAAAGCAGATAAAGCTTTTTGGACATCCACGCTTCGATCGTGACAGGCAGATCCGGATACATTTCGATCAATTTATCTACGATCGCGTTCTTTTCGATTATAGGCTGAGTTATGACGAAACTCGCTCCTGCGTTCAGCTTTCTTTTAAGCTTTTCAAATTCGTGCGCTTCCGGCTCGTACGGGTTAAACGCAACTCCGACGTTGAATTCGGGATAACGTTTCCGTATGTATCGCGTAAGTTCCACCGACGTTACCGACGCGGTGCCGGTCGCGTCAACGTCCTCGGGGCGCAGCTTCGGAAGCCTGGTCGATCCGTCTCCGGATATGGCCAACAGATTGAATATCCCGAGCTTCCTGCACTCGTCAAGTATTTCTTCGAGGTTTTGTTTTGTGTGGAACGTGTTCAGATGTATAAGAATTTTATCCGGGTCAATGTCGATTCCGAGTTCTTCTATGCACTCGTGCCCCTGAAACGCGAGCAGCCCCATCGCGTTGTCCGTGATAGACGCCATAAATCCGCTCCCGCGTATACGTGTAAGCTTGGAAGCAAACAATGCAAGGTCTTCTTCCAGTTTCTGGGAATCCTGTTTCGGGGGTATTATTTCAACGTGGTACCCTTCTATATGCCGTTCTGCCATGCCTTTTTCCTCTTCCTGATGCTGTGATGTGTTTGTTTTGGGTTATGGCCAAATAGCTCCGGGCCGCAGTTATTTTTGCATGCCGCGATCATTGAGGTAATAGTATTATAGTCGCCGGTCAATGTCAAGAAAAACATTTTCGGCTCTTTTTCTGTTTTAGCGTAAAGGATCACGGACAACGTCGTTCGCTCCGCACGGCCGCAGCTCTGTCTTTTTTCAATTGCGGCCGTATAAACTAGCAATTCACACTGCAGCATCCGGCATTCACTCTGCCTTACCTCCGAACTCTAAACTCCGAACTCTGAACTCTGAACTCTTAACTCTTAACCCGATATCGTGCCATCATTCGGGCTGCGATTTGATTTTGTTTGTGAATATAATATAATATACACGTTCAAGGTTCGCGCTGTGCGGAACATAAAGACAGCCTCAACGAAGCGGGTTTTTTA
>JAFWQX010000032.1 GCA_017508875.1 Clostridia bacterium | reverse complement strand
TTCGCGTCATTTGTAATGTATCTGTCGAATATTGTCGTCTGGGCGCTGGGCGGGTGGATGGTCATCTCCGGCGCGGCAGGAATGACGTACGGAAAACTGATGGCGTTCATTGCCTACGTCGGACTGATGAACGAGCCGATGTTTATGTTCGTGGATATGATATACTGGTTCTCGGATTGCGCGAATGCCGCGGGAAGGCTGTTCGAGATCGCCGATGCAGAACCTGACGTGCGCGAAAAAGATGAGCCCGTACTGCTCGGAAATATGGAAGGACACGTTGAATTCAGGGACGTGGCGTTCTCATACGATAAAAGCAGGAAAGTGATCGACGGCGTTTCGTTCGAAGTAAAGCCGGGGGAGATCATCGGGCTGGTCGGTCATTCAGGCGCGGGAAAGAGCACGCTTGCTAATCTGCTTATGCGGCTTTACGACGTTTCGGAAGGGGAGATATTGATCGACGGGGTCAATATCCGCGACCTCTCTTTTGATGAGCTTCGCCGGAACGTCGGGATCGTTTCTCAGGAGACGTATCTGTTCGTTGGTACGATCGCGGACAATATCCGTTACGCACGCCCTGATGCGACTTTTGAGGAAGTACTTACCGCGGCGAAGATATCCGGCGCGCACGATTTTATCGTTAAACTTCCGGACGGGTACGATACGAAGATCGGCTTCGGCTATAAAGACCTTTCAGGCGGCGAACGGCAGCGCCTTTCGATAGCGCGTGCGGTGCTGCTTAACCCGAAAATACTGATCCTCGACGAAGCGACCGCGGCAATGGATACTCAGACGGAGCGCAGGATACAGGAGGCATTGACCGAGCTTTCTAAGGGACGGACAACGATAATGATCGCGCACCGGCTTTCGACTCTCCGCGACGCAAATTCGCTCGTCGTAATCGAAAACGGAAAGGTCCAGGAGACCGGCACTCACGCAGAGCTGCTGAAGCAGAAGGGCGTGTACAGCAAACTGTATACGCTCCAGCTCGAAGCTCTTAAGAACATAGGAGTGGAAGAATAATTATGGATGAAATAAAGACTGAGACGAAAGACGAAGTAAAAGCCGGACTCACCGACGTGGTTAAAATAGAATATATTGACCCGGAACGCGCGAAATTTACCGAAAAGAACGGCTTTATCTCGCTTAAATACGAGCGGCCCGGCGTTGACCCGCAGGATACGGAAAACACCGGGGAGTACGACCGCGTATTCCTGCACCGCTGTTTCCCCAACGAAATGTCGGAAGAGTACATATCCGTACTTGACCGCGAGAACAACGAAATAGGGATCATAAGGAGCATTGACGCATTCCCGGAAGAGACGCAGACGCTCCTCAGAAGCGAACTTAAGCGCAAGTACCACATCTACACGATCAAATCGATACGTTCGGTCAATGAAAAGTTCGGCTATTCGTACTGGAAGGTGAAGGACGCCGAAGGAGACCGCGAATTTACGGTGCGCGACGCGTACAGGAGCATAACGAGGATAAACGCAGACAGGATAACCGTCACGGACGTTGACGGAAACAGGTTCGAGATACCGTCGCTTTCGGCGCTTGACCGGAAGAGCTATAAGAAGATAGAACTGTATCTGTGATCAGGGGCAATATGGGTATCATCAGAAGCGTTTTCAGACGCATATTTAAAAAAGAAAAGCGCAGGACGCCGGAGCAGATCAGGAGCGCGCTGCTGAACGTTCTCCCGCACGAAGACGTGGAAGGGGAGATAATAACAGCGTTTGCGTTCGATATTGACAACGACGGTAATAAAACCGCGGGCGCGGTGATCGTGACCGATAAATGCGTTGTCACGTACGAAGATAAGAAAGAAACTGCGAGGTATACGATCGGCGCGTGCGATAAGTTCGAGTACAGGCCGCTGGTGGGTATGTGCGAGCTTACCGTGACGGATAAGGACGGCGAGCATATAGTCTGCCGCGTCAATAATTCCCAGTCCGAGGCTCTGGCTAAAAATGCGCGGAGGCTTGAGCGCCTGCGTGAGACCGGTTCGTACTCGAGCGACGAAGCGCTTGAGGTGTACAGGATCTGCCCGAAATGCGGCAGGAAGCTGGCGAAAGGCATGGTGAGCTGCACGCATTGTGCGGATAAAAAATCGATGCTCAGGCGGCTCGCCGCGATGGTGAAGCCGTACCGCTGGTATATATTGGGGTCAATGCTGCTGTTTTTTGCGGGGTTTGCGTTGCAGCTTGCGGGGCCGTACGTGAACAAACTGCTGGTAGACGGGTACGTTGACAATCAAAATGCGAAAGCAGCCGCTCAGCTCGGGGGAGAGGGTTCGGCTGTGATCCTGAGGGGGTTCCTGCTGACGGTGCTGCTCATGCTCGGGCTGAGGGTGGCCATGTACGTGGTCAATTCTCTGCGGAACCTTTCGGTGATGCAGGCTGGCACGAGGTTTATCGTTGATCTTAGAAAAAAAGTGTTTGAGAAGATACAGGAGCTTTCCGTGAAGGCTGTGTCAAGGCGTACGTCAGGCGAGCTTATGCGCAGGGTGACGGGAGATTCGGCGCAGATCGAGAATTTCATCGTCGGCCAGCTTCCCAATATCCTTCAGCAGTCGATGCTGCTAATAATTATCACCGTTATCCTTTTCGTATACGATCCTGTTTTAGCGCTGCTCATCCTGGCGCCCATGCCGGTGTGTCTGCTGGGCTGGACGTCGATCCACCGCTTTTTCCACCGCATCTATTCGCGCCAGTGGGAGGCCGAATCGCGCTCCGGTTCGGTCCTGTACGATATTTTTTCGGGCATACGCGTAGTTAAAGCGTACAGAACGGAGAAAAAAGAATTTGACCGCTACGACCGCGCGGCGTACGAAGAAAAAACGATCGCGGTGAAAAACGAGACTATGTTCAATATCGTTGACCCTGTGTTCGGGCTGATAATGAACCTGGGGGCAATGTTCCTGCTGTATTATACGGCTTCGCACATTCTCAGCGGAGTTATGACGCTGGGCGATGCGGCAATGCTTTCGGCGTACGTCACGGTGCTGTACGGCCATATCGGCTGGGTGGCAAATCTGCCGCGGATCCTTACGCGTTCGTTTACTTCGATGGTCAAGATATTCGACGTTATTGACGAGAAGACCGACGTTGCGGACGCGGACGAGGCGCTGGATCTGAAGATAAAGGGCGATATTGACATTGAAAATCTGACTTTCGGGTACGATGAGGGCACCGACGTGCTTAAGAAGGTGAATCTGCATATTGACAGCGGTAAGATGGTCGGGATCGTAGGAAAGTCGGGCGCGGGCAAATCGACGCTGATCAATCTTATTATGCGAATGTACGATACTGACGGCGGGAGGATACTTATTGACGGCGTAGATATTCGCAATATCTCGCAGAATTCGCTGCGCTCGCAGATCGGGGCGGTGCTGCAGGAAACGTTCCTGTTTAAAGGGACGATTTATGACAATATCGCGTACGCGCTGCCTGGCTGTCCGAAGGAAAAAGTGTTGTCTGCCGCGAAGGCTGCCGGGGCGCATGATTTTATTGTTAGGCTGCCCGACGGGTACAATACCGTGATAGGGGAGAACGGCCATACGCTTTCCGGCGGGGAGCGGCAGCGGGTGTCAATCGCGCGTGCGCTTTTGCGGGATCCGCGGATCCTTATTCTTGATGAAGCTACCGCGTCGCTCGATACGGAGACCGAGAAGAATATTCAGGATACGCTGCAGAAGCTTATTAAGGACCGGACAACGATCGCTATTGCGCACCGGCTTTCTACGCTTAGGAATGCGGATTTTCTGGTGGTGCTGGACAAGGGGACAGTCGCCGAGGTGGGGACGCACGAGGAGCTTATGCGTGCGAAGGGTATTTATTATGGGCTTGTTATGGCGCAGAGGCAGATGGCGAGCAGGACACGTAATTAGTTTAGAGTTAAGGGTTAAGAGTTCAGAGTTAAGAGTTCAGAGTTAAGGGTTAAGAGTTCAGAGTTTAGAGTTCAGAGTTCAGAGTTCAGAGTTAAGAGTTCAGGGTTCAGAGTTTAGAGCAGCGAGGAGCGAGGCGCGGCGCACGGCCGCAGCTCTGTCTTTTTTCATTTGCGGCCGTATCGGTGCGATGGGTAGTACGGCCGCATTCCGCCTTTTCCTCTTTTGCGGCCGTATAAATGAGAAGTTCGTACGGCCGCAGCTCTGCCTTTTTTCAATTGCGGCCGTATCGGTGCGATGGGTGGTACGGCCGCATTCCTCCTTTTCCTCTTTTGCGGCCGTATAAATGAGAAAT
>JAFWQX010000031.1 GCA_017508875.1 Clostridia bacterium | reverse complement strand
GTGCTGGTTTCGCTGCTGGAGATCGACAGCGAGCTGTACAACAACGGCATCGTGGACGTCTCTTACCGCTACCCGAAGATGTACGTGATCCGCCCGCAGTTTTTCATACCGCTTATATCGCTTTTGCGCAATGCCGCGCTGAATTCGATGGAATACAGGAAAAAGCTTGAAGAAGTGCAGAACCAGCAGCTCGACCTTCGGCATTTCGAAGAAAATCTCGAAATATTTAAATCCAGCTTCGGCGACAGTTTCAGAAAAGCGTCTGAGCGCTTCGACGATGCGATAAAAGGAATCGACAAAGCAATTGAAAGCCTTAACAAGATAAAAGAGAATCTGCTCAAATCCGAAGGCCATCTGACGGCCGCGAACAACAAGATCGAGGACGTAAATATCAAGCGCCTTACAAAGAACGCGCCTTCGGTACTTGAACTGTTCGAAAAAGAGGGAAAGAAATAAACGCCGCTAGAATTTCAGGAAGGATCTAAGAAAATGAGAAAAACGAAAATTATTTGCACACTGGGCCCGTCAAGCGAAACTGAAGAAACGATCGAGCAACTCTGTCTCGCGGGAATGAACGTTGCCCGCTTCAACTTTTCGCACGGCACGCACGAGTGGCATAAGACCGTAATGGACCGCGTAAAAAAAGTAAGAGAAAAACTAAATCTGCCTATTGCGATAATGCTTGACACAAAGGGGCCGGAGTACAGGATAGGTACTTTTGAACACGATAAGATCGAGCTCTCCGACGGAGACAGATTCACTTTTACCGTAGACGAAGTGACAGGAAATCAGGAGCGCGTCTCTGTATCCTTCAAAAATCTTTGTGAAGAACTTTCTCCGGGAGATCTGATATACGTAAACGACGGAATCGTGCAGTTCACTGTCGATGAAGTGTGCAGTCCTGACATCCGCTGCACCGTGCTCGCAGGCGGTACCATCTCTAACCGTAAAAGCATGTCTTTCCCCGGGAAAGTGCTCCATCAGGAATTCCTTTCAGAACAGGATAAATACGATCTGCTTTTCGGAATAGAGAATGAAGTCGATTTCGTTGCAGCGTCGTTTGTTTCAACACGCGCGGACGTCGACAATATGCGCCGGTTCATTAACGAACACGGCGGCGGGCATATCGGTATCATTGCAAAGATCGAGAACCAGTCGGGCGTTGACAACATTTACGACATATGCAAGGCGTGTGGCGGGATCATGGTGGCGCGAGGCGACCTCGGCGTGGAGATCCCGTTTAAGCAGGTCCCTGCGAGGCAGAAAGAACTTATCAATATCAGCCGCATGCTCGGCAGACGCGTAATTACTGCCACAGAGATGCTGGAATCGATGATAAACAACCCGAGACCTACGAGAGCCGAGATATCCGACGTCGCAAACGCGGTGTACGACGGCACTTCGGCAGTCATGCTTTCAGGCGAATCCGCGTCGGGCAAATATCCTGTACGCACGGTGGAGGTGATGGCGGAGATATGTGAAGAGACGGAAAAACATATCGATTACCGGAAGCAGTTCCACGACGCAAATTTCGTGATCGACAATAATATTGACGCCATCTCACATTCAGCGTGCAACATGGCTCTGGCAACGGGTGCAAAAGCTATAGCTGTGTGTTCATTGTCCGGAACGACGGTCCGCATGGTATCGCGCTTCAGACCTGTGGCGGATATTGTCGGCCTCACGACGGAGCCGAGAGAGTGGCGCAAACTTGCGCTTTCATGGGGCGTTATCCCTGTGCTGAGCGAAGAATATCCTTCTTCGGAAGTAGTGTTTTATGAGTCGCTTAAGAAGACCGTAAAAACGCTCGGACTGTCGAAAGGTGATAACGTGATCCTCGTCGGCGGTTCGGTCAGCGGTGCATCAGGCGAGAACAATACTATCAGGCTCGAACGCGTAAGATGAAACAGGAGAATTATATGAAACTTGAATTGAGAGCGACGAATAAGTACCACAGTACACCGGTAAGCAAAAAACTTGCCTCGAACTTCATCGAACTTGGCTACGGCCTGCAGGTAGAGGGAATGGCGGCGGAAATGTTCTTCAACAGGAGCTTTGAACCGTTCTACCCGTACAGGCTGATAAACAAGCTGTGGTACGACCTGCTCGACGACGAGAATGATCTTTCATCTCGCTGCGAGACCGACTGGCGCGTTTTTGACTGGTACCATTCTTCATACGAGCATAATGCCTGGTTTGCTTTTCCGGGAACTGCCGGATATCAGCCCGTATGCGACGATTCAACGTTTATCATTGAAGATTCTCAGGACGGAAACGTGCATATTTCGCTTATCCCTGACGATCATCACGGCTCATTCGCGATGCGCGTCATAAATGGCGGCGCTGATACCGGAGGGCTCGCACAGGACGGAAAATATTGCTTTACAGGCGTCAAATATAATTTCCGCGGGTACGTAAGGCGTGTAAAAGGCTCAGGAATGCTCAGCGCGGCGCTTTATAAAGAGGGGACGGTAAAGGAGCCGGTATGCGTAAAAGAGCTCGCCGAAATTACGGGTGAATACAGCGCGGTCTCGGCCGTACTGGAAGTCCCGGAAGAAGGCAGATACACGTTCGTACTTATTGTCCCCGCAAATAGCGAAGTGGTGTGCGACGACTTTTCATTGACGCCTTCGGACGCTGTAGGGGGATTCAAAAAGAGCGCGGTCGAAGCCGGAAAGTACGTTGCCCCTAAAGTGATACGCTGGCCCGGCGGCTGCTTTGCTTCGTTTTACGATTGGAAAAAGGGTGTCGGGAAAAAGCGCCTTCCGTCGTATTCGTACTTCTGGGGAGGCTATCAATACAACGATATCGGTACGGATGAACTCGCAGCTTACGCCGAAGCCGTGGGCGGGGAATCTATGATCTGCGTGAATATGTATCATCCGTTTAAGCGCTTTTATGATTACGTTCCTGAAGAACTGCTGGATCGCGATCCGAATGACAGGACACTTCCGGCAGCGCTTCACGGCCGTGATCTTATGGAGTTTACGGACAAGGCAGAAGGTGCGCGTCAGGCGGCGCTTTGGGTCGAATACTGCAACGGAGACGCTTCTACCGAAGGCGGCAGGATGCGTATAAAGAACGGGCACGAAAAACCGTACGGAGTCAGATATTGGGAGATGGACAATGAAGTACACCGCTGGTTCCGCGCGGAGGAATATGCCGAAGAATGCGTCGCGTACTCGAAGGCAATGAAAGCCGTTGACCCGTCGATAAAGATAGGAATGATCTCGTACTGCTACGGCCTTGATAAACTAAGAACGATGGTGGAGATTGCCGGAGAATATATCGACTTCCTTGCCGACAGAGGCATAAGCGAAGACGAGCTCGAAGCGAAGCTTGCCATAATAAATCAATACAACGAAGCGCACGGGACAAATATAAAATATTGCAATACCGAATGGCTGCCGCTCAACGGCGCGGACGTTTACAATATGGTCCCCAGATCCGAGACGCGCGTCAATAAATGCTATATGTTCAGTAAATGGACTTACGCGCTGGATGCCGCCTCGACGCTCATGATGTGGCAGCGCCACGGAGATGCCGTAGATTTCGTGAATTTCAACAATCTGGCGAATACGCACTCGCAATCCGTATTAGAGACGCCTAAAGAGGGATGGTATATAACCGCTCCGGGCATGATGATGCATATGTTCGCAAATACGAAAGCGTACAGAACGCTTATCATTGACGGCTATCACCCTGGCAGAAACGACGCCGTTCAGGTACAGCTTTCGGCGAATGAAAAAGGAGACGCGCTGGTGCTTAATCTGCTTAACCGCTCTGAGGAAGACGGGGAGATCGACCTGGATCTTTCGGCTTTCGACGTTATTGAGGGGAGGCATGAAGGCGTGATTTTGAAAGGAGAAAGTCTGATTTCTATGAATAAGTTGAATGATCAGCAGGTGAGGGAGAACCCTTCTGAAGTCACAGTCGAAAAAAAGCACGTTAAAAAGGCCGTAGAGAAGCTTTCACATGCGGAATACATCATTCCACTCTGCCCATGCGAAAATGCCGTAATAAGGCCGGGAGAGGCCTTGAGAGCCTTTGAGAACGGATTGTTCGGAGTGAATACGGAAGTGACGCGTAAGGGCTTCTTCGGAGGACTTTCGGCGCAGATGATCAATAACCGCAAACTGTTTGCGGGAGACGGTTCTCCTTCAGGCTGGGAATGTGAGGGAGCTGAATTTGTGAAAGACCGCCGGGAAGAGAGTCTTTGCGGCAGTAATTTCGTTATTCTTAAAAACGGAACGATGCGCCAAGGCTCGAACGTGATCGCTCTTAAGGATGGCGCCGAGTACGAAGCAAAAGTGTGGATACGCGGTATTTCTGAAGGAACGCTGATCACTTTCGGGGTAGAAGATAACAGCCTCGAACAGTGCGGCTGCGGGAGCGGTTCCGGGCTTTTCCGGGCTTTCAGCGTTCCTTGCGCTGAGCCTGGAGAATATACCGAACTGTCCTTCAAATTCGGCGGAAAAGACATTAACGGCGGGACTTTCTTCGTAAAGTGCGAAGGAGAGGCTGCAGTATTCGAAGCGTCGCTGATGGATACGGATAATTATTACGGGATGAGGAAAGACGTGATAGAGGCGATGAAATATATTGGCACGTCGTCCGTACGCTTCCCGGGAGGCTGCGCGGCCGATCATCTGACGTGGCGCGAGAGTATGAAAGCGCCGGAATTCAGGATACCGGTATCCGGCGGAGACAAATGGTTCCTGTTCCCTGATACTTACAATCAGGACTGCCTCGATATATGCGTCAATGAATTTATGATGCTTGCAAAGGCGATTGGCGCTGAACCGGAACTTACCGTTAGCTTTCTTCTTTCCGACGGCAGCGACGCCTACGATTACGTAGAATACGTTAACGGCGGCCCTGATACAAAATACGGCGCGATCCGCCAGGCTTTAGGATTTGATGCTTTTAACGTTAAACTTTGGTACATCGGGAATGAAGTGTATTTCTTCGGAGGTCAGTATCAGCGCGATCCTGTGCTGGCTGCAGCGCGGAACGACGAGCTTATCGCGGCAATGCGCCGCGCAGATGACAGCATTATTCCTGTGATAGGTCTGACGTGGTCTAATAGCTTTAAACAGTGGAATCACGATTTCGTTGCAGCCTCCAAAAGTGATTATACTTACGTTTCGTATCACAATTATATCGGTATCCTGCCTGACGCGACTCAGGGTGTTAACGGTATGGCGACGTGCGAGATGCTCGAGGGCAATTTCGCCGACGGTGAGGATATCGGCCTGAATTTCTACAAAAACGAGCTCTTCGGCTCCGATTTTGACAGGATCCAGGTGTGTGCGGATGAGTGGAATTATACCTGGGGCAAAGATTCCAGCAACGGGCTTTTCTTCTCGAATGCGCTCCAGTTTCATTTCCTTGCAAAGAGCGGAGATAAATATCATGTCAGACTCGCGGATTTCTTTATGCCGGTAAATGAGGGTATGATAAGTGTTAAAGGGAACGACGTCGTTTTAGAGAGTTCGGCTGAATTGTTCAGGCTGATGGCCGGTCATAAAGACGGCAAGATAACCACCTGCGATATTATTTCGGGCTGTGAAGATCTCGATATCCTCTGTACAGAGCATGCTGATCACCTTTATGTTTCCGTTATCAACAGGAAGAGTGCGCCTGTGTCGCTTTGCTTTGAGGGGTATGAAGTTAAAAACTGTGTTCAGATCAAAACCGGCGAGTACAGTTTTGACAATAACGAATGGGAGCGTGTTGAGGGCTGCGGCGTTCTTTACGGGCACAGCGCGGGGTTCTATACGCTGACAACTAGCAACTAGTAAGAATGATAGCACGATATTAAGTTCAGAGTTCAGAGGCGAAGAAAGAGTAACGTTAGTGTTATGAAAAGGTTTTTTGTTTTGGTTTTGGTTTTGGGGTTTGTTTTTCCGGGGAGGGTGTTTGCTAAGACCTCGGAATATGCGCTCGGCATTGTCCCGGAGAATCTTGTTATTGACGGCGTTTTTTCTCCGGGAGAATGGGACGGTGCGGTAAAGATCTCGCTGAATAAAGATAATACGGGCATGTGGGCGGATTACTATGACGAGCGCAGCAGGCTCCCGCTTTATGCGTATTTTTATTACGGCGAGCAGGGGATCTACGTCGGAGCCGATATATACGACAACGACGTTGACACCGTTAATATGCACGACTGTTTTGAAGTTGCGTTTGATCCGGGCGGCTTTATCCCGGACGGGGACAGGCTTGAAGGGCTGTTCTTCACGTTCTGGCTCGACGGCGAAAAGATCCGCATGAAACGCCACAACCACTTAAGCGGCGAAAAGGTCGGTATATTTGAAGACAGCGCAGAATGCAGGTACGCGCTTACGGATCACGGTTACACAGTAGAAACACTTATAAGATGGGAGTGGCTCGCACTTCCTGACCGGCCTGTACTGGACGTTAAGACCGGCGAATATAAGACGGGAGTTCTCGATAAATTTGACTACCGGGAAGAGGGCGCTTTTGTTAAAGCCATAGTCTGTTATCTTAACGGTAACGGAGCGGATAAGGCTCAGTACAGGTGCGTTTACAGGACTGTTACAGATCAGGCGCTCGCAGGCAATTTTTCTACTGCGACGTATGATCTGAAATTCACGTTCGATACAGAGCAGAAAGGCGATGGAACGGACGTTACGGCGGTCAATACTCCCGGTTCGGATACCGGTACAAAAACAAAACGCGGCGGAAACACGATCCCGACAGCCGTATGTTTTGCTGGCAGTGCCGTATGTTTTATCGCCGCTGTAATATTGATCG
>JAFWQX010000030.1 GCA_017508875.1 Clostridia bacterium | reverse complement strand
TTTAATTGGGCAAAAAGTGCAAATTTCTCAGGTCAATTCTACCACTTGTGTTGCGGTTTGTAAACGGCGCGGGGATTACGAGCCGCAACCGGGCGGCGTCAAATGAGCGATGAAATGGGACAAAATTACTCAAACTCGAAGTTTTGTCCCATTTGCAGAAAGGGCGCCGCTTCAGGACGGCGTCAAATGGGCGAGGAAATGGGACAAAATCGCTTAAACTCGAAGTTTTGTCCCATTTGCAAAAAGGGCGCCGCATCCAGGCGGCGTCAAATGAGCGATGAAATGGGACAAAATCGCTCAAACTCGGAGTTTTGTCCCATTTGCAGAAAGGGCGCCGCTTCAGGGCGGCGTTAAATGTGCGCAGAACACCGCCTGAATCTCAGTTTTTGAATTTCAGAAGGAAAAGGCGGCGCAATGGTGTTATCCACACGACTGTTTCAGTCGCGCGGCAAAGGCCGGTTTGACGGATCCGGGTTTTCCATCATCCGCCGCAGGCGCTGGGCAGATTCGAGCAGCCTAAACAGGACCGCATCACGCTCGTTATCCTGAGCATCAAGACACTGATGATGAGCCTCAAGAACGACGTCACCCGTGTAGTTGACCGCCATGAGATTTTCTACAACACTGTTCCAGTCTACCGTACCGTCTCCGGGAATAAGATGCTCGTCATTGCCCGCACCGTTATTGTCCTGAATATGAAGCGAACGCGGAGCACAGGAGCATTCCCGCAGAACGGACGGCAGGATACCGAAGCAGTTTGCGTGTCCCGTATCGAAGCACCAGCCTAAATAAGGCGAGGCAAGCTTACTTACAAGTTCGGAGACTATGCGCGGATCCGTTGACGCACCACACAGAAGATTTTCTGACAAAACGACAACGCCGTACTTTTCCGCGGCGTCAATGCAGGCGCGGTACGCTTCGGCGTTGACGTCAATGAACCGTTCGGCTGTTTCAATTATCTCTCCGTTTTCGCGCACTACCGGGTGAACGACAATATATCCCGCGCCCAGGATTCCCGCGGTCTCTATTGCACGGATCACTTCCCCGCCGTTCCCGGCCTCGCCCGGAGCGTGAGCGTGTGTATAAGGAACCCCGAGCTTTTCCGCATGTTCACGAAGCTCATAAGCCCATTTCCGGTATCCGTCTTCCATAAAAGGCGACCCGGGCTCCGTCCAGTAATCAAGCGCCATATCAAGCCCTTCAAAACCAATCGAAGCAAGTCTGTCTGCGGCCTTTAACGCAGGATAACCCGGCTCGAAAACTGAAGTCGTTGTCACGATTCTTTTCGGCGTTCCCGCCTTTTTTATACGATCACTCGTGTCTTTCATACTTTTATTATTCCGATATTATTTTGACCTGAGCTCTCAGGCCTTCGGGCAGAAAGCCGCTACACTTGATATGCGGCGATCTCATATATACCGTTCTAAGACTTTTGCAGCCTTCAAACGCCTCGTCGTCTATATACGTAACGTTTTCCGGGATCGTGATCTCTTCAAGGCTTTCGCAGCGCTGAAAAGCGTGATCCCAGATCTCCAGAAGCGTTGACGGAAGAACGATCTTTTTAAGACCGGTATTGTCGATCAGTGCGCTGTTGGACAGCTCGGTCACCCCCTCGGGGATCACAAGTTCTTCGAGCCGCGGATTTCCTCCGACCGCCGCGTAGTCTATCTGCGTGATGCCTGACGGAATACGAACGGCCTCCAGCAGGCTGCAGTTACAGATCGATTCATATCCGAGATATTCCGCTTTTTCAGGCAGCGTCAGTTTTTTCATTCTCTCACAGCAGAAAAAGGCGTACGGCGGAATGCCTTCCACTGTCTCCGGTATCTCGAGTTCTTCAATGTGATTGCAGAAGCTGAACGCGCCGCTCTGCAGCTTTTCAAGTTTTTCAGGAAGCGTCACCTTATGAAGATATCTTGAGTGAGAGAACGCGCCGTCGGCGATCTCACGCACGGTTTCCGGCACGGCGTATTCCGCGGCACGCTTCGCTGACGGATACTTTAAAAGCCTTGACATATCCTTTGTGAAAAGAACCCCTTCGACCGACGTGAAGGCGGGATTCTCGGGCGATACAACGATCGAAAACAGCCTGCTCCCGTCGCCAATGTAAAGCGCGTTTTCGCCGAGCGCAGTCAGGCTTTTCAGAAAATAAAGCTTCCGCAGCGCACAGGCGTCCTGAAAAGCGTAGCTTCCCAAGTATTCAAGCCCTTCGGGGAAGTCTGCTTTACAAAGGCTTTTGCAATTTCCAAAAACGTTGCCGCCGATCCTCTTCAAAGAATCCGGCAGAATTGCCTCGCGCAGATTCTCAAAATAATTAAATGCTCCGTCGGGGATCTCCTTGACACCTTCTTCAATGATCAGCCTTGTGATCATTGACCGCCATTCCTGACTGCTCCGGTAGTCGAATATCTGCTTAAAATCGCGTATATATAACGTTTCTTTATCTATCCGGTAACTTTCCATACGTACAGTTTTTATTCGAGCGCTTTACCAAATTCATAAGCCTCGTTCAATTCATCTGCTTTACCTGATGCCTCGCCCGGATCGTTTATGCCGCCGCAGAACAGCGTACCTGAAAGTTCCGCTTTTTCAAAACAATCGACCCATCCCTGAAGACCGTTCACCGCTTTTTCGGGCGTATATTCTTCGTCCTCGGCTGCAGTCGAGAGCATGTAAACTTTGCGGAACCTGTAATCGGTCGTATACAGCGGGTTTAATCTGTCAAGGAGCGTCTTCATCTGTCCGGCCATTTCGTAATAATAGATCGGCGTGACAAATACGAGCGAATCGGCGTTTTTTACCCTTTCTGCTATCTCGATCGCGTCATCTTTAAGAACGCATTTCTGTGTTTTCTGGCAGGAAAGACAACCGATACAGAAGTTCAATTTCTTGCCGCGAAGACTGACGTGCTCTACCTCATGTCCGGCATCCTTCGCACCTTCGATCATGCGTGCGGCAAGAATATCCGAATTGCTTTTCGCTCTAAGGCTTGTTGTTATCACCAATATTTTACTCATATGTTTATCCCCCGTAAGCTATCGTTATTGTCACATCGTCACATTGTCACATTGTCGCATTGTCACATTGCCGCATCACGGAAGAGATTTCATTTCCGCTGCGGTTTTGTCCGTAATATACCCTATTTCAAATATTCTGTAAAGAAAGCCTCGATCTTATTGAAAGGTATGGCGTTTTTACCGCCTCCGTCGTAAAGGTCCGTGTGCGAAGCGCCAGGTATGATATAGAGTTCCTTATTGTCAGCGAACTTGCTGTCCCTCACCATGTCAGCGTAGGCGTCGCGGCTCAGATAGCAGGAATGTGCCTTGTCGCCGTGGATCATCAAAACGGCGCTTCTGATTTCCTTGGAGTAAGTGAAAAGCCGTGTGTTCATCAGCGATGTCATCGTGTTGACCGTCCATCCGTCGTTTGAGTTGAGAGAGCGCGCATGATACCCGCGTCCTGTCTTGTAATAGTCGTAATAGTCTTTTACGAAGTACGGTGCGTCATCGGGCAGCGGATCGATAACACCGCCCTGCCTTGCGTACACGCCGTTTTTGTAGTCTTCTGTGCGCTGAGCGTTTACCATCACGCGCGTCCGGTGCCTCGCCTCTTCATTATCATCAGCATCGAAATATCCGTTGCCTGCCACGCGTGACATATCATACATCGTGGACGTCAACGTCGCTTTGATTCTTGTGTCAATGCATGCAGTTTGAAGCGCCATTCCTCCCCAGCCGCAGATGTCAATGATTCCTATGCGTTCAGGATCGACGTTTTCCTGTACAGAGAGGAAATCGATCGCAGCCTGAAAGTCCTCCACGTCAATATCCGGCGAGTGCATTGCGCGCGGAAAGCCTCCTGATTCGCCGGTGAACGACGGATCAAAAGCAATCGTAAGAAAGCCGCGTTCCGCCATTGTCTGCGCATAAAGACCTGATGCCTGCTCCTTGCATGCCCCGAACGGACCGCATACAGCGATCGCCGGCAGCTTCCCTTTCGCATCTTTCGGCATATACATATCCGCCGCGAGCGTGATGCCGAAGTGGTTCACGAAGGTCACCTTCGAGTGCTCCGTCTTTTCGCTTCTCGGAAAAGTCTTGTCCCAGTCTTTTGTAAGTTTAAGTTCTTCTTTTTTCATTTCATTCGGTTCCTTTCAGTTTACTTCTTTTTCAGCCTGCCTGATAATGTAATCAAGCCTGTCTACTTTGCGCTGGCTTAAATGCATATCGTCGATGAGATCGCACCGCTTCCTCCTGAGAAGCTTCATAAGCTCGTCTGTCCTTCCGTCGCGGTACAGTTCCTTTGCTTCCCCGGCGATATCGCTGTTCCCGCTCTCTTCCAGGCAGCTCAGCAGAGAATCTTCAAATTCAGTCATTATTTCTGTGCCTCCTACCGTTTTTTTCGGACAATAGCATTGTAGCATCTTGACAAATTCCTCGCTAATAGTTATTATTTATTTCGTGATATGAATTTTTGGAATATCATTTTCCGGGGGCAATTTATGGAACTTCGTAATCTGAAATACTTTCTCGCGGTTGCGAGAGAAGAAAATATGACAAGAGCCGCAGAGCAGCTCCACGTTACACAGCCTACTCTCTCCAAGGCGCTTAAAGCACTTGAGGAAGAACTGGATACAAAGCTTTTCACAAGGCACAGTTTCAGTATTCATCTGACAGATGAAGGCATGCTTCTTCGCGACAGGGCTGAGGACCTGTTGAGCATGGCTGACAAAATCGAGAAGGAATTCATGTACATTGACGATATTACCGGAGGCGAACTGTTTCTCGGACTTGCCGAATCGTGCCAGATCAGATATATTGCCGGGGCAATAAAAAAGCTGAAAGCAAAATATCCGAAGCTTCAGTATCATATAACGAGCGGAGATACCGAGCAGGTCGCCGGAAAGCTTCAGAAGGGGCTTCTTGATTTTATGGTGCTTGCAGAAGAGCCCGATCCGCGCAAATATGATTTTCTTGAATTACCCGAATCGGATAAATGGGGGCTTGTTTTTTCCGAGAGCGATCCGCTGGCTATAAGGGAGACCGTGACTGCAGACGATCTTTTAGGTCTGCCGCTGTTCTGTTCCGGTCAGGCCTGGGACAATGAAATTAAGTCTTGGGCGGGCAATCTTTTTTCTTCGTTTCATCTGGAAGGTTCCTTCAGGCTTTCTTATAACGGATCAGTTTTTGCGAAAGCCGGACTCGGATATCTTTTGACGTTTGACGGACTTATAGATACCTCGCCCGGCAGCGGCCTTGTTTTCGTTCCGCTCTCACCCGTCCTCGAAACAAAGCTGTATCTTGTTTGGAAAAAATACCAGCCTTTAACACCTATCGCGGACCGTTTTCTGAAGCAGGTTGAAATCGACTTCGAAGCCCGAGCGTGATTCAGCGGGACAATGGCGGGATTCTTGGCGCCAAACCGGCAGATTCGGGTTTGATGTCAGGCAGCCGCTAACTCCCAGGGGAAAATCGGAGTGGAACACCGATTAAAAGTATTATTCCTTCTCAGATCAGCTGCTGCTCGTTGATCATAAGTTTGAACTGGAGACCGAGCTTTTCAGCCGCTTTGCGGCAAAGTATCATACGCTGCAGAAAGATCTCGAAATAGTCCATTACGGAGCCGTAGCGCGTGTCAACGGTGAGTTTCAATTTTATGATCGTATGAGCCGAGTTGACCTTGAGTTCCGCTTTTGTAACAGAGTAATTGACGCGGTCGTGAATATCAAAGGTTGACTCATCGCTGTTCCTGACCCGGTTGCGCCGGACGTCGCTTTTGTCCGCGAGGATCAACGCAGCTGCAAGCGGGCTGACCGGGACTCCGCTGCCTTCATCGTGGTTGCCTATCGCGGAAACTATCAGGCCGATCTCTTCCGGCGGGAAATCCAGATGATCCAGGATCCTGAACGCCATCATTGCCCCGGATTGACTGTGATCGACGCGGTTGATGAGATTGCCGATGTCATGCAGATACCCGGCTATTTTCACAAGCTCGATCATCCTTTCATCGTAGCCGAGCGTACTCAGAATGTATCCGGCTTTTTCCGCCACAAGCGTGCAGTGCGCGAAACTGTGTTCGGTAAATCCGAGTGTCGAAAGCGCGAGGTCAGCCTGCCGGATATAGGTGTTCACTACCTCGTTTTTCTTAATTGCGTCATACGACAAGTCTGCTTTTTTCTGAATGTTTTCTTCCGTTGTTTGTTTCATAATATCACCTTTTTCTCGATTGCGGTCAATGTTATTGTGCTTTCTCTCCGGATGCCCCCCAGGGCGCGCGTAACGGCCTCAAAACGGCGTCAACGCCTTTCACCGGTATCGTGAGTGCTCCGGGCAGCAGCTCCCCGATTTGGGGCGTTTAAAGGGCAATTTCAGGGGTCTCGCTTCGCTTTTATATTCCGCGTATACCTGCACCCGCTTGCACGGTAATTCTCACAACCGAAGAACTCACCGTATTGCCCCGAATGCTTGACCAGGCGTCCTCCGCAAAGCGGGCATTCGAACCGTTCCTGTGAAAGTTCACGCTCATACGCCGAATGCAGTTCTTTGGCAAAAATCGACTCTTTGCCTTTCACTGTCAACATATAAGCCTTTACCTTCGCGCGCGTCAATGCGACGTAGTACAGGCGTCGCTCTTCAGCATAAGGATAATCTTCACTCTTCTCTAACAATAGCTCAAGTATCGGATCATCCTGTATCTTACTCGGAAAACCCATCCGGGAGCTTTTATTGTTTATTATAAAAACATAATCCGCCTGCAGGCCTTTAGATTTATGTGCTGTCATAAAGCACATTCTCAAATCCGGACGATTTCTGTAACTAACGTCAACAAACCCAGTTACGTTATTGTATTGACAAGCAAATAATCCACTTTCTTTCAGGATATCAACGTCAAACGAGTAGCGGCCAATAAAGAATGCGGTACTCCCCTTTGGCAGGTCGTCAATTCGTTCCGTCATAAATTCCACAGCGTATTGTTCGTTGAACCCGTTGATCTCTCCAAGCGAAAAGCGTTTATCATCAGAAATGCCGCGTATCTGTTTTTTCAGCTGAAACGGATTTTGCATGATGAAAGATCCGCTGATCTGTATCAGCGACGGAGTAAATCTGTACGTTGTCTCGATTTTGCTTTTCGTTGCCGGTCCCCAGTAACGCTCAAAGTTTAAAATATAACTAATATCACTGCCAGCAAATCGATAAATGCTTTGCCAGTCATCACCAACACAGAAAAGGTCATAATCTTTAGACGCGCGAAGTGCGGCAAGTAAAGAAAAACGCGCCTTGGATATGTCCTGGTATTCGTCAACGATCACCTGTGAAAACGGGTTCTTAACTTTGCCGCTTCGTATATATTCAGCCGCGGTGTTGATCATATCGTTGAAGTCTATTTCTCCGTTCTTCTTGAGTTCCTGCTCATAAGCACTGAACAGCGGATCAATAAGATCTATGAATTTTAGATACCGTGCTGAATTCTTAGTTTCCCTGGCGATCTTTCTGAATTCTTCAAGTGTATAGTTATTGCTTTTTATCAGGTTTATCACAGTCTCAAACAGTTCGATCACTCCGTCCAGAAAACTGTTTCCATCCTGTGAAACGGCAGCCCAGAGTTCCTCCGGAGATTTGGGCTCCAGTTTAACACCCTTATCAATCAAGCGTTTACCAAGAACGTCCAACAGGCTTCCGTCCATTTTTTCATAAGCATAGCACTCGATCATAATGGTACCGTTTTCTTTATGAAGCGCGCGTTTCCACTCCATACTTGCGCGATATGATTCAGACGCTGTCATCCCGGGTCTTGAAGAAAACCAGTTGGGTACGTTGCCGTCTTTGTTTATGCCGAAATACTCGATATATATTCCATAATCGGGCAGATAAAAATCCGGATAGTATTGTCCGTACTCCCCTGTTCTAGTATCGATCGGGTATTCCGCCTCATACATGTATTTGATGCCGTTCTGGAAAAGGAAGTTCGCTATATCCATCTCACCGTAGCTTTTAACAGATTCGTTTTGGACAGTTACAGGAGGATTTAGCTGCAGATATTCTCTGTATTCGAATTCTGTTTTAAAATCAAATTCGGATCTGGCCTGTACACGGTTGTAGATCAAATACGAACTGAGAGCACGAACATAAGCGTAATCATTCATTAGTTCTTTGAGCTTTAAACGAATGAATTCTTTCAGCTCGATTTTGGTGATCTTCGGCTTCACTCCTTCGGCCTTCGCAATTATATTTAACCCGAGCTTATGGAAGGTCGAAGCAGCGATATCGCATCCGGTTTCTTTGGCAATTCTTTCATTCATTTCGGATGCCGAGGCATTAGTAAAAGAGAGGACAAGGATATCCTCCGGCCTGCATTTTCCGGAACGTATCAGGTACTTTATTTTTCCGACAACTGTTGTCGTCTTTCCGGTTCCGGCGCCGGCAATGATAAGGTGATTATGCGTTTCAATTATTGTTGCGAGCATTTGCTGCTCGTCAAGTTTTCTGCCTTCGACGTCGCCAATAAGCCCGTATGCATCTTTCATTTTAGAGCGTGCAACTACTTCGTTATGAAAGCGTATAGTATATTTGAGATTTTTGTATTTGCTATTAAAATCTTCAATTGAAGCAAGCAGTTTTTTATAGTTATCCGCCTTTTTCAAACCAAAAGAATCTAACGAATCCACTTCGCTTTTCAGGGCCGAATAGTTATTTTGCCAGGCTTTCGAAAGCCCGATCTCAGCGAAGCGGCTCTTATCAGAAGTATAGCTATCGGCAAGCGAGCAGGCTTCTGAAACAGCAGAAAGAAAGGCGTCACATTTTTGATTCCGTTCAGCCACCTTTTGTTTATGTTTGTTAATTAAATTACTGATAAATCCCATAGAACTAGTTAGTAAATCAATCTGAAAGAACACTTTTCCATTCTTCCGGAAAACCTATATATGATAAAATTACAACATCTTTATATTTTTCAATCAATTCTTCTAATTTAACCTCAAAAGCAGTATTATCATCTTTGATTAATAGATTATGAACAGTTTTAAGTTTTTCGATTTGTTGATCATATGTAAGTGCAGGTTTCAACTGTTCCATAGCGAGTCTCCGAAAAAAAGTCCCACCGTGGTCCGCAGTGCGTTGCCGCCTTATGCGTGGTGGGCTCTGTCAAAGATAGTATACCTATTTCTGCGTTTTTTGTCAATTAAAATTTGAAAAAATTTTAATGGCTCTACTCCTAATTTCGTAATGGCTTGCTGTTGATACATAACAGGCTTTCCTGTCATGCTTTAATTGTCGAACTGTTTCAGGTTCTTAAACGAGGGCGGTTTTAAAGATTTTTTAAGAACCGGGATTCAGGCGGTGTTCTGCGCCCATTTTCCGCCGCGAAGCAGCGCCCGCTCGCTGAAAACGCCGCCTGAAAATGAGCCAGGTATGATGGGCACGTAGCTGTTGCTTTTTACAATTTTGGGAGTAGAGCCTATGGATTCCAAAAGGAAAGCGCCGGAGAAAAATGTAGAATTCCCCGGCACGCAAACCTCATTGTCATATGCGACGTTGGGACATGATCCAGCTGATCAGTTCCGGCTCATTGTCCCGCGCGATGCTGAGCCATGATCCAGCTAATCAGTTCCGGCTCACGGTACGCCTGCTCCCAGCTGTCGTGACCAACGCCCGGGTAGACCGTTAACTTCGCATTGCCGCCCGCATTATTTATCTTCTCCACGAGCCTGCGCGAACAGTCGCACGAGACGCACGGGTCGGCATCGCCGTGAAACGCCCAGATCGGAACACCCGTCAACATAAAAGAGAACGTTTCGTTGCCCTCGCCGCACACCGGTACCAGAGCCGCAAACCGCTTCGGATCGTGTGTCCCCCAGAGCCAGGTACCTATTCCGCCGTTCGAGAGACCGGTCAGATATATCCGTGAAGTATCGATCGGCAGAGTCTTAATAAGCTCGTCCAGCCAGTCGTTCAGTGTCTCGATATGGGCAAACCATAAATCGCCTTCAGGGATCTGCGGGCTGACAAGTATGAACGGATAATCCTCTCCCGCTTTTGCGAATCTGGGAGGTCCGTGCTTCGCCACCAGATCCAGGTCGTCGCCGCATTCGCCGCTGCCGCACAGGAAGATCATCAGCGGGTACCCGACAGCGCCTCCGCCCGTGTAATTTTCAGGCAGGAACCTGAGGTAAGGCAGTTTCAAACCGCCCTTCGAAGCACTGAAACATTCCCTTGTCATTTTCATCATTAAAATCACCTCTCGCTATTATGTCTCGCTCATTCTTCTCCACTATTAACCCGGGCCTAATTCAGGCATTCTGACGCATTGACCGCTTTCTCCGCACAACTACGAGAATGACCGCGGCGGCAATCAAAATCGCCTCAGACGCGCAGCTGCTTACGATTATTGCGGTCAATTTCCGTGCTTCCGCCGGAGTACGTGCGTTTGTAGTAAAGTGGAAGCAGAACCTGCCACCCGGAGCTGCATCGCCGTCGGTGTAAAGCGTCAATACGTCTCCGTCAGAAAGGTTCGCATCGCACCATTTGAAATTAAAATCCAGTCTTCCGCTTCCGAACCCCAGGAGCTTTCGCGGTATCGCGACCTGCAATACATTTCCCTGCACGCTGTACTCTACGTGACCTGCTTCTTCCCAGTTCCATCCTCCGGTGCTGCGTTCCAGCACCAGACCGTCCTCGGAAGGAGACACTCGGTTAAGTATATATTCAAAATTCTCCCAATCCTGATGAGCCGCTGATGCTTCGCGTGTATCAAGGAGGAGCCTCATCCAGCAGGGATCGGAAGCAGAAGTTATCGGATCCACCGTTTCCACAAAGAAATAGACGGTATTTTTGTCATATGAAACTTTGGCGGTTCTGATATCGTTGCGGATGCCGGGATTCGTGTAATGAGTCGTTGCCCAGCCGTCAATATCCCGCTCGTACGTGTTATTGACGTAGTGGTTATACGCCACGATATCCGCATTGTCCCACTGCTCTGGACTTCCCTTTACGTCGATGGTCAATGATTTTTGCTGCGGATCGTACTTTGAGACCCCTTTGTAGCGGCGAATATTGCTGACCAGCTGGTAATAATAATGGTCTTTCAGTCTCCCCTTCGCAGGTTCGATGTCGCGCGAATATTCATCGGTAAATTCATCCGGAAATGCGTTCTGCACTCCGCACCATTCAGATGTGCGGCCGACGTTCCACTCGTTCCAGCCTGTCACAAAAATGATCTCGGGATCGATCTGAAGCGCGCGGTCCCACTGTTCCTGGAAGTTGATACCGTACAAGATCGCGTTTTCCATATGCGAGCTGCACACAATCTTCTTCCCCGCGTACCGGTACGAATAAGAATAATTAGGCTGCATCGAAAAACTGCGGCCCATAATATGTTCTCCGTTCATCGCGGATAAAGTCATCGTCTCATAATTCGCGTTCTGCGCAACGCCAACAGTCGTAAGTTCAGCGCTTCCGTCCGGATTTATGTACACCGACTGTGGATAAACGTGGAGCCAGCCCCACCAGGAATCCTCCATATCGCCTGCGAAATAAGAGCCCATTCCGGCCTTAAAAGTAAAGAAGTTCGATATTTCCGCTTCATATGGATCATACGGGTCAAGCCCGTTGTGCGACATTACCAGCGGCTTTCCTTCCCAGTAGAACCAGAGATCCTGATAGTTTCCGTTTTTGTAGATTTTCTCATATATCTGCCTCAGCGATGAAACCGTATATTTGGAATCCCATACGAAATTCAGCATAAACGCCACCTGCGGCGTTTTGATGCCGTCAGCCCTTGCCTCCGACCATACTTTCAGCAGGTTCATATATCCCGGCTCCCAGGTAGCGTCGTTGTTCGTACAGTCGAACAGCACGAAATCCACGCCGGCATCGGCCAGAAGTTCAGCGTGTTTTCTAAGAACGTAATCATCGTATTCTGTATAATAACCGTACAAAGATTCGTCCCACCAGTATCCGCCGCCTTCCTGCTTCCAGATCTCGTGATCATAGTCGTTGATCGCGTCCGGATGGGCCTCGATTACCTTGGTGACGTTGCACGGCACACCGTTCATCCAAGCGTAGTGCCAGGTCCAGTAAAACATACCGACTGTGCGTTTCTTTTTTTCGCCAACTGCCGAATGATCGGGAAGCGTCCTTCCCAGCCCGTCCACGGCGGTCCACTGAGTCGGGTCAACGTCCATTTTTGCTATGGCGCTGTCTTCTGGTACCGTCCACTCGGGAGGCGCGGTATGATACTCCACATTAACCTCGGGAGAAACGGAATCGAGCATTTTCTCCACCGGATTTTTAGCTATGATCCTGCCTATGTAAGAGCCGTAAACGCGGTAGCCTTTCTCGTAGCAGCAGATGCCGCGCGCCGCAGGTTTGTATCCTTTGAAAACAACGTTTGCGCCTTTCACCAGAGTAAATTTCAATGCGTACTCCCCTGCGCCAAGCGCGCCGCCGCTGAGCCCGGTAAAATCTACAGATATTTCTCCGGAATCTGCCCATTCGGAGATCGTCCAGCTATGCAGCATTCCTCCGCGCAGCGTCTTTTTTATATTCTCATTCCATTCATACAGTTCGGCGGTCAATTCACACCCGTCATCGGGGCTTTCGGTGGCAATGCTAAAGCAGACAGCCTCATCCAGCGTATGAAACTGTATCTCCACGTCGTCTCCGTTCTTCAGCGTAACAGAGGTCAATAATCTCGATTCGTCGAACGTTTCGAATTCGGTTTTGGCCTCCCCGGTCTCTGCCGCGTTCAACACCCGCGGCGTCCGCAGCACACTCAACATACCAAGCAAAAACATTGCCATACAAATCAGCGCAAAAACTCTAAGTCTCATATTGTCACGCTCTTCAATCCACAAATTTTTTGCTGCACTCTGTGCAGAATTTTGCCCCCGGCAGCCTTTTAGTCAGGCAAAAAGTGCAGCGACCTTCAGCCTTGCACTTGGCGACGTAATTTTCCATCATAAAACCGGGGGGCGATTTGGGGCACGCAATCAGGTTTGAACTTTTCCAGAAAATCTGAGCGGGGCCTGTCCGTCCGGTCCGCATTAATAATCGTTTCTTCCTTAGAAAGCGTTTTCAACGCATCGAACTCTTCCAGAGAATCCGGTGTCAACACAAAATTGAAAGCTTCTACTCCTGCATTGACCCCTTCTTCCGCCAGCTTTTTTTCCAGCGTTTTCGCGAGCTGCCCGTCCCTGATGATTATATATGGTGTCATATACGATGTCAAGTAGATGCGGATTATGGGCTCTACT
>JAFWQX010000029.1 GCA_017508875.1 Clostridia bacterium | reverse complement strand
ATGATATATGATCGTACGGTTCTCGGGCCGCCTGCTGCCGCCGTAACAGAAATTGCCAAGTGAATAAACAATATCCACGCCTTTATAGATTTCGCGGGGCTGAAGCACGTGCGGATGCGCTCCCACGATCAGATCCGCGCCGGCGTCAACGATCTTGTGGCATCCCTTGACCTTCCACTGCTCCGGCTCATGCAGCCGCATCTTACCGCCGTGAAAGAAAACGATCTGAAAATCAGATACTTTTGACGCTTCCTTCACGAGATTGCAGATCACGTCCGCCTCTGATCCGACGTAAAGATTCGCGCAGATCACGGCGATCTTAAAGCCGTTCTTCTCAAAATAAAACGTCTCTTCCCAGCCAGCGTACAGGAGCCCGGCATTCTTCACCGCCTCGACCGTATCCAGCCTGCCCTGCTCGCCGTAGTCGTACATGTGGTTATTCGCCAGCGACACAGCTTCGACGCTCTGTTCGGTTAAAATGCGCGTATTAGCCGTCTTTCCGTAGTACCAGAAAGGCGTAGCTTCATGCTTTTCAATAGGCGGAAGCTCTTTATCCGTTAAAACGCACTCTAAATTCACAATAGTGAGGTCGTCAGCCCGGAAAATGGGAGCAACTTTATCGAAGAAATATTTCGGGTCTTCGCGGTTCGCATACTCCTTAAATCCGTTCGACGCATCCTCGTTCTTGTGCGAAGCCAGCATACAGTCGCCGGCAATATTGATGACGATATCGAACGTAGATCCGTCACCGGGGGTCGCGTACGGCGTCGACAGCACTTCCGTGGGAAGCTGCCGGGTAGCGGTCGGTGCGGGAGTTTCTGTGATCACCGGAGTAGGTTCTTGCGTCGGCTCGGGCGTAGGTGTATCCGTAGGCACAGACGTAGGCGTATCAGTGGGCGCCGGCGTAGGTGTAGCAGTAGGCTGCGGCGTAGGAACTTGCGTCGGTGCAGGCGAAGGCGTGGCTGTCGGGGCGAGCGTCAGATTTTCCGTCGGAGCGGCAACGGTGATTTCCGGCGTTTGGGAGGTCAACGTTCCCTCGTCCGTCTGGCGCGCATCTTCGTTGTTCGTACAAGATACGAGCAACGCGGCTGACAACATTATTAAGATTAGCGCGGTCAATATTTTTTTCAAATCGTTTCCCCCTCGTCTTTCGGTACAGGGGTCCCGCATTCTGTACAGAATCTCGCGTTTGGCATCAGGATCGAACCGCACTCCTTACAGTGTTTAGCGTTCGGATCGACCGCAGCGGTTTTTGAAGCAGTTTCTTCGTTAGATACAGCTTTAAAAGGAATGCCGAAAACGGGAGCAGACGCTGAATTCGGGCTGAAATAGTCGGGCCCTCCGTATACAGCCATTGCGATACGCGGATCAAATTCATTGTCGGGGAAACGGGCTTTCCTGAACTTCTTTAAAGCAGGGATTTTATTGTCCCTTCCCGGTCTTTCCGGCTGCGATTCTTCCGCTTGCGCATCTTCCTCCTGAAGCTCTTCAGCCTGTTTATCTTCCACCTGAAGCTCTTCAGCCTGTGTATCTTCCACCTGAGGCTCTTCAGCCTGTGTATCTTCCACCTGAGGCTCTTCGGGCTCGCCGCGGCGCCAGCTTTCCATCATTTCAGGACCGCCGTACACTTCCACTATATCGGCATCAATATCCGCATCGGAGTTCTCCTGCTTTCCGAATTTGCGAACCGGTCTGTTCATGAACGAAGGACCGGCATACACTCCGGAAACCGCATCCATCCTTCTTTTCGGGTATTTTTCTTTCTTTTTCATGCCGCTATTCTCCTCTCGCACAATATCTGGATTCATAAAGGCTGCCCGACGTGAAGAAATTATAAGAACGGCAGCCGCCGGCGCAGTACGGTCCTTCGGGACAATCCGCGCACTTTCCCTGCAGCATTGACTCGTCAAAGTTTCTGTTATATTTGAATGAATCAGGCGAATACCATATCTCCGCAAGCGACTTTTCGCGAAGATTGCCCTCGATAAACGAAGGATCGCGCATAGACTCGCAGCCGCTGACGTTGCCCTTCGAATCGATCCCTACAGAGCAGAGCCCCGCGCCGCAGCCTGCGAACTCCTTATGGCCGCGTATAGCGCGCTCTTCAGGCGTAAAATAACCGATATTGTCCGCCGCGCCGATAACGAACGGCGCAACGGGAGCAGTTTTCGCGATCCATTTTATCACGTCTTTGAAGTTGTAACGTATGGCCTCCGCGCTGCCCGACGCATTGCCCATCGGAGCACACGACTGGAGCTGCCATGCGAAGATAGGCAATTTACTGACAGTTTCTTCGTAAAATTCGTTAAGCACCGCCGCGTTGTCGCGCCTGAGCGCAGTTATGACCGAGACGGGGATCCCGAAGCTGTCGATCCGTCTGACCGACTCCACAGCCTGCCTGAAGCTGCCTTTCATTCTCCACGCATCGTGCACTTCCTCCGGTCCGTCGATCGAGACGGCGACGGATTCGATTTTTACGTCTTTCAGGAATTTCAGGTCCTCGTCTTTCAGCCTGTACCCGTTAGTTATGATGCAGACTTTAATGCCGGCGCCGCAGAGCGAGGCGACAATGATCTGCCAGTCCGGGCGCATAAATACTTCGCCGCCGATGAGGTTCACGCGCCTGAGCTTCATTTCCCTCAGCTGGCGGACAACGTCGAGACATTCTGCCGTGCTGAGTTCCCCTTCCTGTGCCTTACCTGCCCTTGAGCCGCAATATTTGCACGAGAAGCTGCACGAAAGTGTTATTTCCCAGACGCAGCTGCTGAGTTTATAAGGAAAAACTTCCTCTTTTGCAGTTCTTTTTAACTCTTTACTCATTGTTAATTTTCGTCGTCATCCGCGTCGTTTGCTTTTGCTTCTTCATCCGTCGCTTCTTCAGCATTTACCTCTTCGGCTTTCGTCTCTTCGGCATTCGCTTCTTCGGCCTTCGCCTCTTCGGCCTTCCCCTCTTCTTCGCGGCGTTTGCGTGCAAGCTCTTCAAAATATTCAGGCCCCGCATAAACGCACACCGGGACCGGTTCCTCTTCTCGAGGGCCTGGCTTTCTCGGCTCCGGACCGGCATATACGCGAGCGCCGCGCTCAGGTCCCGCATAAACGCAATTGACCGACTTTCTCTTTCTGAAAATGCTGAAAATCCGCGGGTATTTCTTGCCCTTATCCGATTTCATGTTTCATCGCTCCTTATTATGAATCGTTGTCCGTTTCTTCCGCACTAAGCACGTACGCCGTACTTTCGCTCACTTTAAATTTAATTTCAAGGCCTTTATATACCATGCCGTATACCCTCTCCGGATCGTCATGATATGACGGTCTCGGGTCGCTTTTAATGCACCCGGTAACGGCATCCCTGTCGTTTTCCGGAATCTTTTCGTACACGCCGGGGGCAAATTCGACGTTCAGTTCATACCCGGCCATTTCGTCGGAATACCCGCCTGCAGCGTCAGGGCGGCAATCAGAGATGGGCAGGTACGGTTTGATGTCGATCACCGGAGTTCCCGATACTACGTCGATCCCGCTGACGATAAGCACTTTCCCTTCGTTTTCGGTCCCGGACACTTTTTCAAGTTTTACGCAGGAAAGCCCTATCGGATTCGGCCGGAAAGGAGAGCGGCTCGCAAATACACCCACACACCTGTTTCCGCCGAGCCTCGGAGGACGCACCGTAGGCGACCATTCGTCTCTGTGCGCCAGAGAAAAATCAAAAAGGATCCACAGATGCGTAAACTTTTCTATTTCTCTAATGGCGTCCGGATTTCTGAATTCAGGGCGGAAAACGATCCTTCCTGTCAGTTCCGGTACGATCCCGCTCTGCCTCGGCAGCCCGAACTTTTCGCTGAAGCCGGTATAAACGTCGGCAATATATTTTACTTCGATTCCGTCTTTTCCGCCTCTCTGCGCTTCCAAATGCCCTTTCCTTTCCTGCAGCCGCATTTTCAGTTTCGGCAAAAACGGCTGTATTCTGCTGGTAAAAATGCGGTTTGCGGTCAATATTATATCATACGGCTGCTAAAAGAGAAACAGAAATGTTGACGCGAACGTTATCGCAAGGCCAATGAGCGCGATCTTCGTCTGTTTCTCCTTAAAGATAAGGAACCCGGCGAGGGCGGTCAAAACTATTGACCCTCCCGTCTGTATCGGATACATCACTGATGCCGGCAATTGACTTGCGCCCAGCTGCTGAAAGAAGAACGACGCACCGTCGAACGCCGCCGCGAGCGCTATTGCCGGGAGTACGGGCTTCAGTACGGAGAAGAAACTGACCTTCGCACGCGCTTCCCGGCCATTGTCCGCGCGCTTCGCCCCCTTGACCGAAGATACCGCTTTAAGAACGAGCAGTGCGATCAGCGAAAGCACGCCGTTTGACAGGGCGCAAAGCATAACGAAAGTGATCAATACCGGTCTCTGGTCGGACATTTTAAGCGCATGCGTCTTTGAAACGACGCTCACCAGGCCGTTCAGAATAAAGACTGCGAAGCATATGAGCCCGAATATGACGCGCTTTTTAGCAGCGTTCTGAGCCTTTTCGGCGCCGTTTTTGCCGTTTCCGATAAGCGGGAAGAAGAGCGAGATTATCATCAGCACGATGCCGATGATCCTGAATACGCTTATGCCTTCGTTAAGCCAGATCACGCCGTACAGGTAGGGTATGATCATGCCGCCGAGCATCAGGAACACTGTGTATACGGAAAGACTTCCGTAGTTCATTATGCGGAACCCGAAAAGCGTGTACGCGCACACGAGAGACGCGAGGGCGATCGAAAGCAGCAGCGAAAACGTGTTTATCCTGGGGAGGCCGCCGACTGTGATCACATATACTAAAAAGAAAATAAGCGCGCTGATGAAGCTTCTTATGCACGAATACAGAAGAGCGTCCTTGGGCTCGGAGCCGAGGCGCTTCTGCACGAATTTGTTGGCAACGAAGAACATTACGAGCAGGAGCAGCGCGGCAAATACAAACAAATAACTGACAAATTGACCGCCTGATGCAGCAACCAGACGCGCGCCCGAAGCGCCGGGCAATGATCTCGCTAAATCAACCGTACACATCATCCTGTCGCACCTCCGCCTGTCAGTCTTTAGCGATCATCAGATTTTTGATGACCTTTACGCACATTTTCATATCTTCAACGCACGCGAATTCAAATCTGGAGTGGAAATTCTCTCCGCCGGTACAGAGGTTGGGACACGGAAGACCCATAAACGAGATCCTTGCCCCGTCCGTGCCTCCGCGGATCGGTACGCATACCGGCTCGACGCCGCAGTCGCGCATCGCCTGAAGCGCCTTTTCCACGACGAACATATTATCTGCGAGCACTTCTTTCATGTTGTAGTACGAATCCTTCATCACCAGCGTGAGCGTGCCTTTACCGTACTTGCGGTTCAGTTTGCGCACGAGTTCTTTCATCAGTTTCTTTTTTTCTTCAAATTTGGTTCTGTCGTGGTCGCGGATGATATATGACAGCTCGGCGTTTTCCGTCTCGCCGCTGATGCCTGTCAGGTGGAAAAAGCCCTGATAGCCTTCGGTTTTCTCGGGAACCTGACGTTTGGGCAGCAGGCTCTGGAGTTCGCAGGCGATCGCAGCCGCGTTGACCATCTTATTCTTCGCGCTTCCGGGATGTATCGAAATGCCGCGGACAACTATCTTCGCCGAGGCAGCGTTGAAATTTTCATACTCGACTTCGCCGAGTTTGCCGCCGTCAACAGTGTACGCGTAATCTGCCCCGAACGCTTCTACGTCGAAATGATCCGCTCCCCTGCCGATCTCCTCGTCAGGTGTAAAGCACACCGATATTTTACCGTGCTTTCTGCCGCTCCTGATCAATTCCTCGAGCGCGGTAATTATCTCCGCCACCCCGGCCTTATCGTCTGCGCCGAGCAGCGTAGTGCCGTCGGTAACGATCAGATGTTTGCCCTCATAATCCGCGAGATACGGGTAATCGGAGAGCTTCATCACTATCGCTTCTCGGGCGCTCTTTCCGCCTTCTTCACCGTCGCGAAGGACAATATCTCCCCCGCTGTATTTGATCGTTCTCGGCCTGATGTCCGTATCGGAGCAGGCGTCCGACGTGTCCATGTGGGCAATAAATCCCACCCGCTGCGTTATTTTTTCCGTATTTGCTTTAAGAAACCCGTAAACGTAACCGTATTCGTCCAGCACCGTCTCGAGCCCGAGCGCTTGAAGTTCCGCCTTCAGCACTTTCGCCAGTTCGAGCTGCTTAGCCGAGCTGGGGCAGGTTTCGCTCTGCTCGTCGGACATCGTCGGAAAACTGACATATTTCAAAAACCGTTCGGTCAATTCCATAATACCACCGCGTCTTTCTAACAGTTAAACCGGCAGACAATTCGCAAACTGCCGCCGGTTTATACTTAAAATTCGTTCTTATGCTTCATAATATCGTTTCTCTCAGATCTTATGAAACCTGAAGTTAAGAATCAGATCTTATCGTTATCGTCGAATCTGTCGCCGCACTGAGGGCAGAATTTCGGGGGATTCTTAGGATCTTCGGGCTCCCAGCCGCATTTATCGCAGCGATATAAAGGAGCGCCCTGAGGTCTCTTTTCTCCGCACTCGGAGCAGAAATTCCCCTTATTCACGGTGCCGCATTTCGGGCAGGCCCAGCCTTCTTTTTCTGCAGGTCTGGGAGCGCCGCACTCGGGGCAGAATTTACCGCCGTCAACGGTCTTTCCGCAAACGGGGCAGACCCACGTGTCGGCAGCTTTTGCGCCTGCGCCGCCCTGAGGGGCAACGGGACCGTTCGGTGCGACAGGAGCGCCGCCCTGCTGGCCGCCCTGCTCAAACAGTGCGTTGATATTATTCGCGCCCTGATTCATAGCCATACCCATGCCGATGAATCCGTTCATAGCACCGCCTTCGTTCTCAGCAGCCTTATTCATAGCGCTGATGACACCGCCGGTCATACGGCCTGCGGCTACGGTAGGATTCAGAGTCATCGAAGTTTCTTCCCACTCGGTGATCTTCTTTCTCTGATCTTCAGGGATCGAAGGCACGCCCATGTTCATGGAGTAGATCTCGATACCGCGTTTTCCCCAGTCATCTTTAAGAGCTTCGTTAAGAGCGTCTCTTAATTCAAGTGTGTGAGCGGGGATCTGATCGTAGGAAACACCTTTAGCGGACAGAACTGCGAGAGCCGGCTGGAGTGCCTGAACAAGCTCGCCTTTGAGCATCGAATCGATGCGGTCGCGCTTATAATCTTCACTGACGTTTCCGCTGACGTTCGTGTAGAACAGGATCGGGTCAACCAGTTTGTAGGAGTAGATACCGTTGCAGCGAAGGTCAACAGAAAGTTTGAAGCCGAGCTGCTCGTTAATGACGACTTTGAACGGAACCGGGCTGGCGGTGCCGAACTTATTACCGGTGATCTCCTTCAGGTTGAAGTAGTAGACTCTCTGGTCTTTACCGGTGTCGCCGCCGTATGTGATACGACGTCCGATAGTCTTAAAAGTTTCAATAATGGATTTTCCAAGGCTTCCTGCAAAAATGCTGGGTTCGGAAGAATTATCATAAGTGAACTGTCCCGGTTCTGCGCAGAACTCGACGACCTTACCCTGATCTACGATGATCATGGCCTGTCCGTCGGCGACCGCGATCCCGGATCCGTTAGAAATGATATTATCGTTTCCTTTTGTATTGGAGCTGCGGCTCGTTATCCTCTTCTGCCCTTTTACCACAAGGGTATCTTCCGGGATTGCATCGCAATAGAAAAATTCCTTCCACTGATCAGCAAGGGTTCCGCCTATAGCACCTGTTAAAGCTTTAATAAGTCCCATTTTCCTTCTCCTCTCATAAAACACAAAATCTGTATTATGTCACGGACGCCCTGCGCCCTTCGTTTACAGTCTGCATAAATTATACATTACTTTGCAGTAATTATCAATAGTTCTCCTCTGAAATTTCAAAATAGCTTTGAGGATGCTTGCATGCGGGGCATTCATCCGGCGCTTTCGTGCCGACAACGATATGTCCGCAGTTTCTGCACTCCCATACTTTTACGCTGCTCTTCTCGAAAACAGCCGCGCTTTCGACGTTCGAAAGGAGTTTGCGGTATCTCTCCTCGTGATGTTTTTCGATGGCGGCAATAAGCCTGAATTTCTTCGCGAGTTCCGTAAAGCCTTCTTCTTCGGCTGTCTTCGCGAAGCCTTCGTACATATCCGTCCATTCATAATTCTCGCCGTCAGCTGCCGCTCCGAGGTTCTCCGCGGTAGTGCCTATTCCGCCGAGTTCCTTGAACCAGATCTTAGCGTGCTCTTTTTCGTTTTCAGCCGTCTTAAGGAATATCGCAGAGATCTGCTCATATCCTTCCTTTTTAGCTGCAGAAGCGAAATATGTGTACTTATTCCTTGCCTGCGACTCCCCTGCGAATGCCGCTAAGAGATTCTTCTCTGTCTGAGTGCCTGAATACTTGTTTCCCATGATGTTGCCTCCTGTTATTTATGCTTAAATATTTTTTTCTCAAGCGCGAATATTCTCTCGCTGAAAGTATCTGTTTCCATGCTGTTAAGGGTCTCTTTGTATATTTCCATCCGGCTGTCTATCAGGTCGATCAGATGGAGCATTTCCGCCTCGGCGCACATCGGTACCACCGCGGAACCGAATTCGGGCTCGCCGTGATGTGACAATATCATATGCTGCAGAAGGACCGATTTTCCTTCGGGTACGCCTAATTCTTCCGCGACCTCCGCGATCTCCTGCGCCCCCATTACAAGATGGCCCAGCAGCTGTCCTTTTACAGTATAATCCGTAACTATCCCGAGCTGGGATATTCCGAGTTCTTTGGTTTTCGCAAAATCGTGAAGCAGCGTTCCGGCGATCAGCAGATCGCGGTCGAGCACGTCCTTATACTGTTCCGCTAAAAATTCAGCGATCAGCAGCATGTTATACGTATGCATCATAAGTCCCGAAACGAAGCTGTGATGCACCGATTTTGCGGCAGGCCACACCGAAAACGCTTTCCCGTGGCGCTCAAGTATTACTTCGCAAATGCTCTTATAATCGAGATCCGAGATAGAATTTACGAGGCCGCGGATCTTCTTTCCCGCTTCCGTAATATCGATCGGGGCAACGGCGACGAGGTCTTTTTTATCGTACTCGCCTTCTTCGGCGTACCGGATCGACGAGAGCGTAAGCTGATTCACGCCTTTGAATTCCCCGACTTTTCCGCGCACTATCACAGGCTTTCCGTCGTCTGCGGCCGAAGCTCCGACCGGCCCGGTGTAGTTCCAGAATTTAGCATCAATGCTGCCGGAATTGTCAGAAAGAGAACAGGCCAGAAAGCTTGACCCGTTCGCCGACGTCTTTATAGCACAGTTTCTCAGCAGGTACACACCAGCCACGTCTTCATTTATCACAAATCTATCTATCGTTTTATGCGGCAATTATCAGCCACCTCCGTTTCACCGTATTCGTTTTCCCGCACTGCGTCAGATCGCAGATATACCGAAGCTGTTCACAAGTGCGGTGATCTTCTCTCCGTTTGCGCACATCGGGCAGGTCAATGCGGGTCCGCTTCTGTAGTCCGTCAGGTCGTCAGGGTTGAATACCGAATGCACGGGAAGTCCGACGCATTCGGATATTTTGGCAAAGATCGAGCAAATTCCTACCGTACGTCCGTCGTAATAATGTATCGCTTCGGCGGCGGATTCGGCCGTATAGCCCGAAACGACGGAGGCGGCAAGGATCAGCACGGACTTTCCGCGGATCATCGGAGAAGTATTGTCCCTGAAGAACAGCTGGCTGCCGCTCACGCACTCAGGCGTAAGAACGTATATATCTCTCCCGGAATTGACCGAAAACGCATCCGCCGCGGTCAATATCTCCGCGAGGCACGCTCCTATCACTTCCGTGTTATCGAGGCACAGTATGGTGTCAACGACCGCGCTGGTCCTGTAGTGTTCGCTCAGTGCTTCCGCGATCGCCTTCGCCTCTTTCAGCCTAGCCTTGTTCGAAGCGATGTCGATATAGTAGTTCATATGCGCGTGGGAGGTGGCGAAATGCCCTTTGTAAATATTAAGCCTGAGATACGGGCTTTTTGTTTCGATTCTGTATGCCTCTCCGAGTGCCATTTTTTTGCCCCCTTTTTTTTATAATACCACAAAATCGTGCCAAAAATCAATGGCCTCAGGAAGTTACTTTGGGAATTTACTGCCCCGGACAGAAGGCAGGACAGAGGGGGGCTCTTTTCCTGGTTCCGTGATTTTTTTAGACAATTGAGGATGCTCCGGCTTGAGTTTGCCGGCCGCAAGGCGTATCATAGCGGCAATTTCTCAAACATTTTAAAGTCTGTTTTCTGCGGCGCTGTCTTTTACTTCGCGTTCGGTCGACTT
>JAFWQX010000028.1 GCA_017508875.1 Clostridia bacterium | reverse complement strand
GTTACTCGTTGCCAGTTGCTTTTGCGCGCGATTTGGGCTATTATATACACGTGGAAAACTGCCGCGCTGAAGCTGCGAAAACAGGCGCTTCAGAGCATTGACGCAGGCATTGCGCGGGGGAAACGTACATTAAGGAGACAGATCATGAGCGAGATGTTGATCGACAGATATCACAGGGCGGTAGACGAACTGTTCCGAAAGGTCAGGGAGACACAAAGAGAAAACATAATAAAAGCCGGCGAGATGGTTGCCGACAGCGTGGCGAACGGAGGATGCATCTTCCTCTCGAGCATATGCCACTTTATGGAAATGGATTCCATTTACCGCGGCGGAGGCCCGATCTTCTATAAACATTTCAGTTACGATCTTAAAGTAGAGAGCCCGTCGAGGGCGCGCGACCGCTCGGATCTCGGGTACGACCGCGAGACCGTTGCCGCCGCCAAATACGCGCTCACGCAGTCAAACATACGCCCCGGAGACGTGCTGTTCGTAAGCTCCGTATCCGGAAGGACCGTAAAAGTCGTTGACCTCGCCTACGAAGCGGAAAAACTCGGCGTAAAAGTCATAGCGTTCACTTCGATGGAATACGCGAGGCAGGTAGAACCGGTGCATCCCTCGGGGAAAAAGCTGTACGAAATTGCCAGCCTTACGCTGGACAATTGCGCTCCTGCCGCGGAGGCAATGCTTGAAGTTCCGGGCATCGAGGCTCGTTTCGGCGCCGCATCCGGCATCGCGTCAGACTACATAATGTGGAGCATCACGTCCGTCGCCGTCGAAAAGCTGCTCGAAAAAGGCATCACGCCGGGCATTTTGAAGAGCGCGAACTTCCCGGGCGGCAATGATTACAATAAAACTGTTATCGAACCCAATTACGATAAATTCGGCTGGTAAAAAACAATTAAAGCTTATATATTTGTTTCAGGAGGAAATTATGGCAAACAGAATCGTACTCAACACAATCTCTTACCACGGCAAAGGCGCGATCGACAATATCGTGCCGGAACTCACCGCGCGCGGCTATAAAAAAGCATTCGTGTGCACCGATGCAAGCCTCGTAAAATTCGGCGTTTCCGCAAAAGTAACGGACCTTTTAGACAAAGCGGGTTTCGCTTATGAAATCTACAGCGACATCAAACCCAATCCCACGATCGAAAACGTGCAGAACGGCGTAGCTGCGTTCAAAAAAGCGCAGGCAGACTGCATAATCGCCATCGGCGGCGGTTCGTCAATGGACACCGCGAAGGCTATCGGAATCATTATTGAAAACCCGGAATTCGCAGACGTCAGATCGCTCGAAGGCGTTGCCCCCACCAAAAAGCACGCCGTATTCACTATCGCAGTGCCAACGACCGCCGGAACTGCCGCGGAAGTCACGATCAACTACGTTATCACCGACGTCGAGAAAAAACGCAAATTCGTATGCGTTGACACGAACGACATACCCGAGATCGCGGTCGTTGACCCTGACATGATGGCGTCGATGCCCAAAGGCCTCACCGCCGCTACCGGTATGGACGCGCTCACGCACGCTATCGAAGGATACATCACGAAGGGAGCATGCGCCATCAGCGATATGTTCCATTTAGAGGCGATCCGCCTGATCAGCCACAGCTTAAGAGCAGCCGTAGCAGGAGAAGACTGCGGCCGCGAAGGAATGGCTCTGGGCCAGTACATCGCAGGCATGGGCTTCTCGAACGTTGGCCTCGGCATCGTTCACAGCATGGCTCACGGACTCAGCGCGCTGTACGACACACCCCACGGCGTTGCCTGCGCGATCCTGCTGCCTCTCGGCCTCGAATACAACGCACCGGTAGCCGGAAAGCGCTATCGCGCCATCGGCAAGGCTATGGGCGTAGACGGTATCGATATGATGGACGACGAAGCGGCTGCGGCAGCTACTATCGCGGCTGTTAAAAAGCTTTCCGCTGACGTCGGTATCCCCGCCGACCTTAAGGGCATTCTTAAGGACGAGGACGTGCGCTTCCTTTCCGAGAGCGCTTTTGCGGACGCGTGCTGCCCGGGCAATCCTCGGGACACGAGCGTCGAGGAGATCGAGGCTCTTTACAGGAGCATGATGTAATATAAAACACACGGGTGCGGGAGATCTGCGGGGCGGCATGCTGGCATATATATGGCTTGAAAAAGAAACAGCGGAAAAAGCGCTCGAAAGCGGCCTTGCGCCGGAGGGGGAAGGCATAAAGGGCCTAGCTCTTCCGCGCACGGGCAAAGCGGGCAAATATATTGCCGCCCTCATGCACCCTAAGGACACGTACGCAGCGGCGGAAGGTGCGGACAATATCTGTCTGCGCCTTGAGATTGACCCTGCCGCGGCGTTCGTTATTGACGCAGGCCGCATCGGCGAAAAAACAGCAGCGACGCTTACGCCTGCCGCGAATTACGTTCTGGGCTCGTTCAGGAGGCCGCTGCTGATCGTCTCCGGACCGGTCCCGGCGCAGAACATACGCAAATACGAGGGCCTGTTCGACGCCCCGCTGCTGTACGAAAATTCCGAAAAACTCTATATCGACAGACAGTTCGCACTGGCTGACGAGGCGGATCCGACCTTCCGCGAAACGGCGCTCAGAGCGTATTATGAAAAGCAGGCAGGCATCGGAAGAGCCGTTAAGAATTCGGGAGAAACGCTCCCGGTAAAAGAACTCGTAAACGGCGGGAAAAAAGAGAAAAAACCATCCGCAGGCGGATTGCTCAGGCTATTTTCAGGAGCGGGACGTGCGTCAAAGCAAAATTCCGCGCCGCAGCCCGGAGCGGTCTCGATAGTGGAAACGGCAGAAGAATACACAAGACCCGACGGCACGCTGCTCGGGGTGTCAATAGAAAAAGAACGCAGATAAATGCGCTCAGATATACATAAAATAAAAGCTGCAGAAGGATGATCATCTTGGAAGACAACAGCACAGAGAACAAAAATTCCGAAAGAAGAGACAACAGCGGAGGGGTACGTTCCTTTGTTGACAGAGCGCAGTCGCAGGTGGGAGAGCTCACAGGTGATAACAGAGGCCGTAATCAGGGGCCTAACCAGAATGCGCAGAATCAGCAGAGCGGCTTCGGGCGCGGCCCCGTCCGGAAGAATAACTTCGACAGGAACCGCGGAGGACACGGAAGGAATAATCAGAACCAGCACGGCCGCCGCGAGCAGCAGAATGAATTCGCTTCCAGACAGCCCAGGCGCAATGAGCGGAACGAAAGAAACGAACGCGGAGACAGGTATGATAAAGTTGCCCACGCCATTCGCGAGACGGTAGACAGCATTCCTAAAAGGCCTCAGCGCGGCGCGAAGGAAGAGACGCTCGAGGATATCAGGAGAGATATTATAACGATCGAGAAAGAGATCGCGCTCGAAATTTCCGACATCTCCGTGCTTAAACTCAACGTTTGATATGCGTTACGGCAAACTGTTTGAAAAATTGCCCCCGCTCTCATGCGTGGCGCTGGGAACGGACTATTACGGAAAGACCATACCCGAGCCGGACGCGCGCGGCCTGATGGAACTGTACCTGAAAAAAGGCGGTAACGTTATTGACACCGCGCACGTGTATTCAGACTACCTTCCCGGCGAAAAGCACATGAGCGAGAAGGTCATCGGGCGCTGGATGAAGAGCGAAGGCACGAGGCAGTACGTTATCCTCTGCACGAAAGGCGGGTTTCCGGTGATCGGAGACATGCATAATTCGCGCATCGACCGGAAAAACATCTGCGAGGATCTTCAGGAAAGCCTCGAATGTCTGCAGACTGAGCAGATCGACATATACTGGCTGCACCGCGATAACCCTTCGGTGCCCGTTTCGGAGATCGCGGGCTGGATGGACGAATTTCAGAAGAGCGGCGCGTTCAAATACTGGGGCGTCTCGAACTGGAAATTCAGCAGAATAGAAGAAATCACCGCTTACTGCCGCGAAAGCGGGCTCTCCGGACCCGTGTGTTCACAAATAAAATGGAGCCTCGCGGTGCCAAATCCGGGAAGCGCCGGAGACGATACGCTGGCGGAAATGAACGAAGAAGAATTCCGGGGCTATCTCGCAAAACCGATGCCGTTGTTCGCGTACTCGTCGCAGGCGAAGGGCTTCTTCTGGAAGCTTCGCCGCACTGACGCGGGAGTCGAGGATCCTGGAGGAAAAGCGGGAAAAAGATATTACAACGAAGAGAATATTGACCGCTTCGCGCAGCTTGAAGCGCTGTCAAAGGAAACCGGGCTGAGTCCGGGGCAATTATCGATCGCCTGGATGACGCGGCCGGGGTCAATTCCGGTAGTTCCCATTATCGGGGCGCATACGCCGGAGCAGCTGACGGACAGCCTTGCGGGCGCGGAAGCCGAGATAAACGGCGAGATCGCCGCGAAATATGATCTTTTCAGGAGGGATCGCATATGAAACTCATAATAGCCGTTGTACACGACGATGACGCTGCGGCATTGACCCAGGCGCTCAACAGGCAGGGATACGGTGTCACGAAAATGTGCTCGAGCGGCGGATTTCTGCGTTCCGGAAATACTACGCTGCTCTGCGGTGTAGAAGAAGACAAGCTCGACGGCGCGCTTGAACTTATAAAAAGCAAATCGAGCGGCCGCAAACAGTTCGTCGATCCCGCGGTCCTGTCTCCTACGGCAGGCGTGCAGGGAGGAGCTCCTTCTTTTCCGATCGAGGTATCGGTCGGAGGGGCAACGGTCTTCGTTATCGACGTCGATAAATTCTACAAGTTCTGATTTTACGCCTTGCGCCCGGATGCGCTTTAACGCGCTTGGAGTATACGATGTTTGAAGGATTACTCGGACAGGAGTTTATAAAAAGGACACTTTCTGAAGCCGTGAGCAGCGGGAAAACCGGCCACGCCTATCTTTTCTGCGGTCCTGACGGGATAGGGCGGAAAAGTTTCGCGAAGGAGTTCGCGAGGGGCGTCATGTGTACCGGGGCAGCGGCGGAGAACGCGCCGTGCGGGACCTGTCAGGCGTGCAGACTTGCAGCGGCGGAAACAAATCCGGACCTTCAGATCATACGCGGCGACGAAAACCGGGCAACGCTCGGGGTAGAAGTAGTGAGGCAGCTCGAAGAAGATATTGCCACCGCGCCTACCGTCTCGGCGAGGAAGGTTTATATAATTGACCGCGGCGAAAAACTGACGGTCCAGGCGCAGAACGCGCTCCTGAAAACAATCGAAGAACCGCCCGAGTACGTCATGCTCGTGATAGTCTGCTCGAATCCCGCCCTGCTTATCGATACGGTAAGGTCACGCGTTACAAGGCTCGATTTCGCGAGATACAGCCGCGAGGAAGTGCTGGAAGCGTACCGCAGAACCGGCGCAGAGGCGGGTGAAGAAAGCGAAGAATTCATCGTTTCATACGCGGACGGCATCATCGGCCGCGCGCTTCAGCTAAAGGATTTCGGCCTGTACGGCACGCTCAGGGAACGCATTTTAGATACGCTTCTGGTGATCAAGAAGAGTCAGGGAAGGTTTCTTACGGAGTTTACGGAGCTGTTTACGGATAAGGACAGTTCAGCAAATAAGGACTATATGTTTTTTGAACTTACGTCGTTCGTGCGTGACGCGGCGCTTTTTGCGAGACTGGGAGACCCGTCGGCATTGCAAAATACACACTTTCAGAATAAAATAAAAGAACTGGCGGCTGTCACCGGCAGACACGGCTGGGAAAAAATACTTGACGCCGTAAATTCGGCGTACAGGCTCGCCGGACAAAACGTTAATTACAGGATGGTAACAGTGAATTTAGCCGCCGCGATCATAGAGGCGGTACGTAACTGAAGCAGGAGATTTTCATGGCACAGATAATTAGTGTAAAATTCCGTCAGAACGGCAGGATATACTCGTTTTCCCCGGACGGACTTGATATAAAAAAGGGCATGCACGTGCTCGTAGAAACGCTGCACGGGCAGGAATACGGCGAGGCAGTATCGGACGTGCGGGACGTTGACGAAAACCTTATCCAGCAGCCGCTGAAGCCGGTCATCCGGATCGCCACCCCCGCCGACGATAAACTGTTCGAAGAAAATTGCCGCCGCGAAGAGGAAGCGTTCGTCATCTGCCGCGACGAAGTGGAGAAGTTCGGGCTCGATATGAAGCTTATAAACGCGGAATACACGTTTGACCTCAGCAAACTGCTGATCTATTTCGTGGCGGAGAACCGCATCGATTTCCGCGAACTTGTAAAGGATCTGGCGTCAATTTTCCGCACCCGCATCGAGCTTCGCCAGGTCGGGTCAAGGGATCAGGCGCGTACCGTCGGAGGTCTCGGCATATGCGGCAGAGTTATATGCTGTGCGTCGGCAATGAACGATTTCCAGCCTGTTTCGATAAAAATGGCTAAAACGCAGGGTTTTTCGCTCAGCCCTTCCAAGATCTCGGGCACCTGCGGCCGCCTTATGTGCTGCCTGAAATATGAACAGGACGCGTACGAAGACGCCATGAAGCGCGTGCCTCCGGAAGGCTCTGTCGTCGAAACTCCGGCGGGCAGGGGCGTCGTTACAGAGGCAAATTATCTGCGCGAAACGGTGAAAGTCAGCTTTGAGACAGGCGCGGATACTTACGAGATACAACAGTTCGAAGCGAGCGAGGTTAAAAACGTAGGAAGGCGGAAGAAGGGCCCCGGCGCTTCGGCGACGATCTCTCCGGAAGAGGAAGCGGAGCTCAAAAAGATCACGGATTAACGCGGAACACCGGGCCGGAAGAACAGGATCCGGCGTCCGGGAACATAAGAGATCAGACAGGAGCAAATAGATGGCAGACGACGTGAGATCGCTTGAAAAAAGATATGAAGAAGCCCGAAAGAGACTGGAAGAATACGGTCAGACCGGGCTTTTAGCATGCTACGGGGCGCTTTCCGAAGAAGGCAGGAAGCGGCTTTTGGCAGATATAGAAGAGATCGACCTTCCGATGATGAAGGAGCTTTACGCGAAGGCGGGGAAGCACGAAGCAGGAGGAGAGATAGACCCGAACGAATTGACGCCGCTCAAACCGCTCGACAGCGAAACGCTTTCCGACTGCGAGAGGGAGAGGCTCGAAGCACTCGGGCTTAAGGCTATTGCCGCCGGAAAACTCGCGGTTCTTACTATGGCCGGGGGACAGGGCACGCGGCTGGGACACGACGGGCCGAAAGGCACGTTCGACATCGGGCTTCCTTCGCACAAATCCCTGTTTGAGCTGCACACAGATAAACTAAAGTTCGTTTCGGAGAGAGCGGGGGCGTGCGTGCCGTGGTATATCATGACGAGCGAGATAAATCACGCCGCGACGGTGGAGTTTTTTGAGTCGCACGGCTATTTCGGCTACCCGAAAGACAAAGTCCGCTTCTTTCCGCAGACGATGATACCGCCGCTCACGCCTGACGGAAAGCTTCAGTTAGAAGCGCCGGACAAAGTCCTGAAAAGCCCAAACGGCAACGGCGGTATGTTCGTATCGCTTAAAAAGCAGGGCTGCCTCGACGAGCTGCGGGCAATGAACGTCGAATATCTTATGGTCACCGGCGTCGATAACTGCCTCATAAAGATGGCTGATCCGCTGTTCCTCGGAGCGCTGATCGACGAACCTGCCTGTGAGGCAATAGCAAAATCTTATCTGAAACGCGGCCCCGGCGAGAAATCCGGCGTGTTCTGCTACCGCGGGGGAAAGCCCGGCGTCGTAGAATATACCGAGATCCCGAAAGAATGCGCGGAAATGACCGGCGCGGACGGACAATACGTTTACGGCGACTGCAATCTGCTCGCGTATGTTTTCCGCATGGACGTCGTCGGAAAACTGTGCGAAACAGGTATGGATTACCACGTGGCCGTAAAAAAAATCAAATATTTTGACCCCGCATCGGGCGGCGAGCTCGAGCGGACCGGCGGATACAAGTTCGAAATGTTTTTGTTTGACGCTTTTCGCGCCCTGAACAGCCTTAAAGTGCTCAGAGTTAAGCGCACAGATGAATTCGCACCTGTTAAAAACCCGACCGGAGAAGACAGCGTGGAGCTGGCCAGGCAGATGTACCTTGATTATACCGAAAGGAGCGCCCGAAGTATGAACAATAACGCGAAAATTTGTATGAAAACACCGCTGGTAGAAATGGACGGCGACGAAATGACCAGAATAATCTGGAAAAAGATCAAAGAAACAGTGATCGAACCGTTCGTTGACCTCAAGACCGAATATTACGACCTTTCGATACAAAACCGCGACGCCACAGACGATCAGGTGACCGTTGACAGCGCGCTGGCAACGAAAAAGTACGGCGTGGCCGTTAAGTGTGCCACGATCACCGCGAACCCGCAGCGCCAGGTCGAATTCGGACTGAAAAAGCTGTGGAAAAGCCCGAACGCCACGATCAGAGCGATCCTCGACGGTACGGTCTTCAGAGCGCCTATATTGGTAAAAGGAATATCGCCGCTCGTTCCCGGCTGGAAAAAACCGATAGTGATCGCGAGACACGCGTACGGAGACATATACGCGGCCGTTGACGCGAAAGTGCCGCAGGGAGGGAAGGCGGAGCTGGTGATAACCGATCCGGACGGATCGGAGCGGAGAGTCACCGTAAAAAATTTTGCCGGAGGTCCCGGTATCGTTATGGGCATGCATAATACTGATGCTTCCGTGGCCAATTTTGCCCGCGCCTGCTTCCAGTATGCGCTCGATCTGGGCGTCGATCTGTGGTTCTCCGCAAAAGATACGATCCTTAAGACGTACGACGTGGAATTCCGAAAGATCTTCGCCGAAATATACGAAAATGAATTCAAAACGCGCTTCGAAGAAAAAGGAATCTCATACTTTTACACACTCGTTGACGACGCGATCGCGCGCGTAATGAAATCGGAAGGCGGCTTTTTGTGGGCGTGCAAGAATTACGACGGAGACGTGTTCTCCGACATGCTCGCGACCGCATTCGGCAGTCTCGCAATGATGACGTCCGTGCTCGTATCGCCTGACGGATATTACGAATTTGAAGCCGCTCACGGCACGATCCCGCGCCATTATCATAAATATTTAAAGGGCGAACCGACTTCGACGAACCCGGTGGCAACGCTTTTTGCCTGGACCGGCGCGCTTGCGAAACGCGGCGAACTGGACGGGATCCCGGAGCTGGTGAAATTCGCACACAGCGTCGAGGAATGCACGCTCGAAGCGATCGCGGAGGGCAATATGACCGGCGACCTCGCGCTTATTTCTACACTTGAAAGTAAAAAAGTAATGAACCTGGACGAATTCTTAAATGAAATTGCCACCCGCGTGGCGAAGAAAGGATGATTGGAATGGATAAAATTGGTTTACAGCTGTATTCTGTTGGCGGAGATATGGCCAGAAGTGTGCCTGAAACGCTTAAAAGAGTGGCGGAGACAGGCTACAGCCAGGTAGAATTTGCGGGATATTTCGGCGTTGACGCGCACGAAATGAAGCGGATGCTCGATGAGTACGGGCTGCAGGCCGTGAGCTCCCATGCAAACGTTGTAGGGAACCTTGACGCCGAGCTTGAATATATGAATACCGTGGGTGCGAAAAACATTGCCTGCGCGGGGATCGGAGACTTCAACAGCCGCGACAACGTCCTTCGCATCGCTGAACTTTTCAACGGTATCGGTGAAAAATGCGAGGCCGCAGGGATACATTTCAGCTACCATAACCATTCACACGAATTTGCCCGCGACGAGCAGGGCAAATGGCTGCTCGATATTCTGTACGAAAACACTGATCCGAAGCTGGTAAACGTTCAGCTCGACGTGTGCTGGGCGCTTGTCGGCGGCGCTGATCCGGTTGCGTATCTGACGAAATATAAAGACCGCGTAAAAATGGTCCATATGAAAGAGGTAAAGACCGTTTCGCCTTACGCCGGGACCGCTATCGGCAGAGGCCTCGTTGATTTTCCCGGTATCTATAAACTGCTCGGTAAAGACGTCATCTACATCGTTGAGCAGGAAGGCATTCCCGATATGGAAACGTGGGAAGGCCTCGACCTCAGCGCGAAGTACCTGAAGACGCTCTGAAATTGTTTGTTTTACATAAGTGCACGATGACGCAAGCACTGGTTTTGCGTCATCGGGTGCTTCTTTGAGGCAATTGCTGAATCCTGCCCCGGTTGCTTGCGGGTCTCGAAGAAGGCGTAATAATATGCCAATGCGGAGAAAAGCGGAACTGGCAGACGCGCACGGTTCAGATACCGTTACCTCAGTGAAAAATCGAGGGGAAAGCGTTCATCCGCACCCGGTCCTTCGCGCCGGGCCGAAGAAAGCGAAAAAAGTTGCCAACGCGGATATGGCGGAACTGGCAGACGCGCACGGTTCAGGTCCGTGTGAGAGTTCTCTCATACAGGTTCAAGTCCTGCTATCCGCACTCAAAAACAGCCTCGAGATCAACGTCCCGGGGCTGTTTTTCCATTCTCTTTCGGCTTAAATCAGCCAGCATTCGTGCGTTTTATTACAACACAGTATAACGCTGCCAGTATGATCAGTGCGGGGATGATCATTGCCGCAGGGGCATCGCCAGTGGACGGCGGCGTTGCCCGGCCGGTCTCGAATATGGCATCCAGGCGATCAATGAAATCCCCACCGGTCACCTTCCAGCCCTCCGCCGTCTTAGAAAACACAAACGTGAGCTGATCAAAAGTGACCAGCTTTTCATCCGCGTTGCCTCCGTCGCGCACCGTATAGTTGAAAGACGATATCGACCGGTATATATCGGGACTGACGCGGCAGGGCGCATATTCCCTGAAATACAGTTTGCCGTCACGTTCGATCGCATTTTGACCTGCCAGCAACAGCGCGGTCACCTCATCCGAGCAGAAATCTGCCAGAAACGCCTCGAATACGCTCCGGTCTTCCAGCCCGTAATACGCGCGCAGATATTTGACCCCTCCGGCTTCGATCCGCTCCGGTTCCCGGTAGCGCAGAAGCGGGACATCATCCAGCGGATCGTACGAACTGAACATGATATACACATCATCAGCAAGCGCCCGCACCGCATTACGGATCAGTTCCTCGCTCAGTTCAGCCCGGTTGTCCGGAGCCTGTGCGTCGAGGATCACTGAAGACCAGTCTGTGCCGCAGATCTTCCAGCGGCCCGGGCCGTTGTCGGCCATGCCGGTACCGTTTGCATTGTCCGCCTCATACGTCAGCATAAGCCGGATCTCGTGGGTCTCGTACAACAGCGAATCCACGCCCATATCAAAATCCGCGGCAATTACTGCACTGCCCCCGCCCGCGCTCAAAATGCGCACGTTCGTGTATGTGTCCGGCCTTTCCACAAGAATGTAACCGTACTGATGAGCCATGCAGGTGGTGTAATTCACATCGCGTACCCGCGCCGTTACGCTGTCAATAAACTTCAGCCGCGGCTCGTAAAACTCCGCCGTCATGTGGTCCCTGTAGAAGGACCGGATAGCATCCCATTCGGCATCGGAGTACGCATAAAACTGCATAATTCCATCTGTATAATCTCCAAAATCTCTGTTGTAGCGGCTGGTATACGTATGCCAGAGCAGGTCTTTCTCACTTTGCGAAAACTCGTTTTTTGCGAGGTAATCAGGGTCCATCTGAAGTCTGTCCGTTGGTTTGTAATAATCTTTCCAGCAGCCGTTGTCCTGCATCGACTCGATCTTGTGATACGCGCGGAACAGTTCGGCGGCAGCGTCAACGCTAAGCGCCTGTTCCTCCACGCCGGCAGCGCTTTCTAATGAGGCGGCGGCAATACCGGGCAACATCAAAACCAATAAAAAGGCCAGCGTCAACTGAAACAATGTCGTTCCTTTCTTCAGACACTTCATTTTTGAACCTCCTCTTATAAAACGAATTATATCATTCCGCAATTTCATTCGATTCATATTTACGTTGTGAACCGACCACCTGTTTGTCATTATAGATGATATGCTCTATAATATCAAACAATCCGTTTGTTTTTCGATAAACAAGCGCATATAGAAACGCCTCTTCCCAAAGCATTTTATCATGTAACTATCCTCCTTTCGCCGTATAAAAAGCACAACTTAAAATCACCGCGGACGATTTGTTTGTATTGCTTCTACCTACTAAGACGATTATTTTTATAAAAGGTTCATTTTACTTAGTTGTAAAAATAATTTTTAAATAATAGAAAGAGCGCGATAACTCCTTTCCGTCTCCTCTTGCCGGCCCGCTCAATGCCACTAAAGATCCTTTTGCCGGGTATTCATACCTTTTTCATCCCGCATTGGCACTTTTTCGGCATACAAAATGCTCTCCGATTCCTCGTTGTTGCCCGACAATTCTACTCAATTTTTAACTGGATTCATTCTGCCTTATTGTTTAGAAATTTCTCGCTGTTTTCACGGAAATAAGAAAAGAGCCCGCCCGCAAAAACGATTACAGGACATTCTGACACGTAAATTGACGTGGTACAACGGACAAAAGATCTGGCTGAATCAGTATTTCTGTGACAGCAATGATAGGGCGACAGGTGTAACAAATTGCGAGAGTATTGTCACTTAAGCTGTGTTGCTTGTATAGTAAAATCATTTTTCGGAAAAAGAATGGTAGGTTAAGCGTGCCCATCGGGTTGAAGACGAAGTTCGACAGCCACATCGATATTTACGATTATGACGGCAGGCTAGTGGATCAAGGGATTTTCATGGGTAATTATAATGGTAATCCGAACCTGGCGGAGAAGCGAGAGCATTATAATACCTGGTGGAGCGGATAAAAGTTGGGGAAAATGATGACTTAGTAGAATTTAAATAGGATACTGCGGAAGGGAAAAAGAATGCGTGAAGAGCAGTTTGAGAGCCGAATAATCTAAAGAAAGGCAGAAAGAAAACTGTCATAGAAAGTTGATACGCAGGCTGTTTTGGAGTACGGAGTAGGGCTTGAAAGGTTTGCGTCCTTTTTTTGACAATGGTTTCTATACTGAGCAAAAATGAACCTTTTATAAAAATAATCGTCTTAGTAGGTAGAAGCAATACAAACAAATCGTCCGCGGTGATTTTGAGTAATGCTTTTAAGACAGAGATAGGAGGAAGAGGATTGAAAGACACAGAAATCATAGAGTTGCTGTTACAGCGAGACGAGGAAGCGCTGAAAGAAATCGATCTCCGGTTTGGCTCGCGACTCAAGTGCATCATTCGTGACATTGTCAAAGACGAGGAAGACGTTTTAGAATGTTTAAATGATGTTTATATGAAAGTATGGGACTCGATTCCTCCAACAAAGCCGGACAATCTTGAAGCGTACCTCAGAGTGATTTCGCGAAACGTTGCCTTAGATCGGTATAAAACCAAAAGCAGAAAGTCGGATATTCCCAAACAAGTATTGTTTTCGATAGATGACGAAAATTTCCCAGAGCAGGCAGGGCCTGAACTGACGGCCGAAACTGTCGAGAAGACTCTTAAAGAAGAAAAGATCCACGACTTGCTTATAGCATATACTAGGGCAATGCCACCGAACGATCAGAGATTATTTGTCGCGCGCTATTTCTACGATATGAAAATCAGGACGATTGCAAATCATACTGGTTTGCCCGTTGGAACTGTCAAATCAGCGCTTCACAGAATAAAAACAGGTATCTTGGCATACCTCAAAAAGGAAGGTATTGAAAATGACTGATAAAAAACTTCGCTATTATTTAAATCCCATTCCCGATGATCTGCTGGAAAAATATTCCGAACTTGCCAATCATTCCAAAAAGCAGACAGGCGTATTGAGGCGCGGATCCGCGGCGTTCAATGCGTTGATATCCGCCGGTTTATCGGTTGTCGGTATACTCGCTGCGATAATATGCGTGACCGCAATCAACAATAAACGTCCTGATAAACACACACCGGGAAGCGATAAGATATTGTCCGCGACAGAAATCGCTCCAGCGAACGAAACGGCACAGGCTACAGAGACCGCTCCGGCGACCGAAACGGCACAGACAACAGAAACCGCTCCGGCAACAGAAGCGGCTGCTCATACGGCTACTGATGCTCCGGCGGCAACGTCAACGCCGATCCCGTCTCCGGCCGCCACCGAGGGGCAAACTACTGCGCCCAATATCACATCCACTCCGCTGCCTACACAGCCTCCAAAGGAATCTGCGACGCCCCGGGGCACGCCTACTGTTGTGATTACACCCGAGCCCTCACAGGCGCCCGGCCAGCCATACGATTATCCTGAGATCCCGAGTCAAAGAGATTATCTTGATCGCCCTGAATTATACATGGCAGTGAGTGAACTTGGCCCATACTATTACTTTACAACGTACAGAGAGATCTTTATAAACGTCGGCGACAAACTTGAGGTTCCGGTCACGCAAACGATACTGGCGTATATTCCAGAGGAAACAAATACTATGTCTTATTCCGTTGGAGATGATACGATCATCAACTTCGAAAGGATCAACGAGTACAGGCCAAATGGCAGCAAATATAATTTTTATATTACAGCACTCAGACCAGGAGACACGCGCATTCATATATACGGCTACTATGATCCTTCTGACTATCCTGATATTGACTTTTTAAGCGAGAAGAAAGCCTGCGTGTCGATCGACTATGACGTTGTTATCCATGTTGTTGAATCAGGAGGAAGCAAAATAATTGCTTCGTAACTGTTTTGTGGTGCTGTATATATTGAGGAAAGGATTGTCAACTATGAAAAAGATTCGAATGAAATTTTTAAGCGTACTTTGGACTGGTACGGAAAAGTATCAGTGGGTAATACGCAGGGCCAATAATCGTTGCACAAATTCCGGTTCGGTTGTGGTATAATAGTCTTGACAGCGGGTGTCAATAACAGCCGGTTGAACCCACACTGATTCGAGAATAGGAGGCAGTAATGAAAAAGCATTATTTGATCATATCTTTATTTGCATGTTGCCTGCTGCTGTCTGCGTGTAATTCAAGCAGTGCTTCGCTTGATAAATCAGAACCGACTTTTACCCCGGGGACAATTATACAGCCGACAGCCATAGCCACTTCCACCCCGGCTGTCGAAACGATCACTCCGTTTACTGAGACTCCTGAACCGTCGGAGCGACCGACTGACGAACCGGTCAAAACTATTGACAACACTGAGTCACCGGCTCCCAATTTGACCCCGACGCCGACCGGATCGCCCGTTATGACTCCTGTCATTACAGAGACAAGCGAAACAGCGACGCCGGTACCCGCTCATACCGAAGCTCCAACAATAACACCGACAACTACTCCGACAACTACACCGACACATATGCCGACGCCCAAGCCGGATCATTTAATTAGTTATTATCATTGGTTGCTTTGGAGAGAAGCTAATCCCGAAGAGTATAGCAAATGGCAGGAACTTCCCATGCCAGACACAACCGAATTTGACTACTTGTCGAATATTGACGAAAGCACCTGGAAAGATATTGATAACTATTATAAATATCGTTTTTGGATCGATCTGCTGGATGACGGGTTTATATATGATTTAGTAGACGTATTTCCTGAGAAATATTACAGTTCCGGCAGTTCTCCTATCTCGCTTCTTGACCCGCCTATTTTTTATATTGATCTCATCCGATTTGATATCCCCAAACAAGAATTATTGGAGTATGAAAAATGGGTCAGATTGTATTACAATATGTCTATCTTTTCACTTGATGAAATAGATCTGCTTTTTTCGGACGATTTGGAAGGTATACGTCAGCTTTTTAAATTGCCGCGATATGTTTTTTGCTATAATGATCTGATTTTCCTGGATGATGAAATCAGGTTTTCTGTTTCGCCGTTTGACATAGGGCGAATGTTCACTCCGGAGACGTATAAGGCATTTATTGATGACTTTGACAAAAAAATGCAATTATATGACATTGAAAATCCGATTGAATCGGCACAAGATCAATTGGATCCGTGGGAAGAATACGAGCGCATCAAACAAAGAGATGCCGCGGAATTGACCATGGAAGCGGCTGAAGAAATGATCGGCGAGTTTATGAATCTGTATAGAAATCTCAGATATTCACCTGATGATATTGCCGGCGATCCGCCAGATATAAATATGGCGGCAACTGGCCAATCATGGTTAAGCGATAAATGTATTTTGAAAGACAGCACTTATGTAAATAGGCTTCTGTTTTCCATCTTAAGTTTTGAAATGACCGGTTATTATAACTATGTGATCCCAAAACAAATTATGGATTGCGGTGACCATTATTATCCGTATTTTAGATGGGTAATATCAATGGATCCAAAGTTCTATCAGGGCGAGATCGAACCGTTTGACGATGACTACACTCTCGCGGATCATATCAATATCGTGTACACGGACAACGAAGACGCATACGTGGAATTGACCGCCCGCAAACGCGACGGCAGCGGCGAAGCGGTATACACGGTCAATTTCAAAAAGTCGTACGAACGGTGGCGTATCTCAAGCGGCACAATGCTTGATCTCATATCGCCGGTTGACTGATTCAAGTCCTGCTATCCGCACTAAAGCCCCGGTGAATTTCATTGTTCACCGGGGCTTCAATTTTGCCTTTATTTGCCGTTCTTGGGCACTTTTACTTTCTTTGGTATCGTTTCCCCGCCCGCAGCCCGAACGCGCCCTTTCAGGCCGTTTTTGCGAGCTCTGAGGCCTCCTGCCCGGCGCAAGAATCCGGATACTCGTAATACTCTTCATCCTCATTTGGATCACTCTCTTCCGCGATCGTCTCAAATCCCTTTTCGGTCAGATTTCCGTTCTCATCGTAAAAGTCCATATGATGCCGGAGGTTGCCTTTAAGCGTGATCGCGATCCTCAGTTTTCCATCCTTCTCCCAGATCGTTATTTCCTCGACCAACAGCCTGAGACTTGTCGCGCTGATCTCGCCTTTATCCAGCATCTCATCGAGCAGTGCGATCCCGTCCTTCATTTCACTCCGCACACGTTTGACGGCGCTTTCGTGATCTTTCAGCGTACGGATCTCTTTGCCGAGCCTCGAAATATCCGCCTCGCATTCCGAGAGCATCTCGGTATAGACGGATGCGTGTTCCCGGTCGCGGATGCGCTCCAAAAGGATCTCTTTCTGATCTTCAAGCCGTTTCTCGAGCCGGGATTCCAAAGCTTTGAGCTTCTTTTCGGTGTTGTCCCGGCTGCTGAGCCACTTCTTTACGTCATCCTCTATTCCGGTGTACGCTTTTCTGAGCTGATGCCTTGCCGAGATCAGCTCTTCCCGGATCAGGCGGTCAAGATCCTCCTCGTCGATGCGGTGGGATGTGCAGTTTTCTTTGCCGTAGCGGTGGTAGCCGTTGCAGACGTACTCATGCCTTCCGTGCTTGTCGGTATTATGGCGTCCGACGCACGTAAACGTTGCCCCGCAGTCGCCGCACTTAATAAGACCGGTATAGCGGTGAAACGGCTTTCCGGTACTCGCGCGGACTTTCTTTCTGGTCTTTTCTTTAAGCAATATCTGCACATGCTCCCATTCGCTTCTGTCAATTATTGCCGGTACAGATCCTTCGTGCCGGAACTGCTCCGCCTCCGGAATATCCTTCCTGACGTGATTGATCCGGCTGGTATACGATTTATGGCAGACAAGCGTTCCCGCATAGAACTCGTTGGTCAATATCCGCCGCACTTTTGTGTTCTCCCATAAAAAACGCCGTGCCAGCTCCGGTTTGTTGCGGCCAACGTTCTTACCGTAGAGCTGCTCCTGGTAGTAGCCCTGGGACTTGATGCCTTCCTCGTTCAGCATCCGCGCGATGGATTTAAGTCCGTAGCCTTCAAGATACAGCCGGTAGATCCGCCGCACGATCTCCGCCTGCTCTTCGACAATAACTACCTGACCGGTGTTCTTGTCTTTGTAATATCCCATCGGCGGTATTATGACGATGCCTTCGCGCTGTTTTTGCATAAACCCGGCGCGTATCTTTTTTGAAATATCCCGGCAGTACATATCGTTGAAGATGCCTTTGAAGCCGATCATCAGTTCGTCGTCTTCGTTGTCGGTGTCAATATTCTCCGTGACCGAGAGCACTCTCACCCGGTGCTGGCGGAGGTAGTCAATAAACATCGCGGTCTGTGTTTTATGGCGTCCCAACCGGGAAAGGTCTTTTACGACCACGGCGTCAATGCTCCCTTTTTCCACCTCATCCTGCAGCTGTTCGATGCCTTCCCGGTTAAAATGCATGCCCGAGACGTTGTCATCAAACGACTCGCCGATGACGTCGAAGCCTTTCTCTTTGGCGTAGGCTTCGAGTATCTTTTTTTGGTTCGTAAGGGAGTTGAGTTCCTTGTCCTCGTCCCTTGACAGCCTGTAGTACAGCCATACTTTCATAATTTCCTCCTTGCAGTTTAAGTATTGCCGCCGGAATAACCTGACGTTCCCTTGCGGCAACCCGAACATAAACGAAACCCGGACACAAGTCCAGTGAGAATACCGGCATAGTTCAATTATTTTTTTCCTCCGCTTCAGATCCCGGTTCCTCCGCCGAAGATTCGACCCTTAACCGTTCCTGCAAAGTGACATATGCCTTTATAGCCGAGAGCGTGAATGCTTCAAGATCGTTTGAAGAACCGTCGTAACAGAATTCGACGGATTCGATAGTTGGCTTTTTGTTTCTTTTTGTTACACCCATATATTTATACCCTTTCTTTTCAGTTTACTTTAGGTTGACTATTTAACGGTAGTCAATTTTGAACCAGGGGATAGTCCACTTGAAAGGCAGACTTCTCCCTTGGCGTGTATTATTGAAAAAACAAAAAAGCCGTATTTTCCTTCAATACCCCGGCAAGGGCTCTCAGCAGACGAACGGTAGTGGACCGTTCTCATTGGAATCTCACCATCCCCGGGTACTCCGCGGACCGCGCCCGTTTTCCGGGCTACGGAAGTATCATTATCACCGCCAACTGTAATCGCTCTTCCGGAGAACAACCCCGGAGATTACCTTACTGTCGAACCGCATTTTTATGTGGTCTGATCTTTTGGCTTTTGCTTGCCGAGTCCTATCCCGGCGAAGGCGGCAACGTATCTGCTGAAGGAAATATTTAGTTTTCAAGGTTCAGGAGGGAGAACAATATGCGCCCTCACTTGTATAGGAGGATTATTTGCTGTTTGGTGAAAGTATCAAAACAGTTTGTTTCTGTTAATACTGTAGTTATATTTTCTTTTCAGTTTACATATACCTTTAGGTTGATTATTTCTTGGTAGCCGATTATCGGCCAGGGGGTAGCCGATTTTCAGGGCAGACTTCCCCCTTGGTGCAGGCAGGTTTTTTCTTGCAGCTCACACTCCATCGCATCAATCAAAATACCCCCTCACTTGTATAGGAGTTTTTTGAGCGGTTTGGCAAGGAAATTTCAAAATTTTTATGAAATCTATGTCGACTGTTACATCATCAGCTGCGGCCCGCTGTTCTGGTATGACTGCCAGCGCCGGTACTGCTCCTGCTCTTCGAGATATCTCTCCCGGTATCGCCCGGCGGCAACGATGACCGCTGCAATCAAAAGCCCCATAGCAGCCTCGGCATTCCGTGCGCGCTCTTCCTGTTCGATCTCCTCTTTGGTCTTTTTCCGCCGGTCCCGGAAGATATCCGCCATCATAAAAATCAGTTGGTTGCCTACGGTCATATTGGCATTTGGCCGGTGCGGCGGAGTCTGGAAATCGAGATAATTGTCCGCCGCGGGAGACGCACAGCCGCCCATGGCGAAGTAGATATCCATGTTGCACTTTAAGCATCTGTCGTCGAAGAGCTTGTTGTCCCGGCACTTGTAGCCCTCCGGCGTGGTAAAAGTGACGTATTTATGACCATCGGTCCAGTTGACGCCGTAGCCGTGACGCTCCAGCGCTTCGATGAACGTCTCCCGGTCCGGGCTTTTAAACAGCGCCAAGACGATCATGCTTCTGAGCTGCTGCTTCCACTTTGGCATCTTTCCGTACTCGCATTTCTCCTCCGTCACGGACAATCCGTACTCCCGGCACAGGTCGTTGGCGAACCGTTTTGCCGCCAGCATCTCGTCACGGCTCTGGTGGTATTTGCGGCCGGTCTCCATGTTGACTGAATTGAGAATTATGTGGTTGTGGAGGTGAGCTTTGTTGACGTGGGTGGCGACGACCGCCTGGAAGCCTTCGAAGTGCCCGGCGAATTTCATGCCGAGTTCGTGCGCTTCCTCCGGCGAGATATTGTCGTCCGGCGAGAACGACTGTATGATGTGGTAGTACTGCCTGCCGTCCTCTTTGCCGAATCTCGCCTTGACGAATTTGAATTCTTCGAACGCCGTCTCGGGCATACAGTTCATGCCGTCAATGAGTTTCCGCTCAGTCGCCTCGTCCCGCATGACGTAACTGAAGATATTGTTCATCGGACATCCCGAGGCAATAAATTTAACAACTGCCATATTTCCTTCACTCCTTCCGCTGTTTTTGTGAGATCCACCGCCCGGACCTGACCGGAGTTCACGGCCCTGGCGAGCTGGTTCAGGTTGTTTCCGATCCGTCTCAGTTCCTCCGCCGCGGCGTCGATACCGGGTATGACCACGATCTCTTTCCCGAGTGCGCTGTCCCGCAGATACCTGCTGACAGTACGGTATGAGCCCAGCGCCTTCCGTTCGATCAGGTCACGCTCCGCCGGCGTGACTCTGAACTTCAGGATCGCGGTCCTGGGTTCGGTCAATTCTTTTCGGTTTGCTTTCATGTCTTCTCCTTTCTGCAGAGCCGGTCTGCTGAGAAAATATAGGGGCGCGGGCTTAGCTCGCATCCGCATTTGGGGCGGGCGGCAACGCCGTTCGTGCCACAAATGCGAAACTCGCAATAAATAGGGTGGGGCAAGGAGGGGACAATAAGACCGCACTTTTTGAACCGCTCCTTTACATTGATGCTGCGGCAATGTGACACTCGAGTTTGTGCTTCGGTTGACAGGTTGACAGTTGATTTGATAACGAGAATTACCTGTCACCAGTACATCAGCACTGTCAACGATGACAGCTGAAACGATAAAGTTCTCGCTGTGCATTTTACCTGTCACCCTGTCATCACTGTCACCGCGATACTGAATCTGTTACCAATCGTACGCCGCCAACTCACGGTTCAGAATGGCCTGTAATCGATTTTCCCGAGCGTGGTGGTATAGTTTGACATCCTGAGTTATGCGCGCTTTAAACGCCCGTCTTGCGGCAGTTTCTGTTTGGTTATGCCATTCGTGTTGTTCCTCCTAACCTATCGGTTTGCAGTCGCGCAAACAAAAAGCG
>JAFWQX010000027.1 GCA_017508875.1 Clostridia bacterium | reverse complement strand
TTTGCAGGCGGTGTTTTCAGAGTGAGGGCGCCGTGACTTTTTAAATTCGTTGACTTCTACCCCACTCTGCATTTAGAATTGAACGCAGAGTGATGCGCGGAGGCGGACCGCTTACCGCCGTACCGTATTACAGCTGATGCACGGAGCGTTTTTATATATGAAAAAAGCAAAAAAGGCGAAAGCCAGAAAGACCGGAAAAACGTTAATAATCTGCGCCGTGGTAATTGCCGCCGCGGTACTGCTCGGCATCCTCGCCATAATGTTTAAAAACGGCGATATAAAAATAAACACCCCTTCGAAGAAAAAATACCCGGTGAGGGGCGTTGACGTCTCGCGCTATCAGGGCGATATAAACTGGCCGGAACTTGCCGCGCAGGACATCAGTTTCGCGTATATAAAAGCGACCGAAGGCTCCACGCACGTTGACCCGAAATTCACGCATAATTACATGCACGCGCAGAAGACGAAGCTTCGCGTCGGAGCATATCACTTCTTCAGCTTCGACAGCGGCGCCGAGTCGCAGGCCGCTAACTTTACGGGCCAGGTCATGCCGTACGAAAGGATGCTGCCCCCGGCCGTTGATATCGAATACTACGGTAAATATTCGAATTCGTCGCACCCGGACGTTTCAACGGTAAAGGCCGAGCTCGGCAGGCTGCTCGAACTGCTTTACGATCATTACGGCATCAGGCCGGTCATTTACGCCACTCAGGCGACTTATAAGACGTACATCCGCGGCAATTTCGATGATTATGATATCTGGATCCGCGACAAGTATTTCACTCCCGGCGACAATATCGTTAACTGGCATTTTTGGCAGTATTCGGATAAGGGCGTTCTTAAGGGCTACAGCGGAGTTGAAAAATATATTGACCTCGACGTATTCCGCGGCACGGCTGAAGAGTTCGAGCAATACGGTTTTCCGGAGAAGTGATAAAATGCGAAAAAGACTGTTTTTGACCGCGGCGCTGGCCGCATTGACTTTAGCCCTCGCCTTTTGCGCGGGATGCGTCAATACCGAGGAAAGCAGCGGGATCCCGCTCAGTGAGGTGATCGCTTCCGGGGACAAGTACAGCTACAAGATCGAGTTAAAGCCTGTGCTCACGTGCTCCGGTCAGGGCGAGTTCACCAGCGCCCAGGGTGCGGCTTCGGACGGTAAATACGTTTATTTTGTTTTTCGCCAGTCCGAGAACGGCGATTGTATCGTGCGCAAATGCAGCCTTAAGACGAAAAAGATCGTGAAGACCAGCGCGCCGATCTATCTTTTCCACGGCAACGACATGACGTATGACAGCAAGACCGGGCTGCTGTACGTTGCCCACGGAAATAAAGAGGGGAAAATTTTGACATCCATCGATCCTTCAAATCTTTCTGTGAAAGAGCAGACGATCGACATCGAAAATGGTTCCGGGGCGATCACGTACAGCGCGCAGCGGGACAAGTTCGCTATCAGCCAGGGCGGAAAATCGCTGCATTTTCTCGACGGCGAGCTGAACCTCCTCACTTCATTCGACCGCACGGACAAGACCGGCTACACCGCCCAGGGCATGGGTTCGGACGAAAAATATATCTACTTCCCCATGAGCAGCTCGGACTCGAACTTCATCGTGGTCTACGACTGGGAGGGCAATTTCGTTGACCAGCTCCTGCTGGATTTCGCCTGGGAGTCGGAGTCGGTTTTCTGGGTAAACGACACGTACTACATCGCTTTTAACCACGAAAATGCGGCGCATCTATACAAGATGAAGATCACTAAAAAAGTTGCAAGTTGAAAGTGGCAAGTGGCAAGTTGGAAGTGGCAAGTGGCAAGTTGCAAACCGAGTGATGAAAAGGTGGTAATATGAATCATTTTTATCTTATCGTTTCTTTGGCTGCGGGGGCGCTGGCTGCCGCTGTTATAGCGTGTGTGTTCGGCATCGCGCGGGCAATAAAAATGCGCGGCGTTGAGCGCTGGGCAATGATCGCCGGCACAGTCGAGCTCCTGCTCGGGGCGGTATATCCCGCCTATGTGCTCGTTATGTTTCTGAAAAGCCGTTCCTACCTTCTGGAATCCGAGGAACTGTTTCTGCCGAATCCGAGCTTAACATCGACCCGGCTTGTCAGAATCGTCTGCTTGCTCCTCGCAGCGCTCTTCGTTGTCTGCCTCTGCTCGATCAGGAAAAAAGGCACCGCAAGAAATATTTACTGCATATTCCTTGCCCTCTTCTCGATCCTCACACCCATCCCGATAATACATTTTATTCGCTATTTCGGAGGCTGGAGCATGATAAAAGATTTGCCGCAAAACTTCCTTATGGCCGTACTCGGAATTGACAGCGACTGGTCCGCGGGAAGAATTCTCATTTTACTCTGGATCATCCTGCTGGTACTGGCCGGGATCACATTCATTGTCCTCGGAATAAAAGCTATGGTCAAGAAGCTTACCGTTAAAAGAGACCTGCCGCTCAGGATCGCGGCAATGGTCGTATCGCTGGCGTTATTGCCCGTTACAGCATTCAGCGCGATCAGCTGGGCGAATATGATCAAGGGCAACCGGATCAGGCCTCCGCTGCAGGATAAGCCCGTGCTGTACTTTTTCCCCGAAACAGAGACGGACGTATGCGTAAAACTCGGGTATCCTGAATTGCTGACTGTTACGTACCCGGAATATCCTGTCGAGGGCGGATGGAAATTCACCGCATCGCCGGACGGTACGCTAACTATGGACGGCAGACAATACCCCTACATGTATTTTGAGGCCGAGTGCGGAAGCACCTGCCCTGCCCCGTCTTTCAGCGACAAAGGGTTCGTTGTCGCGGGCGAAGATACGGCGGAGTTTCTCGAGGATGCTCTTGGGGCAATGGGTTTTGATTACAAACAGCAGGCTGATTTTATCACTTTCTGGCTGCCGCTCATGGCTGAAAACAGCTGCAACCGCATAGAGTTTTTGTTCGGTGAGGATGTCAACGCGCTGATGCCTGTCGTTGTGTCTCCCGTGCCGGACAATATGTTTCAGGTCTATATTCTGTTTTCGGCGTGTGATCCTGAAATTGCGGACGAATTAACGCCCCAGGAGTTTCCGACGTTTATCCGCGAGGGATTTGCCGTGCTCGAATGGGGCGGAATAAGGATAGATTGACCCAAAATTCGTGCTATCATTCGGTTCGCCTGCCACTTGCCACTTGCCACTTCCAACTTGCCATTCTCCATTGATTTAAGGCTCACTTGATTACCTTATTTTTCGCCAGCGAAGCCGAGTGAATGGCTAAGAATTTTGTTTGACCGAAATGCGAACCGATTCCGGGGTTCGCATGAGACCCAAAATTCGTGTCATCACTCGGTTCGCCTGCCACTTGCCACTTCCAACTTGCCACTTCCCACTTGCCACTTCCCACTTGCCACTTCCAACTTCCAACTTGCCACTTCTAACTTGCAACTTGCCACTTGCCACTTGCCACTTACCACTTGTCATCTGCCATCGCCGCCTGCAGCATGATCGCGCACTCGATGCGCTTGCGGAACAGCTTGCAGCCATACTCGTAAACAGCATTGATATTGCCGCCCGCGTGGTAGGCATTGGCCGCACAGCCGCCCGAACAATAAAGCCGCGCCCAGCAATCCTTGCACTCGGGCCTTGACTCCACGTTACAATCGCGGAACTTGTCCTCAAGAGCAGAATTCGTCACACCGTCCCAGATGTTGCCCATCAGATACTTTTCGTCTCCGACGAACTGGTGGCAGGGATACAGGTCGCCCCACGGCGTAACGGCGAAATATTCGGTGCCGGAGCCGCAACCAGACAGCCGCTTGTAGATGCAGGGACCGTGGTCAAGCGAAATCATATAATGGTAGAAGGTTATGGGCTTGCCTTCGCGCGCGCGCCGCAGCATATCGCGGGCAAGTATTTCGTATTGCTCGTACAGCACAGGAAGGTCTTCGTCGGTGAGAGCGTAAGGGTCGCCGGGCGCGCAGACCACAGGCTCCATGCTGAGCTCCGTGAAGCCCAGGTCAGCCATGTGGAAAATGTCTTTTGTGAAATCCGTATTAAAATGCGTGAAAGTACCGCGCATATAGTAGCTCTTATCGCCGCGCTTCTCGACGAAATGCTGAAATTTCGGCACGATACGACTGTAGCTGCCTCTCCCCGCGTAATCTTTTCTGAGGCGGTCGTGGACCTTCCGGCGCCCGTCGAGACTGAGGACAACGTTATGCATGTGCTCGTTGCAGAAATCGATGACCTCGTCGTTCAGCAGCATGCCGTTGGTCGTGAGCGTAAATCTGAAGTTCTTGTTCAGCGGTCCCTCGATCTCGCGTGCGTACAGGACGAGGCGTTTCACTACGTCCCAGTTCATAAGCGGCTCTCCGCCGAAGAAATCCACTTCCAGGTTGCGGTGATTGCCCGAATGCGCAGCGAGAAAATCGAGCGCCTGCTTTCCGACCTCGAAACTCATCAGCGCACGCTCGCCGTGGAACTTGCCCTGGCTGGCGAAACAGTATTGACAATTCAGATTGCACGTGTGAGCGACGTGCAGGCAGAGCGCTTTAATATCTTTGGAGCGGTGTTTAAGCTTCGGGGCAAGGCCGGCGAACGGATCTTCGGTAAACAGCTTTCCCTGCGCTTTAAGTTCGTGCACGTCGTCAATGCATTCCCTGACTTCCGCCTCGTCTTCTCCGTACTTAAGCGAAATATCTGCCGCGATCTGCGCCTCGTCTGCACCGCTATCCATCGCGGCGATCACGTCGTACGCGAGGTCGTCGACAACGTGTACGCTTCCCGAGTACACGTCCAGCACGATATTGTATCCGTCAAGTTTGTATTGATGTATCATCCGCTCTGCCCCCTGAATGTTATTGACACGCCTTTCACCGGTCGCTTTATAACCAAGAAACGCCCGGCGTTCTGTTCCGGGCGGCAACTTGTTTCATGTTTTTTCGCGCCGGGCTTTTATAGCTCAGCCTTTTTTATTCTCGCACTTCTGGTTTGCAACACCGCAGGAAGTCTTGCAAGCGGACTGGCATGAAGTCTGGCACTCGCCGCAGCCTCCGTTCTTTGCGCTGTTCTTAAGGTCTTTTGTCTGTAAAGTTTTTATGCGTTTCATTCGATTTCTCTCCTTTTTAGCTTAAATATTTCGTTACGGGCATAGTTTACACTTAAACAGAAGGTTTGTCAAGCAAAATGCAGTCTCCCGCGGCCGGAAGCAAGAAAGGCGGCGAGCCATATTGCCAGCGCGCGGTCAAGCCTCTCTCCGGGGCAGATAAGCGGAATGCCCGGCGGATAAGCCCAGGCGTATACTGTGCTCACGCCGCCGATTGACCGCAAAACAGCCTCAGGAGAAGCCAGCCCGGCCTCGGAAATTGCGTTGTCCGGCCGCACTCTGCCGCGCCGTGGCAATTTCAGCGGAAACGGAACGTGAGGGAGTTCGGCGATATTTTCCGTATCGAGCCGGAGGAGCGCTTCTATGGCGCGGTCAATATCTTCCTTTTCCGTTCCGAGCCCCGTGTACAGCAGCAGTTCGCGCCCGAGCGCCATTTCGCAATCGATCCCGGCCTTTCGCAGTTTTTCGGCGTAAATTCCCGCGTCAGGCGTGATCAGGCAGAGCTTGGACTGATCGATCCCGAATGCACCCGAGTGCGGCCGGAACAGCCTCACGTTTTTAATTTTTGCTATCTCTTCAGCCGCATACTCGCAATTGTCCCGCCATGCCCGCAGCAGTTCAGCGCCGCGGCTCTCCATCAAACGGACGCACGCATCCATTGACGCCATCAGCACGTAAGAAGGACTTGACGACTGCACGCGCGCAAGCATCGAAGCGAAGCGCCCCTCGAGTTCTTTATCTTCCGAACAAAAATGCGCTATTCCGGTCTGTGTGAGGCTCGGAAGCGTTTTGTGGAGGCTTTGGATCACGATATCCGCACCTGCTCTGACTGCGCCGCCCGGGAAGACCGCCTCCCCTCCGCATGTACTTCCGAGTCCGAGATGTGCCCCGTGCGCTTCATCGATCATCAGAGGCACCCCGGCTTTCCGGCACACGCGGGCAATACCGCTGACGTCGCTGATCACTCCGTCGTACGTGGGTGAGGTGATCACTACCAGCGCCGCTCTGCCCTTTTCGCGTTCGATAGCTTCGCCGACCTGCTCCGGCCGGATCGATAAGAATATGCCGCTCTCAGGGTCAATATCAGGCATTATGAACGATTTTCGTGCGCGGGCAATATCGCATGCGCTGTACACGCTTTTGTGGCAATTTCTGGCGATTATCACTGTTTTTTTTGATTTATTGCCCTCGCCCTGAGCATCAGCGTGTGCGTTTATCCGGCCGCCTCCAGCATCCCCGACGCACGCCAGCACGCCGGCCAATATCCCTGCGGTGCTTGACCCGACTAAATAAAACGACCTCTTCGCACCCCACAGCGCCGCGGCCCGCTCCTGCGACCGCGCGATCATGCCTTCGGGCTCGTGCAGATCGTCCGTATCAGGGAGTTCCGTCAAATCGATCTTAAAGAGGTCGTCCCAGAACTTCCCCGTAAGCGCGCGGCCCTTATGCCCGGGCATATGAAACCTGGCCCTGCCCTCCAGAGCGCGGCTTTGCAGAAACTCAAGTATGCTTTTATCGTTGCCGTTGATCATCGCCATGTATTGATTCTTTCGCTGTTATCTTTTATCCGCCCACGGGGCAATTTATTTTTCGTGTTTATTATACTCATTTGCCGACGTTTTTTAAAGACTCTAAACTCTGAACTCGATAACCAGATTGAGTTCAGGGTTCAGAGGAGAAGCGGAGAACGATTAACGAGCAACTAGCGGGCGCCGCCTCTCGATGTGAAATGGGCGCAAAACACCGCCTGGTTTTCAGTTTTTGATTGTCAGGCGGTGTTTTCAGATAGCGGGCGCCGTCTGACGGCGGGAATTGCTCATTTGCACGGCCGCAAATGGGAAAAAGGCGAAATGCGGCCGTGCGACCTTCCTCGCCAATACGGCCGCAATTGAAAAAAGACAGAGTTGCGGCCGTGCAAATTGCTCATCGATACGGCCGCAAAAGGGGAAAAGGAGAAATGCGGCCGTGCGTCCCACCTTACCAATACGGCCGCAAATGAAAAAAGACAGAGCTGCGGCCGTGCAAATTGCTCATCGATACGGCCGCAAAAG
>JAFWQX010000026.1 GCA_017508875.1 Clostridia bacterium | reverse complement strand
TGCCGGATCTGTACCGGGTTCCGAAGTGGATGCAGGTTCCGCCGGTTTGCATGCCGCGAAACTTACGGCGAGTATGCCGCAAAGAATGATGATCATAAGTCTGTTCTTTTTCATATTTTTTTCCGCCTTTCTTAACTGTCGCAGCCGTCCAGCAGTACGTTCGAAACTCCTGCTTCCAAGCCGTTCCTGATGAATTTTCTCGGGATGCGCTTACTGAGACTGCATATAATTTCGTAATTTATCGTGTTTTCGAGTGCGGCCAGCTCTTCCGGGCTTACGCATTCGTTTCCCTGTGCTCCGAACAGCACCGCCTCGTCGCCGGCCTTTACCGATATGCCTGAATCGGCCAGATCGGTTACGTCGACAAGGCACTGGTCCATGCATACTCTCCCGCGCACGGGAGCGCGCCTGCCGTGTATGAGCACTTCCGCCCTTCCTCCCAGAGACCTCGCGTATCCGTCCGCGTACCCCACCGGCACGGTGGCGATAACGCTTTCTTTTTCGGTGCTGTACGTGCAGCCGTAACTTAAATAAGTACCTGCCGGAACGCGCTTAACGGCCGTTATCTTTGCTTTAAAAGACATCGCAGGCTTAAGCTCGAACCCCGGATGCATTTGCTCGCATGCCTCTTTCGACGCCTGCGAAGGGTACATGCCGTATAAAATTATGCCTGCCCTGACGGCATCCAGGTGCATTTCGGGAAAGCGAAGGATGGCAGCGCTGTTGGCCGCGTGTCTCACCGGTATATCGAGTCCTTTGCGCTTAAGCGCTTCGCACACACTCATAAAAGCGCCGAACTGTTTTTGTGTATATTTACCCCCGCCGGCCTCGTCGGACACCGCAAAATGCGTGAAAATGCCTTCTATTTCAATGTTCGGGAGGCGGGCAATGTCGATTATCTTTTTTACCGTTTCCGGCTCTTCCGCCCTGAATCCTACGCGGCCCATACCGCTGTCGATCTTTACGTGGACAATTGCTTTCCTGCCCGTCTTTACCGCCGCTTCGGATATGCTCGCCGCCATTTCAGGTGCGAATACCGTCTGCGTAATGGAATATTTAATAAGCTCCTCGGCGCGCTCGGGTTCGGCGTCGCTCAATATAAGTATGGGGCATTCTACGCCCGAAAGTCTGAGCTGAAGCGCCTCGTCGATCTGCGATACGGCAAGCATATCCGCTCCGTTCTCAATGAGGCACTCCGCTACCTGTACCGCGCCGTGTCCGTACGCGTCCGCTTTCACCACGCCGATAAGTTTAGCGTGCGGCGAAGTCACTTTCCTGACTGCGCGCACGTTATTCGCAATAGCGTCCAGATCTATTTCAGCCCATGCTCTTGTGTTATCAAGCATACAGATTCAGTTCCTCATTTCTCCCAGTTCGAAGATAAGATCGGATGCGGTAATATACCGCTGCGAATGCCGCCCTGCGGCCGCGTCTCCCGCAAGTCCGTGTATCGCCACCGCAGATTTTACTACATTCAGGAGATTTTGGCAATGTTCGGAGGAACCGGCTGAAAGGCCCGCGATTATTCCCGCAAGCACGTCTCCGGATCCGCCCGTGCCCATGCCCGGATTCCCTGTGCGGTTCTCCCAGATTTCGCCTCGCGCAGTCACAAGCGTCCGGTGTCCCTTAAGCACCGCGCTGCCGCCGCACAGCAGCTCTCCGAGCATTCGCGCAGCTCTTACGCGGTCTTCTTTAATGCGCTCTCTCGCCTCTCCCAGAAGCCTTGACGCCTCACCTTCGTGAGGGGTTATTATAAGCTTTCCCGGGCGTATCTCCGCCGCACGCTTAAGTTCCACGGCATCTCCCGTATATGGAAAAAGCCCGTTGGCGTCAAGCACCACGGCTTTCGCGTCAGGGGCAAAGTCTTTGCTCGAGAGCAGCTTCCGGACAAGTTTTTGCGTTCCTGCTTCGCGCCCGAGCCCCGGCCCGATCACGACCGCGTCTTTTCTTCCGGAAAGCTCCGTGAGCCTGTCTGCGTCGTCAATATCAAAATACGTTTTCCCGCTATCGCCCAGAGGACATTTAACAGCCTCCGGGAGCGAATTTTCAACGTTTCTGAGGCACGCTCCGGGGAGAGCGGAATAAACGAGCCCGGCGCCTGAACGCATAGCCGCTTTTGCGCACAATACCGCCGCGCCGGTCATTCCGTACGATCCCGCTATAACAAGCACGCTGCCGTTCGCGAATTTGTCCGCGTCCGGATCCAGCGGCCTTAAATAAAGCTTAAGCGCTTCGTCTGCGTTTATCAGTCTGATCTCCATATGAGAGTCCGTAAGTCCCATCAGTCAACGTAATAATTTTTGTCCCTGTTTTTATAATACTTTACTATTTTTTCAACGATACCGCTGACTACCGACAGGAGTGCGGCGACAACGATTATTATCATTATTACGCTGCCGGCCGACGTTTTTCCGCTGCCGCCCTCATCCGTTCCTTCGAACAGTATGTGCTCGCCTCTTTCGGTAGTCGGAAGCGGCGTGGCATCCGGATCGCGCTTGGCGCCTGCACCGTGTTCCCCTGTCGCATCCGTACTTACTTCCGCTCCTGTTCCGGCGGTCGCGAAAGCGCTTCCGGCAGCTGTCGTACCGGGCAGTTTCGTTTCAAATACGTCCCACTCGCCCTCGCCCTCTTCGATTTCAACGAGGCCGGCGGCAATGACGTTTGAAGACGCTTCAAAGTAGCATAAAAACATGAAGGCGCATACGGCGGAAATTACCGCCGCTAAAACCGTTCTGCTGTTTTTATCGGATTTTTTTACGAACGTCTTCATTACTGTTTCTCCGGGTTTTATTTCTTAAAAAGCGGCCCGAAATTTGCGCACGCTCTGAAATCCGCGCCTTCCTTATCCATTCCGAACGCGTTCCATGCCGCGGGGCGGAAAATATCGCTGTCTGGTACGTTGTGCATGCACACCGGGATCCTGAGCATCGAGCAGAGCGTTATAAGATCCGCGCCGATGTGGCCGTACGAGATCGCTCCGTGGTTTGCACCCCAGTTATTCATAACGCTGTACGCGTTTTCGAACGGGCTGCCGGGCTTTCCGTCGCATCTGGGCGTGAACCAGGTGCAGGGCCACGTGGGATTCGTGCGTTCCATAAGCACGTCGGTCACTTCGTCGGGAAGCTTTACGGTCCAGCCTTCAGCGAGCTGCAGGACCGGTCCGAGGCCGCGTACGAGATTTAAGCGGATCATCGTAACAGGCATTTCGGCCCTTGTCACAAAGTGGCTAGAGAAGCCGCCGCCCCTGAAATTATCGAAACCGGCCTCGCACCACGAGGTAGCGGCTGTCATTTTCTCTATATCTTCATCCGTAACTTCCCACCAGCGCTTCATTAAATGATTGCCCGCCGCATCGGTCGCCTCGCCGCACGCGTCCAGGCATGCCGCGCCGGAGTTCAGCAGATGGATTATGCCTCCGTTTTCTTTGGCTTTGCCCTCGAATTCGTAACCCGCCACGCGCTTCGTTGCCTCCGGGGACCAGTAGGTACGCACGTCCGCGAAGATCTGCGCGCGGTTCGTAAGCAGCTTCATGAAAAGCATCCCCATGCCGTTTAAAATGTCGTTTTCGGTGGCCAATATATAAGGTTCTCTCGCGCCTTCAAAATCGAACGTAGAATTCAGGAGCGCCTCGGGGTAGTCGCAGTTAGGCCAGTGATCGGTCCATTGGCGCTGTCCCTGGAATCCGGCGGCAATGGCGTTGTGTCCCGAAGCTTCTTCCTTGAACTGCTCAGGCAGCCTGTCGCTTCCGGCGATCAGGTCTCGTATGATCAGATACATTTTTACGGTAAATTCCCACTGCTTTTCCTTCTGTTCGGGAGAGAATTTTACGAAATCGGGGTTATCGTCGCGTCCTTCGCGGCAATGCTTTTTGGTCCATTCGAGCGCCTTCTCGTAGTCCTCTTTATTGTAGATTCCTTCTTCCATGCGGCGCAGGATCTCGACTTCGTCAACGGATTCTACGCGCATTCCGAAATAGTCTTCCATGAACGCCTGATCCATGATAGAGCCGCCGATACCCATTGTCACCGAACCGATCTGAAGGTACGATTTGCCCCGCATCGTTGCCGCCGCGACAGCCGCGCGCCCGAAGCGCAAAAGCTTCTCAGCCACGTCATCAGGGATGTTGTCAACGTCATTCACGTCCTGGACCTCATGTCCGTATATTCCGAACGCGGGCAGCCCTTTCTGCGCGTGCGTGGCCAATACCGATGCTAAATAGACCGCTCCAGGCCGCTCCGTGCCGTTGAAGCCCCATACGGCTTTTATAGTGTGCGGATCCATATCCATCGTTTCCGAGCCGTAGCACCAGCACGGCGTCACGGTAAGCGTTATATCCACTCCTTCGCGTCTGAATTTTTCGGCGCAAGCGGCGGATTCAGGCACGCGCCCGATCGTCGTATCGGAGACGACGACTTTTACGGGTTCGCCGTTTGAATAACAAAGATTCTCTTCAAATAATTTTTTAGCGGCCAGTGCCATTGCCATCGTCTGGTCTTCCAGACTTTCGCGCAGGCGCATAGGTCCGCGTCTGCCGTCTATAGTCGGTCTGATGCCGATCACTGGATATCCGCCGGTCAGTCTCGATTTGGCCATATTAAAGTCCTCCGTTTATTAATGATTCTTTATTCTCTCATTTATGCTTTCTTAATCAGCAGCGTGATGATCTCAAAAGGCCTGTACGGCACTTTGAACGTGCGGCCGCCTTCAAGCTCCAGTTTTTCGAGCTTATGCTCGGACAAGTCTGACAGCCATACTTCCTTCGCGTCGAAGCCGAGCGTAAAGCCGGCCGTTCCTCTGAAATTTCGCGATTCGTATCCGCGGACAATTATTTCATCGCCATATTCGGCCTCTTTAACCGTCTCGATCACGAGATTTTCGCTGTCAGAAAATACCGGTGACCATTCCTCGGGGAGTGTGCGTTTCTTCGCCTTAGCATTCTTCGCCTCTTTACCGGCTTTCACGGAACCGTCCGCTTTTACCGCGTACATCGGGAAGTTAAGCATATATCCTTCGCGCACCGTATCGGCATCTTTAAGCGCGCCTTTATGCGGCAGGAGCGAATACGTGAAGCTGTGGCGTCCCTCGTCAGCGACTTCGCTCGGGTACGTCGGACGCTTTAACAGCGTAAGCTGCATAAGATTACCGTGAACGTCGTGGCCGTACTTGCAGTTATTGAGAAGAGACACGCCGTAATCGCCCTCGGAAAGGTCCGCGAACTTATGCGCGCACGTCTCGAACTTCTGCTGATCCCAGGACGTGTTCTTATGCGTCGGGCGCTCGATCGTACCGAACTGGATCTCGAACGAAGCTTTATCCGTATTTATATCTACCGGGAAAGCGGTGCGCAGGATGCGGTGCAGGCTGTGCCAGTCAAGCTCGGTCTCGAAATCGATCCTCGCGTCTTTTCCGTAGAACCATACGTTCTGTATGATCGTGCTGCCGCTGTGCTCGCGCTCGATCCTGACGCCTGCTTTTCCGCCCTTGAAAAGCGCCTTAACGCTTTTAACGTCTCTGACCGGATAATATTTATATCCGCTGAATTCCTGTATCTCCCAGGCGTCGTAAACGTCCGGATAGTCTTCGTAAATGCGCAGCTGGTTTCCGGTGCCTCCGGAGATCACCTGGCGGCCGTTCTGTTTGTCGTAAAGTGATGCGATCTCCCAGTTTTCGTCAAATTCGCAGCGGTAGTACGGCGTGTCGATTACTTTAGCGTCCGTATCGACGTTCACGAGCTGTCCCTCTCCCCGTCCGAGGCGGAGGTCAACGGCTTTATAGCCCTTCGGAGGGATATTGTCCACGTAAACGGCCTTCCCGTCCGCTTCCACGTAGCCTCGGCCAACGAACGAGTGCGGGTTGAATACGACGTATTTTTTGTCCGTATCTATCAGTGAAACGATAGCGTCCTGCGCCTGTCTGCGTATCTCGCCTGTGATCTTGCGGAGGCAGGCGTAATCGCGGTCGCACTGCTCGTACACTTCGCGTATCGACGAGCCTGGGATGATGTCGTGGAACTGATTCACCAGCACCGTCTCCCAGCATTCGTGCAGCGTCTTTTTAGGAAATTCAGTTCCCGCGGCCACGCCTGCCATCACGCTCAAAAGTTCGCTGTCAAGCATAAGGAATTCACAGTCGCGGTTATTCTTTTTGTTTCGCGCGTTGGACGTGTACGTGCCGCGGTGGAATTCGAGATACAGTTCTCCGCGCCATTCCGGCAGCCTCGGGTTCCCGTCGATAGCTTTTTCGAGCCGTTTGAGCATATCTCCGGCAAATTCGATCTTTGCCTTAGGCAGGCCCGGTATCCCCTTCGTCTGGCGCCTGGCCATCCAGAGCATATCGTCGGTGGGTCCTCCGCCTCCGTCTCCGTAACCGAACGTCACCATCGATTCACGCGTCAGTTCCTTCTGCTGGAAGCGGTTATACGAACCCGCAACCATCTTCGGATTTGTGTTGGCAACGTACGTGGTGCCTTTTGAAAAAGCGTCGGTGCGGCCTTTATCCTGCGCGGTCAGGAAGTACGAGTTTATAGGTGTGCCGTCAACGCCCTTCCAGCTGAATACGTCGTACGGCATAGTGTTTTTATCGTTCCAGCTGATCTTTGAAGTGAGGAACCAGTCTACGCCAGATTTTTTCAATATCTGCGGGAGCGCCGCGGAATAGCCGAACACGTCCGGCAGCCACAGTATCCTCGATTCCACGCCGAACTCGTCGCGGAAGAAATTCTTTCCGTACATGACCTGGCGCACGAGCGATTCGCCCGAAGTAAGGTTGCAGTCTGCTTCGACCCACATCGCGCCTTCGACCTCCCAGCGCCCGGCCTTTATCATTTTTTTGATCTCTTCGTAGAGCTCCGGAGCCTCCTCCTTCACCGCCTTGTAAAGGTACGCCTGAGAGGACATGAATTTATATTCAGGGAAGCGTTTCATCAGCTCGATGACCGTCGCAAAAGAGCGCTGCGCCTTCTCGCGCGTCTGCATGATCGTCCAGAGCCACGCCACGTCGATGTGCGTGTGTCCGATGCATATCACGGTGGTCTCGCTCTCCCTGGCCTTATCGTAAAGGTTCTCTTTCAGGTACGCGCGTGCGTCGGCAACAGATCTGTAAAAGTCTTCTCCCCTCGGCTCGAGCATATTGAGCTTACGCAGCGCCATGCTGAGCGTGGTCAACACTTCCATATATTCCGGTGTATTCATGCCCATCGCGTCCAGCGCCTGACGCGGCACCAAAAGATCGTAATAAAGCTGCCTCACGTCGTCGTGTACGGTGCGCAGGTACGGCATCACGCGCGTCTCAGGCACTCTCGGGCCTGTATAAGCGTAGATATATACGTCGTAATGAGTTTTAGGCTCCTCTCCCGGACTCACGAGCGCAAGGTCGCGGTGGTTCGTGTCAAAAGCCTGGCGCATCACGCCGTCAACAAAGCATAAAAACTGAGGATTATCCGCGTCCCAACCGCTTCTGTCGGTGTGGAGGCACAGTTCAAGCGTCCTGTCCCCCTGCATATCTTCCGGGACGTCAATGCCGATGTAAAACCATGCGTGCGAGTCGTATCTGTCGCCCCACGGGCTTCCCCACTCGTACGGTTTGAATTTATCCTGCCCGGGAAAAGTGTTATCGGTCTTGTATCCGCACGGACAGATACCCAGCTGCTCGAGTTTTATGACTTTTCCGGGTATCGAATCAGCCAGCTGACGAAGGTACGAATTAACGTGTCTCAACATGCTTTCCATAAATATCCTCCTGTCCGTATCCGGCGTTATTTTGATCCGGTCCGGTCAACGTTTTTTAACGGCTTAATTTTACAAAAAACGGGCCGTCAATGCAAGCGCATTTTACGGTCCGGGATCGGGAAAGTCCGAAGGATTTTTA
>JAFWQX010000025.1 GCA_017508875.1 Clostridia bacterium | reverse complement strand
GAATAATACCAAAGGAGGATATACCGGCAGAATCGATTTATATGATAAAAACGGAGGGCATTTGAGATGTTGCTCAAATTTTAATTATGCTTACGACTTTGAAGCTTTAATGTTAAAATATTTTGATAATTATATAGCTATCCTTCCAGAATTGCCTACGGTGAAGTGAAAAGTTAAAATCTACTCTCGGATTCTGCAAAAAAGAAGACTTTACTCTTACACTTTTGCAAGAAAAATTTAGTTTTTCTTATCACTTTTAGCAGAATTTGCAGGCGTTGTAAAGGCATCGGCTTCGCCTCGTTTGAAACGGCCTTGACACCCCCTGCCAGGAAGATGCTATTATTCAGATTCACTCAGATCCATTCCCGGAAGAAGCCTTCTGAAAATATGCAGTCAATAAAGTTTGGCGCACCGGAATATTGAGATGCAGCACTGGATTCTTGATGTTCAATTGAAGGAAGATAGATAGAGATATTTCGAGAAAAGATAATGCAGTTAAAAACAACTCGATTATTAAAAGATTTGGCATGCACGTTAAGAATAACTGCAAATTCAAAGAGTACAGGCTTTCAAATTTTTCATGAATAATCTGTTCAAGATTGAGAATGTAACAGAAATCCTTGCTGCTCAAACCAATAATCCTTCTTCATGCCTTTGCGATAGCCCGTTTTGCTTGGCCGGTTTACATTGCTAAGATAATATGTTAAAATCGCAATCGTAAACTTATACAAGGTAAGGCATATGATTTAACCACTTCAGTAATAGTCAGTGCTTTTTCCTGGCTTGGTGGATTAGGCATGAAACGAGCAAAAAGTAATGCATGAGTTCTTTTTGGAGGATGAGATGAAAAAATGTATGCCGGAGGGTGGTTCGAGATAGTACTGATTTTTGGTTCTTTTTTCGGTATATTTCTCAATGTATTGGCAGGGGTTATTCTGTTCTGTAATTATGGGTTCAACGAAGCAGTATTGATTATCGCAATTTGTGTTTTTCTTATGTTTTGCGTTTTAGGTATTCTTATATGGCACGGCAGAATTCTGTTTCTTACGTGGATTACTTTCCATGATGAGTATTTGATCATCAAAACACTTTTTCGGAAAGCAGTAATAATGCGTTATGACGAAATTGTTGGATGTGGGATAGGTTATTATTTTCATGGAAGAATGATCTCTGGTATTGGTATTATGCGATATTACATTTTTTTATCGAACGGCGAATTTGACGATTCCCTTAGGAAAACAATAAACAGATGGTGGCCCAAAAAACAAAAGTACGTTAAAATCGCGTTTAGTCAGAAAAAATATGATTATATACTGACAAAATTGCCGAAAAATCTTTCAACAATTATTCGTTATGACCACGATCGATTCATTCCGAGGTAAATCTACCGTCAGGTCTGTGTGAGAGTTCTCTCATACAGGTGGGGGTCCTGCTATCCGCACTATAGAATGGCCCCGAGATTAACTTCCCGGGGCTGTTTTCTTTAGTGGGTCCGGGCTTCAGCCCGCATCTTTAGCCAAAGTTTTGGCGCCTAGGCGGCAAGCCGAAGGCGATGCTCGCTTTATTTCACCGAAATATTGGCCGGTTTACATCGTGGCCGGAGCAATGCTTGAAAAATCGCGCCGTTTTTGGTATATTCTTTCCGCTCCCGTAAAAAAGAGCAGAAGCACACCGGAGCACGGAGGTACGCGGCATGGAACACAGCAATAAAAAACACGCCATATTACTGATAATATTGACAGCGATAGCGGTGCTGACCGTTGTCCTCGTACTCGTTATAACAAATGTCGGACGAGGCAGAAACGGTACAGGAACCAAACTGCTGAATATTGCCGTCACTTTCGGAGACGATCCGTGCACGCAGAAAAATTTTTCGTGGTACACCGAGGACGATTCTCAAAATGCCGTAATCCAGTATTATCCCGCGTCCGAATCCGATAAGGCCGGGGCTAAATTTGATACATCAAGAGCGGTCACGTCCGAAGGCTTTACCGAAAGGCTCGATACCTATATACCGAAAGCCGGGGAGGAGTATTCCGCTTCAGCGGCACTCGAACCGAAATCATACACGCGCCACGCGGTTTTTGTGACAGGGCTTGAACCGGGCATGCGATATATGTACCGGATCGGAGACGGTAAAAACTGGTCTGACACTGCCGAATTCACTACTGCGCCTGACAGCTCCGTTTCTGCCGGGAACGGCTTTTCGTTCCTTATTGTTTCAGATATGCAGGGATATATCTACAGTGATTATGAACTCTGGGGTAAAGTCTTCGGTAAAGCCATGGACAAGTGCGGTTCTCCTGCGTTTATGGTCAATCTCGGCGATTTTGTTGAACGCCAGGACAATGCGCTCGTCTGGAATTATTATTTCGGCCTGGCCGACGGAATTGAAAACGTAACTACAGTTCCCGTCGCAGGTAATAAAGAGGATAAAATGTTCCTCAAGTATTTCCTGCTCGGCTCCCGCGACGGTATCACAGGCCTTAACGGCTACTACTCCTTCGATTATATGAACGTACATTTTACGGTTCTTAATACGGGAGACGGTACGAAGGACCTTTCAAAATCGCAGGTAAAGTGGCTGAAAAACGATCTCTCGTCAGACAAAGCAAAAAGTGCCGCTTTCCGCGTCGTTCTCTTACACAAGGCTCCTTATTCCGACAGAAACCACGCGGATGATTCTGAGATCGTTAAGATACGCCAGCAGCTCCTGCCGTTGTTCGATGAATATGGTACGGACGTGGTGCTTGAAGGGCACGATCACTATTATTTCCGCTCTGAACCGGTCGTCAGCGACGGGACGGTTAAAGCGGAATACGAAAGCTCCACCGTAAGCGCGGGCGGGGAGAAGATAAACGTATTTACGATGCAAAAAAACAGCTCCGGCTCCTCGGGCGTATTCTATTTTATGCCCGGTGCTTCAGGCGTGAGGCAGCACACCAAGGAATTCAGAGACATGCCCGAAATATTGACGGCGCGGTCAATAATTCTTGACGATCCTACGTTCTGCGTGTGCGACGTGACGGAAGATCATATCTACTTCCGTACGTACGAAGTTGACCGCTACAAACTGACGACGGCGCCTGTAGAATGCTGGGGAATACAAAAATAAAATCTGATTGCGCACAGTTTTTGCAATTGCCTCCGTAATTTGATATAATACACCATCCGGAGGTTTATGCTGCGGAAATGAAGAAAAAATACGTAAGATCACTTAATGAAATATGGCATGAGAGGAAACGCACCGTTGGCTCGATGCTTGTGCTTTTTGCTGTCGTAATGGTGGCGATCATGGGCGTCCGCGCAGTGCTGAACTACGTCGATTTCGAAAATCTTAAAAAGATCTTCACACCTGCCGAGGAGCAGCATAAATATTCCACACTTTATAACGCTTCGCGCTACTTCTTCCGCATATACTACCCTGAAGATAAATGGGAAGTGGAAGGAGAGACGCACGGCTTCTTTATGGATGAAAAAACGGGACTGGTCGCGGAGATGTATCCGCTCGTATTCGCAGATCCGGTCACTCCCGCGCCTGACTCCGATCCGAAGGCAACTGCCGTCATTTCTACAGATAAAGTGCGTGATACGTCCCTGGTCATAAGTTATTACTACCGGAATTATACCGGCGAGATGCTCGAAGAGGCGAAGAAGCAGGGGAATGTCGAAAATCACGTGAATGACGCGAATGACGGGATTTCCGCCGCTGATGAAAATGACGTAAATACGCCCGCGCAGGAAGCTGCCGGAGGACCCGCGTCGCCTGCCGATTCGACACCCGTCCCGGTAAAGACCGACATAGTTCTGCTCGACATTGCCGCGGAAAAAGTGTACGGAGATTACGAAGCCTCCGCAGGACTTTTATACGATATAAGCGAACTGAAAACGTATAAGACAGACCGTTACGGTTATACGCTAAGGTGGTTTACGTATACTTATAAAAATGCTTCTGAAGGAAACCCCGGGCGAAAAACAGATGTCTATATTATTGCGCGCAGCTCGAATTATATCGTGATAACGTATGAAGGCATTGACCGCGTAACTTTTCTTGAAACGCCTGAAAGCTATACAAAATACAAAACGGATTTCCTTGACGTACTGAACGAATTCCAGTTGTCGGTGTTTGACGACTGACGGTATTAAAAAACTGATCTGAGGCGGGGAGTATTGTTGAAAAACGGCTCTTTCATAAACGAAGTCAGCAGAGTTAGGCATAAAAATGCCTGCGCTTTCGGTTTGCGCCGGAAGAACGTTCATCTGTTTTTCGCTTTAATTATCATTCTGCTTGCAGCTGCTGTCTTAGGCGGATGTTCAAAACCTGCCGGCCCGGACAGCAAACCTGTTTACGCCGGAGAAACTGTATATAAAGAAGGCACCGCTATTCCCGATTGTCCCGAGGACAGTATTTCTTATGATCTGCTCCGGTACGTGACGGTTCCGGAATATATTTATTTCGGAGGAGTCACAGGCGGAGCGCCGATATTTACTCAGGAACTTAAAGCCGGAATACTTCGCCTGAAGAACTGCTTCGCATCGGCCGTGGCGGAAGGATACGATCTTACGGAAGAAGAACTTGAAGAACTCGAGGCAAATACTAAAAACGCACTGTATCTCGAGTATCAGACGGACAGCGAAAGCAGGAGAAGATACGAACAGGAATATGATACGTACGACGCGGAAAATTTCTGCCAGGCCGTTTACGGGATCCCTATAGAGTGGTATATGCAGGTAAAGCACGAGCAGGCCGCGGCAGAAAAATACATTTCCGCATTAGAGCCGGAAATTGCCCCCGGCGTATCCGAAGAACGCATCTGGGATTATTATCTTTCACATAAGAGCGATTATGACTGCGCAGAAGCGGAAATAATATTGACCGCAAGAGCTCCCGAAGATAAAGCGGAAGCGCTGAGACTGGCTGAGGCCGCAGCTGAAGAGGTAAACGCCGCTTCGGATAAAAAGACTGCTTTTGAGTCCGCTTCTCTGGAATTTCCCGAAACACTCGGGTGGAGGGAAGAATCGGGCAGCGCGGTGCTGATCATGAACGTAGATTATACAGGGCTTTACGGGGAGATACAGAAAAGAGTGGTTCAAGAGGAGGAAAACTGTTACGCGCTCGAGTATGAAAACTGCATTTATTTGATTTTATGCAGTTCCGGAGCCGAATATACGAAAGAACAGTTGTCTGAAACCGGAATATCGGATACAATAAGGACAATGATCGCACGTGCCGAGGCGGGAGAGGCCGCCAGCGGTTACGGCATCACTGAAATTAAGGCGATCGCGCTGCCTCATACGGCATACGATTTTTAACAGGTAACAGGACGAGGTCAATGGCAGGGAGAATTTCACAAGTACAGATAGATGAGATCATAGACAGAAACGACATCGTTTCCGTCGTGGGAGAGTACGTCCATCTTAAGCGCAGCGGAGCGAATTATATGGGACTGTGCCCCTTCCACAATGAAAAAACGCCGTCTTTTTCCGTCAATGAAAGCAAGCGGCTGTTTAAATGCTTTGGCTGCGGTAAAGGCGGAGGCGTCGTTCAGTTTATTATGCTTGCGGAGAACCTCGATTACATAGGGAGCCTCGAATTCCTTGCCCGCCGCGCCGGTATCGAGATCAAGTACGAAAACGGCAGGAGCGAAAACGACGATAAGCTTAAGCTGAAAAACGATATATTGTCCCTGAACGAGAAGGCGCAGGCTTTCTTTAAAGACGGTCTTGCGAGATCGAAAGAGGCGCAGAACTATCTGGCGCAGCGAGGACTCGACCGGGAAACTGTTAATAAATTCGGGCTCGGATTTGCGCCGGACGACTGGGAGCAGCTTACAAAAGTATGCACATACGGAGCGCTCGGAGTGAGTCCGGAGCTGATGGTAAGCGCAGGACTTTCGCTGAAACGCGACAACGGTACGTGCTACGACCGCTTCAGGAACCGTGTGATGTTCCCGATATTTGACGAATCAGGCAGAATAGTCGCATTCGGCGGGAGAGTTATGGACAAGTCTCTGCCGAAATATATGAACTCTCCTGAGACTGCGGCGTATAACAAAGGCAGCCATCTGTACGCTCTGAATTTTGCGAGGAAATCGGGGTCAAAGCAGGTCATAATCGTCGAAGGGTATATGGATGCGATCGCGCTTCATCAGAAAGGGATAACGTCTGCGGTGGCTTCGCTCGGTACCGCTCTTACGATAGGGCAGGCGAGGCTGCTAAAGCGGTATTTTGAAGAGGTCATAATAGGTTACGACAGCGATTCGGCAGGACAGACGGCGACGGTGCGCGGAATGGAGATACTGGCGGCGCAGGGACTGCGGGTCAGGATACTGAAACTCGGAGTCGTTGACAGCGAAGTAAAGGATCCCGATGAGTTTTTGAGGAAACATTCCGCCGAAGATTTTATGCTCTGCGTGGAAAAGGCGGAGACGCTCGTGAATTTCAAAATAGAAATTGCCGCCCGCCGGTACCCGCCCGAAAAAGAGTCGGAGCTGCCGGACTTTATAAGGCAGACGGTGAAAATCATTGCCGCAGAACCGAGCGCTTCGGTAAGGGCTGTGAATATTGCCGCGGTTTCTAAAAAGTACGGCATAGATGAAGTTTCGCTGAAAGAAGACGTAGAAGCGGCTGTTTCGGGAGACGCGCCGATAATTAATACGGAGCGCATCCACGGCGCATATAAGCGCGTACAATACAGAAAAGGCGAGGACAATGCGGAGCAGAGTCCGGAACTGTCGCCGGACGGAAAAAGGCTTGACAGGCTGGAAAAAAGGATGATCATTTATCTGGCTGATAATCCTTCGGATATTCCCGCATATATCGACAAATGCCGCGAGGAATTCTGCTTCGAGGACAACAAAAATCTTGCCAATATTTTGCATTCGTGGTATATTAACGGGTACGCCGTAAAGAGGGAGACGCTTCTGGTCGATTGCTCTTCCAAGCTCTCCTCTGAACTTACGGATGAATTTGAGCAGGTAGGCAGTATGACGACAGCGGCGGAGCTCTTAAAGAATCTCAAAAAATTCCGTTTTAAGTATGAATACGGCCTGCTGACTGAGAACCTTCGCTGCGCGCGTACCCCTGAAGAAAAAAGTGCCGCTATGAAAAAACTGAACGAACTGATCCGGAGCAGCCGCACGTGACGGAGTATGGTTTAAAGTGTGGCGCTGCTGTAACAATGAAAGTGTTCATGGTAAGATATAGAGTAATTTACCGGGAATTGGAAAGGGCTGAATCTACGAATGGCTACAAAGAAAAAGAACGTCGTTTCCGAAGAAGCGAATAAAACAGAACTGAAAGACACTGAGGCGAAAACGGCTGCGGTTTCTAAGAATGCTGCTGAAAAAAAGGCTAAAAAGCCTGCACAGTCTGCTGCCGCCGGTCCTGAAACTGTCGCTAAGAAGGCCGCTGCTGTAACTGTTCCTGAATCAGAAGCGAAGCCCAAAGCAAAGAAAACGGTAAAAGCCGCGCCTGCCGTGGAGAAAAAGGCTGAAAAGAAGGCCGCTCCTGCTGAGGAGAAAAAGGCAGAAAAGAAGGCCGCTCCTGCAGAGGAGAAAAAGACTGAGAAAAAAGTCAAAAAGACACCTGCGGTTAAGGCTGAAGTTAAGCCCGAACCGAAAATCGAAGAGATACCTGAACCGGCAGCGGAAGTGAAGCCTGAACCCGAAATTAAGAAAGAAGAAAAAGACGCGCCAAAAGCAAAATCTAAATCTAAAGCCAAACCCAAGGCAGAGAAAAAAGCTGAAGTAAAGCCGGAAGCAGAGGTCAAACCCGAGCCGGAAGCAGAAATCAAAACTGAGTCGGAAGCAGAAATCAAAACTGAGCCGGAAGCAGAGATCAAGCCTGAGCCGACAGCAGAAGTCATACCTGAACCTGTAGAAGAAAAAAAGCCCGAACTGCCTGCCGCGGCTCCGGAAAAAGTCCGGAACACGGAAAAACACATTGACGATGACGACTATATTGACGACGTATACGAACCCGATGCCGACGACGATTACGTAAACGAAGATATTGACGACGAGGAAAACGAGGAAGAAGAGGAACCCGATTACGCTCACTTAGAAGAAGACAAGGAACTTGAAAAAGAAGAAATCGACCTCGACTCAATTGACCTCAATAAAATTGCCGAGCTTGACCATGAATACGAACCTTCCGGTTCAAAGCGCAAAGACGGGTACGAAGAAGAACTCGGCGGCGAATACGAGGAAGAGAATCTCGAGAAAATGGATCTCGGTATTTTCGGCGATAACGCCCAGATCATGCAGATGCTTAAGCAGGGGCGCGTCACCGGTTCTATAACAGTCGAGGACTTCAACCAGGTCACCGGCGAAATCGACCTTGACGCGGAATCAGTCGAAAAACTGTACGATCTGTGCCTGCGCCTCGGGATCAGGATCGTCGATGAGAACGGCGCTGCCGAGAAACTCTACGAGCACGGCTATGATGACTTTACCGAAGGAGTAGGGCTTGAAGATCACGTCCGTATGTACCTGAAAGAGATCGGAAAAGTTCCTCTGCTTTCAGCTGAAGAAGAAATAGAGCTGGCCAAACGAGTCGAAGAAGGCGACGAGGATGCAAAGAACAGGCTGTACGAGGCGAACCTCAGGCTCGTTGTAAGCATCGCAAAACACTACGTCGGAAAAGGAATGCAGTTCCTTGACCTAATTCAGGAAGGGAATCTCGGCCTGCTTAAAGTGGTGGACAAATTCGATTACCGAAAAGGGTGTAAATTCAGTACGTACGCTACTTGGTGGATCAGGCAGTCAATAACCCGTGCAATCGCGGATCAGTCCAATACGATACGTATTCCCGTTCATATGAACGAAAATATCAACAAACTGAAGCGTACTTCGAGAGAACTCGCCCAGCGGCTCGGTAAGGATCCGACGTCCGAACAGATAGCGGAAGAGCTCGGAATGCCTGTCGCAAAAGTACGCGAGATCATGAAGTACTCTCAGGACACCGTTTCACTTGAATCACCTGTGGGAGAAGAGGAAGACAGCCATATCGGAGATTTCATAAAAGACGAAAGCTCGCCTTCGCCTTCGGACAGCGCTGCTCAGACGCTCCTTCACGAACAGCTCATGGAAGTGCTTAAGACCCTTACTGACCGCGAACAGCGCGTATTGAAACTAAGATTCGGACTTGAGGACGGGCGCCAGCGCACGCTGGAAGAAGTCGGCCGTGAATTCAACGTCACGCGTGAAAGAATCAGGCAGATCGAGGCAAAGGCGATCAGGAAACTGAAGAATCCCAACAGGAGCAAAAAACTGAAAGATTTTTATGAGTAATTTTGAGTAATAATAAATAATACGGATCAGCTGAATTGATTTATTTGTTATGAACTAAAAAAATAATTTACGAAAAAAGGAAAATTGAATTTATGTCTGATGACGAGATTATCTGCCCTGAGGAGCCGGAAAAAAATAACGAGTCCGGTTTTGAAGGGCACGAAACAGATAAGAATCAATTTGCTATAGGATCGGAAAATACCACGCTGCCGGATTATGACGATGCGCCGTCTGATCAGGAAAATGATGACGATGACGAACGCGAACCCGATGAGGCTGAACTTATTGCGGAAGAAAAGCGGCTTGAATCCGGCGAGTATGACGAGGAAGACGACGGCGGATTTGACGAGATCGGCGGTACTTCAGATACTGACGGGCAGGGCGGGAGCGAGAGCGTAGATGAAAATGCACTTGCCGCCGTGCGCGGAAGCATTGAATCCGGCATATTTGAAAACGACGATACCATCGTCACACTTCTTTGTATAGGAAAGATCCGCGGATATGTCACATTTGAAGATCTTGAGCACGTTATAGAAGAGAACGCGCTCGGAGGCGAACTCACAGACCAGCTCTATGACGTATTAGAGCGAAACGAGATAAGAATCGTTAACGAGGCTGATATTTCTCAATCTTCGGTAAAATCAGAGGACGGCGACACGCTGGAACAGCTCATCTCCGGGGCCGGACTTGAAGATTACGTGCGTCTATATCTGCGCGAAATAGGCAATATTCCGCTGCTCAGTGCGGAAGAGGAGCGCGAGCTTGCGATCCGTACTGAAGAAGGTGATCAGGAAGCCCGCGAAAGACTTACGGAGGGGAACCTCCGGCTTGTCGTAAGTGTGGCGAAACATTATATGGGTAAAGGAATGCAGCTTCTCGATCTTATTCAAGAGGGAAATATAGGACTTCTTCGCGCGGTCAATAAATTCGATTACCGCAAAGGTTATAAGTTCAGTACGTATGCTACGTGGTGGATCCGGCAGGCAATTACGCGCGCCATCGCCGATCAGGCGAGGACGATCAGGATACCTGTTCATATGGTCGAAACGATGCACCGTATGAACCGTATCTCCCGTACTCTTTCCCAGGAACTCGGCAGGGAACCCACTATTTCAGAGATCGCGAAAGAAATGAAACTTCCGGAGGAGCGGGTCACGCAGCTGCTCGTAGCCGGACAGGACACTGTATATTTCGACGATCCCGTAGGCGACGACGAAGACCGTACGCGCGGAGATATGATCGCGGACGATCTGCCGTCGCCATACGATCTGGCGTCGAATTCAATGCTGCGCGAGCAGATATTAAAGGTGCTTGATACGCTCTCCGAGAGGGAGAGGAAAGTGATAATGATGCGTTTCGGGCTCGAGGACGGAAAAGAGCATACGCTCGAAGACGTGGGCCGGTATTTTAACGTAACGCGTGAACGTATCAGACAGATCGAAGCCAAAGCCAAGAGAAAACTCAAGCAAAGCAGCAGGAGCGGTCACCTTAAAGATTATTGGGAGTAAAAAAGATTGTTTTTGAAGGTCAGTTCATGAGACCTTTCTGACGAAGGCCGATATTATATGCGACCAAAGTAGAAGCAAAACCTACGTTCAGAGATTCAACGGAGCCGAGCATCGGGATTATAACCGGTTCGGCTTCTTTTAACGTACGCCAGACGGGAGAAATGCCCGTATGCTCATTGCCCGCGACAACGGCGACACGGCCTTCGGCAGGTATGTCGCAGAAATTCTGCGTGGCGGTAAGATCAGTCAGAATTATGCGGAAATGATTGTCCCTGAGCCAGCTGATGAGGCTGTCAATGTCCATATCGAGCACAGGCATCATGAAAGCGCTTCCGAGACTCGCACGAATAAGGCGCGGGTGGGTGACTTTTACCCGCCTGTTCGTCAGGACTGCAAAATCTCCTCCGGCGGCGTCAAGCGATCTCAGTATCGCGCCTATATTTCCCGGCTGCTCCTGCCCGTCGAGGACAATAGCGAGCATATTGTCGCCCAGCACGACGTCTTCGGCCTTTATTTCGGGCATGCGGGCAATTATGAAGCAGCTGTCTGCGCCCTCGCGGTCGCTTATCTTTGAGCACGCTTTCGGAGAGATCGAATAGATGTTTTCCGCATTCGAACACACGAGATCCAGCAGGTCGAATTCGGCTTCCGGCGCCTTCCCGTTTTCTCGAAAGTATTCGGAATCATAGAAAACAGAAACGACCTCTATGCCTTTCTTTACGAGCTTTTCGGCTGCCCAGAGCCCTTCGCATATAAACAGTGACTGATCGCCGGCGTGACGTTTCGCCCCGAGCAGATCCCTGGCGTCTTTTACTTCAGGAGAGTTTATTCCTGCGATAACCGTTTTTTCGCATATACGTTCACTGAGTCTTTTCATTTTGTCTACTCCTTAAGCGGGCCACAGTCATTTTGGAAAAGTCCGGGCAAAGCCTGTTTCCTGTGCGAACCAGTGCATTCCGATGCCGGCAGCGACTGTAAGATTAAGCGAATCGACGCCTGGCCCGTGTGTGATCCGTAGAGGTCTTCCGAGTTTCAGGTAGGAATCGTCGAGGCCTGATGACTCGTTTCCGAAGATCAGGGAGCAGGGCAGGGCGGTTTCGGGCTTTTCCTCTTCCATCGGAGCGCCTTTTAGCATAAACGGATAATAGATACGGTTCCCGGCGGCAGCGGCATATTCTTCGAACGTGTCAAAGTGTTCAGGACGGATATGGAAGACTGCGCCCATAGAAGAGCGTACCGTATGCGGGTCAAACAGATCCGCACCGGAACCTACAATTACAAGATCTTCAAAGCCGAAGGCCACCGCCGTTCGGACGATATTACCGAGGTTTCCTTTATCCGACGGATCGACAAGGACGATATGACTCTTCGCGGGGGCGGTCTTAGCTTCAAATTTACGGAACACGCCTATTGCGAAACAGTTGTCCTTCGGAGAAAGCCGCTCGATCGTTCTGTCGTCGCAAACGGTATAAATGCCGGCGCTCTTTGCCCTTGATTCGATGACCTCTCGCCCGGATTCGGCAAGCCTGGAAGAAATGATGACGCGGAAGACCGCCGAAGGCATGTTATCGATCAGCTCAATGACAGGAAAAAGCCCGAAAACGTAGGAGTAAGAGTAATCCTTCTTATACGGACTGAGCCGCATCTCCTTATAGTTATCGGGCAATTTCTGATATTTCATTTATTCGTGATATTCTTAAAACTCTCGGTACGGCGATCAATACTTGTAGATCGTCTTTCTGCGTTCCAGTTCTTCCTGTTCGATCATCTTCTCGGCGCGCTCGGAAACTTTCTCGGCCCAGTCAGCCATATCCTTCAGGATCGCTTCCGTTTCCGAATCCTCGTCGCACCAGATGGGCTCGACGCAGTGTTTCGTATCGAGAACTATAGATTCTTTCAGCCAGTCGTTTGAAAGCTTGGTGAGCGCTTTCGTGTCTTCTTTTTCGCCGCAGGAGAAGAGAGCTACTTTTCTGTCGTATATCTTAATAACGTTGAACAGGGTATTGTATACCGGGTTATATGAATCGAACCATACGGGTGTTCCTATGAAGATCAGGTCATAGTCGCGCGGGTCCCATTTGAAAGGGAATATGTCCGGCTTCTTATGACGGAGAACTTCGGAACGGAGCTTTAAATTATTGAAAAAGCCAAACCCTTTAACACGCTTAACGCGTACAAGGCGCGCCATATCAGCCCCGATCCTTTCCGCGATAGCATGTGCGACTGCATCTGTATTTCCGTCAACGCTTGTATATAACACCAGTTTCTTCATAGATCCTAACTCCTTCCGCTTCGAAAAGCTCTGCGGCATAAAAATACACCATTGATGTTACGCTTTTTTGCGGTGATTGTCAACTTCTTTTTTGCTTCTGCGCGCTGTTACGCGGAGGGCAATTCTTTACGATTATTTACCGAACAGGCCCATTATTGACCCGAGCAGCCCGGTCTTTTTTACGCCGGCAATGCCGCTTATCAGGCTCGTGACGTCTCCGTTTCCAAGCAGGCTCCCCATAAGCCCCGATATACCGGATGCGTTATTCGAGGAGGAATTCGAACCGGAAGAGACCTGCTGCCCTATAAGACTCATGAGCAGGGGAGCTGCGGCGGAAAGTATGTTATTTGCTTTCGATTCTTTAACGCCGGCCGCTTCTGCCGCTTCTTTCGCTGTACCGGACGCGCTGCTTCCGAGGAGGTGATTAATTATCTTGCTCCCGTCGTTTAGATCGATTCCCGAAATAAACGAACCGATGTCGGCAGTGTCATCTTTTGCGTGATCGGAAAGCGCTTTTACAAACCCGGACGCCGTGTCGGTGCCGTCCGCCTGAGCTTTAGCGCCGGAAAGCATTGACGGCAGCGCAGATGCGAGCACACCTTTAACGCCCTTTTGAGAAGTACCGGTAAGTTTGCCAAGCCCTTTTACAGTGTCCTTGCTGAGCATAGTGCTCATAAGTCCGTTAATATCCATTTTGATTATCTCCTTCTTGTTTTTTAAAATATTACTGTTCTTTTATGCAAATACGGCAGCAACTTCAATTATTTCTTTTTCTTCTTTCCCACGACGATACCGATGACTATGGCGGCGACAACGACTACGCCTCCGATTATCGCGATAACCGGCCACGGGAAGCTCTTTTCGCCTTTATCTCCTGTATTCGCGCTGCCTTTGCCGGTAGCTTCGGTATTTCCGCCATTATCCGTTGTGGCCTGCTCTGCCTCGGTGGGGACGGGAGTAGGGATCGAAGTGGCTTCCGATTCGGGCGTGGCGGTAGGCTCCGGAGTAGGAGCTTTTGTTGGGGTGGGAGCCGGAGTAGGTATCACTTCGTCGCCCTTCTCAAGCCATTTATCACCGAAATCATTAGCGGCCTTTTCGTTTTCAAAGAAAGCTACGTAATATACTTCGAAATCTGCGACTCCTTTGCACTCTCCGAGCGGGTCTAAACGCGTATCTATCATCATTCCCGTCCAGGTCTTTTTTCTGCCCAAATTAGCGTTAACGTACTGAAGCTCGTCCGTGTCTTTATAATTCAGGGAAACCGCCTGCGGCTCGGAAAAGCCGGGATTCTCATCCGTCTGGTAATAGATCTGACCGGTCAAACCGGCCGCGGGATTGCTGAGTCTGAAACCTATCTGCATATATTTATAAGTGTCGGCGTCAACGATATAGCTTTCGTCTTCCATGGAGGCCAGCGTGAACTGCATGACGGCCCAGGGATCGCCGATGTTTTCCATATGGATCACGAAACACTTCTTCTCTGCGTCAAATTCAATAGAGTCGATATTATTTGATGTTCCGAAGAGGCCGCCTTCAACATATTTATCCTCAGCATCGAAGCGGAATATGGGCCCGGGTTCATACGCTTTATCTCCCTCTTCAGGTTCTTTGGTGGGCTCCGGTGTGGCGACGGGTCCGTCGGCGCTGTAATCAAATCCTACAACGTCGCCCTGCACCGTGCTCATAATAAAAATGCTTCCGTCTGCGGTCTGGCAGAGGAAGGTGAATTTGTGGATTCCTTTAAGGCCTTCTGTACTTACGATAAGATGATATCTTGAAGCAAATTCGCAGCCGAAATTATTCGCTGCCGCCATAACGTCATCGCCGGTAAAGGACTTATACTCTTCGCTGAGAACGGGATCGCCGTCGTCGATCATATATCCGAACGCTTTTATATCCTGTGAAGAAGCGACCCAGCCTGCAACTCCGACCGATTCGGCGGGACCGGAAAGAGTATCGTTATGCGCCGAAAGGTAGTCCAAAGGGTGTCCGTCTATACCGAGGATCGTATCGTCAGTTCTGACGCTGTCCCACATTACCAGGGCAGTGTTTCCTTCGGCAATAAAGTCTTCTATTTCGAGAACTTCAGCACCTGAAACCACGGTGAAAATCGAGAATAGCAGCATTGCGATAAGTGTAATAGAAAGCAGTTTTTTCATCGGTTAAACCTCCGGCAGTTATAGAATGATAAAATTATACTATTTGTCCGGAAATCTGTCAAATTTAAAGCTCGCTGCTACATACAGCCACATACATGCAACTTTTAAGATCGATGTTTACAAAACTCCGTTTACGGTTGTATAATTGAACTGCAAACGCGGAGCTGATTAAAAAACTGCAGTTGGTCTGCCCGCCGGTAATATTATTTGAATTTGACAGGAACGAAATTAAAATGGAGAAAAAGTATATCCTCGCGCTCGACGAGGGCACTACAAGTGCAAGAAGCATTTTATTTGACGGAAAAATGAACATAATTGCCGTCGCACAGAACGAGATCCCGCAGATTTTTCCGAAACCCGGATGGGTCGAGCAGGATCCGCTTGAAATATACGCGAGCCAGTACGCGTCGATGACGGAATGCGTTGCCCGAAGCGGAATTTCGCCGGATGAGATCGCGGCTGTCGGTATCACGAATCAGCGCGAGACCACGATCGTCTGGGAAAAAGCAACAGGACGCCCCGTTTACAACGCTATCGTATGGCAGTGCCGCCGCACCGCGGCGATATGCCAGGAATTGTCCGACGCGGGATTTGACGAAATGATCGCACGGAAGACAGGCCTTAAAACGGACGCCTACTTCAGCGGGACAAAAATCAAATGGATCCTCGACAACGTTCCCGGCGCACGCGAAAAAGCGGAAGCGGGGGAGCTGCTGTTCGGGACGGTCGACACTTGGCTCATGTGGAAACTTTCGGGCGGCCGCATCCACCTGACAGATAATACGAACGCCTCGCGGACGATGCTCTATGATCTGGCCGCCTGCGGCTGGGACGATGAATTGCTCAAAATGCTTAGCGTTCCGCGCTCAATGCTCCCGGACATCCGTCCGAGCGGCTCGCTTTTCGGCGAGATAAGCCTTATGGGTACTGCGCTTCCCGTTTGCGGAGTCGCGGGCGACCAGCAGTCGGCGCTGTTCGGTCAATGCTGTTTTGACCCTGGCGAGATGAAAAATACGTACGGTACCGGCTGCTTCCTGTTAGTAAATACGGGGAGCAATATTGTCCGCTCGCAGCACGGCCTCATCACGACAGCGGCGTCAACTCTTTCCGGCGAGGCTCCTTCTTACGCTCTCGAAGGCAGCGTGTTCGTCGGAGGTGCGGTGATCAAATGGCTGCGCGACAGTATGCGCCTTATCGACGAAGCGCACGACACCGAATATTTTGCGAGAAAACTTAAAGACACCGGCGGCGTATACATGGTACCTGCTTTCAGCGGACTCGGAGCGCCGTACTGGGACATGGACGCGCTGGGCACGATCGTCGGAATTACCGGAGGCACGAGGCGCTCTCACATAATAAGAGCCGCGCTCGAGTCGATAGCATACCAGACGAACGACGTAATAAGATCGGCTGCCGGTGATGCCGGAAGCAGACCTACTTCGCTGAAAGTGGACGGAGGAGCGTCGGCAAATGATTTCCTCATGCAATTCCAGGCGGATATTTCGGACATCGAAGTGATAAGGGCGGAAATGAAAGAGGCAACCGCGGCCGGAGCGGCGTACCTTGCCGGACTGACTGCGATAATATTTAAGGACAGAGATGAGATCAAATCGATCGTCAGCGCTAAAAGGGCGTTCTTCCCGGAAATGGATGAAAAAGAAAGAGCCGCAAAACTTGACGGCTGGCAGAGAGCTATAAAAGCGTGCAGAGCGTATTGAAGGCGCGATATGAACGGAGGGTATCAGCATGCAGAGGAACGAATTATCAGTGCTGTCTTCGGACGGCTTTCATGAACTGAAGGGCGTTATTTTCGAGCCTGACGTTAGGCCGAAAGGACTTATGCACGTCGTGCACGGAATGGCGGAGCATATAGGACGCTACGAAGAATTTATGCAGAAATGCTGTGAAGACGGGTGGCTGGTTTTCGGTTTCGATAATCTCGGCCACGGCTTTACCGCCAGAAACGATAATGAACTTGGATTTATAGCGAAAAAAGACGGCTGGAAGCTGCTCGTTAAAGACGTGGAGGTCTTCTTAAGAGCGGTAGTTCAGAAATACGGCATAAGCTACCCGTACGTGCTTTTAGGGCACAGCATGGGCTCGTTCATAGTCAGACACAGCGCCGTTTCCAATACGAAACCGGATAAGCTGATAATTATGGGAACGGGGGGCCCGAATCCTGCCGCCGGACCGGGATACGCTTTGGCCAGAAGTATCAGCACGTTCAAAGGCGCCGACCGTACGTCTCCGTTCCTCGAAAAAATAATGTTCAAAGGCTACAACGACCGCTTTAAGGAGGAGCCTGACGCAGATGAATTCAGCTGGCTTTCAACGCTTAAGAGCACACGTGTGAAATATCTTGCGGACAAATATTGCGGTTTTCCTTTTTCCGCGAGCGCTCTGGGCGACCTCGTCAAACTGGTGGGCAACGTGAACAGCAAAAAACTTATTGCCGCCACCAGCAAAACGATGCCTATTCTTATTGTCTCGGGCGAGCAGGATCCGGTGGGCAATTACGGTGAAGGTCCGGCGAAAGTTGCCGAACTGTTTAAAAAGAACGGCGCGAACGTCGAACTTAAAATATATCCCGGAGTGCGGCACGAGATCCTCAACGATACGAGCCGCGAAGAAGTAATAAACGACATTCTCGAATTTATGAACAAATAAGACATGAACAAATAAGTCGTGAACATATAATTACAAATACACTAACACCAAATGCTCAGAAAACAGAAAGGAACAGCAATTATGAAAAAAGTTACTCTTCTCGGAGACTCGATCCGCTTAAATTACGAGGGGCGCGTAACAGAACTATTGAAAGACGAATACACGGTATTTCGCTATGACGATAACGGCCGCTTTGCACAGTACACGCTGCGCAGTCTGTTCGATTACAAAAGCTTTATAGAAGGAAGCGACGTGATCCATTGGAACAACGGTCACTGGGATCTTTGCGACCTATTCGGAGACGGTTCATTTACGCCGGAAGATCAGTACGTGTTCAATATCAAGCGTATCGCGGGGCATCTGCTTAAGATCACTCCGAACGTGATATTTGCGACAACTACTCCGGTCAGGACGGAAAATCAGTACAACGACAATAAAGTGATCCGCAGGTACAATGAGCTCGCAGTGGAAGCGCTCAGACCGATGGGCGTGACAATAAACGACCTTAACGCCGCAGCTTCGAAAGACATTGACCGCTATATCTGCGACGATCTCATTCACCTCACTCCGGACGGTATCGAACTCTGCGCGGACCTTGTCGCCGCATCGATCAGAAAAGCGGGCGGGGGCAATCAACGTTGACCGGCGCCGCACTTTTTTCCGCGTAAATAGCCTGAATCAAAACCTGAACTTGAACTGAACAGAAAAAAATGACCCCCGCCTTAACAGACGGGGGTTTTTAAGCTGCGGAACTAGGATTCGAACCCAGACAAAATGAGTCAGAGTCATTCGTGCTGCCATTACACAATTCCGCAATCTGACACCGGCTTTCAAAACCGGCAAGCCGTATTATACTCCTTGAAAAAACAAAATGCAACAAGAAATTTTTTTTAAAAAAGCTATTCAAATCCCGTACCTTTTATGCTATAATAACAGATACAGGAAGACGGGCGGACGAATATTCGCCGGCTCGCCGGTATTCAGCGAAACAATGAGTCACGGAGGACTTTTTATATGATAAATAATGTGAGTAAAAAACTGAGAATTATACCTTTAGGCGGAATTCGTGAAATCGGAAAGAATTTAACCGTATTTGAAACAGATAAAGATATTATAATCGTCGACTGCGGCATCGCTTTCCCGGATGCCGACATGCCGGGTGTTGACTCTGTTATACCGGATATGACGTATCTGATCGAAAATAAGGCGAAAGTAAGGGCGCTGTTCCTTACCCACGGCCATGAAGACCATATCGGAGCGATCCCTTTCCTCTATAAGAATATCAACGTCCCGATCTACGGTACGCGCTTTACGCTCGGGCTGGTCGAAAAGAAGCTCGAAGAAGAGGGAATGAATAATAAAGGCATCGAGATGATCGAGATGCACTACGGAGAGATGGTCATTAAAGGCGATTTCTGCATAGAATTTATAAGAACGAACCACAGCATCGTTGACGCCGCAGCGCTCGCCATCATAACGCCGTGCGGTATCGTTATGCATACGGGTGACTTTAAAGTAGACTACACGCCCATAAACGGACAGCCCATTGACCTTATGCGTATGGCGGAACTCGGAGAGAGAGGCGTGCTGCTGCTCATGTCGGACAGCACCAACGCGGAACATAAAGGCTTTACGATGTCCGAGCGTATAGTCGGACGGACATTTGAAGATATATTCGCGGCGACGAAAGGCAGGATCATAGTGGCGACGTTCTCTTCGAATGTGTCAAGGGTCCAGCAGATCATCAATACCGCGGTCAAGTTCGGGCGCAAATGTGTTATCTGCGGCCGCAGCATGGTAAACGTTATCGACGTCGCAATAGATAAGGGGTACATACTTGACACAGACGCTCTCATCGAGCTCGAAGATATGGACAAATATCCGCCCGAGGAACTTGTCATCATCACGACCGGAAGCCAGGGCGAGCCTATGTCCGCGCTTACGAGAATGGCGGTGGCGACACACAGACAGATCGATATTATTCCCGGTGACACGGTCATCATTTCCGCCAGCCCCATTCCGGGCAATGAAAAACCGATCGCCCGTATGATCGATGAACTTTGCAAGCGCGGCGCGAAAGTTATCCATAAATCCCTCGCGGAGGTTCACGTTTCCGGCCATGCATGCGAAGAGGAACTCAAACTGATCCAGACTATCCTGAAACCCAAATATTTCTGCCCGGTACATGGCGAGTACAGGCAGCTTATGCGGCATAAAGACATAGCTGTCGAGCTCGGTATTCCTGAAGAAAACTGCTTCATCCTCGAAAACGGGCGCGTGCTCGAATTTGATGGCGACACGGTGCGCTGCGATGAAATGGTTCAGGCGGGGAACATTCTGGTCGACGGCCTCGGAGTGGGAGACGTCGGAAGCATCGTTTTAAGAGACAGACGCCATCTTGCGGAGGACGGACTGATCGCCGTAGTCATGACGGTGGATTCGAGGACCGGGGCGCTGCTCGCGGGACCGGACGTCATTTCACGCGGATTCGTATATATGCGCGAATCGGAAGACATAATAGAGCATATACGCGAGACCACCAAAGAGGCGCTCGCACGAAGCGACATATACGGCGGCAGAAAAGACTGGGTATACAAGAAAACACTTATCCGCGACGCTATTCACGAGTACGTATATGAACAAACAAAGCGTAATCCGATGATACTTCCGCTTATTATGGACGTAGCGCTGGGTGAAGACGATCAGCACGAAACCGCACGGGAAGAAGGTTCAGAGGATAATACTCTTTTTCAGTGAGCAGGATCAATTACTGAAGAAGTCGGATCTCCGGAGTTGTTATGAAGATAGCTGCTGTCATCAGCGAATTTGATCCGTTTCATAACGGGCACAAATATCTTATAGAAGAAACACGCCGCCGCACCGGATGCGACGGCGTTGTCTGCATTATGAGCGGAAGCTTTACACAGCGCGGAAAGCCCGCTGTATGCGATAAGTGGGCGAGAGCCGAAATGGCTCTGAGGGCGGGCGCCGATGCAGTTATCGAACTGCCTTTCTGGTACGCCGTGTCGTCTGCACAGTTTTTTGCGCTCGGAGGTATAACGGCCTGCATGGCGATAGGGGCGGACGTGCTGTCGTTCGGCATAGAATCGGACGAGGACAGCGTGCGGGAGTTTGCAAAAAGACGCGTTTCAGAAGAGTACGGGAAGGAGCTCGTTTCAGGGATCCGGGCGGGAAGTTCATACGCTTCTTCGGCAGGAACTGCGATAGGTGAAAAAAGGCTTAAACCGAACGACATACTGGCATGCGAATATATTGCCGCCGCCGGGGCCGCCGGATACAGTCCGCAGTTCTTAATGATCAAAAGGGCAGGCGCGGGCCACGGATCAAAAGAGACTGACGGAGGCTTTGCCAGCGCCTCGCAGATCCGCAGCATGCTCTTAGATGAGAACTGGCAGGGGCTTGTGAGGCCGTTCGTACCCGAAAGCACGCTTGAAATACTTGCCCGCTGGCGCTCGGAGGAACGGTTCATCACGGCAGATGCTTTTTCCGCAGCGCTTTGCGTTAAAATACGTACGATTTCTCCTGAACGTATCGCGTCTCTGCCCTTCGGCGGCGGAGGAGTGGGTCAATTATTGTATAACGCCGTGATGCGTCATAATTCTTGGGACAATATCGTTTCGGCGTGTACTTCTTCGAGGTATACGTCTTCGCGGATATCCCGCCTGATGGTTCGTGCGCTTGCGGAAGGCAAAAAAGCGGATATGCCTGATTCCGGAGAAAAAGAGCTTCTTTATTTCAAAGGCTCCATTCCGTACGTCCGTGTGCTCGGAGTCTCGTCGAAAAATTCTACAGATCGCGAAAAAGGAGATGCGGCGGAAAGCGAAGAAGCGGGCGGAAACGTCAGTTTCGGGATTCTTTCTGAACTGGCCTCCAGATGCCGCGGGAAAGCGGTGCCCGTAACGGCGCCCTACGACTATTTAAGCAAGAATATCGCTGAAAAATGCGGAAGCGCATCTGAGATCGGAAGAAAAATGCTCCTGGCGGACATCACCGCGCAGGCAGTATACGGTTCCGTGCTATCGGACGAACGCCGCTCAGCTGCGGACAGGGACCTTACAGAACAGTTTCTGAGGATCGTATAAAAGGCCTCGAAGGCACGGGAGGAAGAACGAAATGATATTGACGACGCGCAGACTCGAACTGAGGCCGTGGAATGAAAGCGACGCGAAAGAACTTTTTAAATACGCGAAAGAACCGGACGTTGGCCTGAACGCAGGGTGGAAGCCTCACGTAAGCGTAAGCGAAAGCATTGACGTCATAAGAACTATATTGTCCCGCCCGGAAACGTACGCGGTCTGTTTTAAAGGCGAGAATGAACCGATAGGCTCCGTAGGCCTGCATCTGAAAGGATATACTGATCTCACTGATAAAGATGACGAGTGCGAACTCGGATACTGGCTCGGAAAACCGTTCTGGGGGCGCGGGATCATGCCGGAAGCGGCCAACGAAATGCTACGCCATGCTTTTGAAGATCTCGGTATGAGCAAGGTCTGGGCGGGTTATTACGATGGCAACGACCGTTCGAAACGGGTCCAGGAAAAGTGCGGATTTATTTATCAATGGACTACTCAGGACGTCGACGTACCGGCGCTGGGCGAAAAGCGTATAGGACACGTCAGCGCTATAACAAAAGAGGCGTGGAGCGAACTTATGTATGAAAATGATGCGAAAAAAGCCCGGCTTTATTATAAGCAAAAAGAGCTGCTCGACACTTTCCTGAAAAGCGGCGCGATAACGCAGGCCCAGTACGATAAAAGCTTCGGCGATCTTACAAAGAAGATGGGTTTCGGTTCGAAATAACTCACGAATGAAGGTCCGGGAAACTTATCCGCGTGAAGACAGGAGATATCAGAAGTGACTATTAATGAAATCTGTAAAAGACTGTTTGAAATGCGCGACGGGAAATACGCGTCGGGTCAGATAAAGATAATACCGTCGGTAGCGCCGGAGCGGATAATAGGCGTCCGGACGCCCGAACTTCGCGGATTTGCGAAAGAACTGTATGCGGATAAAGAAGGGGAAAAAGACGTTGAAAGCTTTCTGAACGCGCTGCCTCACCGCTATTTCGACGAAGACCAGCTGCACGCATTTATAATATCGCTCGAAAAAGATTTTGACAGCTGCATTGCGAAGGTAGAGCAGTTCCTGCCTTATATTGATAACTGGGCAACGTGCGACCAGCTTTCGCCTAAAGCGTTTAAAAAACAGCCGGAAAAGCTGCTTCCCTATATTGACAGATGGCTCGCTTCCGGAAAGACGTATACGGTCAGATTTGCGGTCGGGATGCTGATGCAGCACTTTCTGGACGGAAAATTCCGACCGGAATATCCTGAAAAAGTGTCGCGGATAAGGTCGGATGAATATTATATCAACATGATGGTCGCGTGGTATTTCGCCACTGCGCTCGCAAAACAGTACGACGCTATAATTCCGTATATCGAAAACCGCGCGCTCGATCCGTGGACGCATAATAAAGCGATCCAGAAGAGCGTTGAGAGCTTCAGGATCACGCCTGAACAGAAAGATTATCTGAGATCTCTTAAAGTTAAAACGGCTAAGCCGGCGGGTGATATGAAGGGCGCCGTTCTGTACGTCCACGGGCGCGGAGGGAGCGCAAAAGAGGCGGAAAGATACGCCGGACTGTTTCCGGAATTTGACGTTTGCGGCGTCGAATACAGCAATTACGAGCCGTGGGGTGCGGGTAAAGAAATATATGACGAACTTTTAAGGCTCAGGCAAAAACACGGGGAAATAATAGTCGTTGCAAACAGTCTGGGTGCGTTTTTCACGCTATGCGCCGGGGCGGACAAATTGATAGACCGCGCATATTTTATTTCGCCCCTGATCGACATGGAACTGCTGATCATGGATCTGATGAAGGAAAGCGGGATCACGGAAGAGGAGCTGAAAAGGCGCGGGAATATCACGACCGGATCGGGAGAGGAACTGTCGTGGGAATATCTTTCTTACGTGCGCGCTAAAAGCGTGCACTGGAACGTGCCTACGAAGATACTCTACGGTCAATATGACTGCCTGGTGCCGTATGAAACCGTTTCGGCCTTCGCGGAAAAGTACGGTGCAGAAATAACTGTTATGGAAAACGGAGAGCACTGGTTCCACACCAAGGAGCAGCTTGCTTTTTTAGACGAATGGATACTTTTAAAAGAAAAGAGGAGATAAATAAATGATCGATCATGACATCAACGAATGCCTGATCCGCCACGAGAGGGAGGAAGACTACAGGACGGTCGAAAATCTGATAAGAGAGTCTTTCTGGAACGTATACCGCCCGGGCTGCAGCGAACATTACGTTATGCACGTACTGCGGAATGACCCGGCGTTCGTAAAAGAACTTGACTTCGTTATGGAAAAAGATGGCGAGATCATCGGCCAGAATATGTTTATGAGGACCGTGATCGAAGCGGACGGCGGCGGGAACGTACCGGTGCTGACAATGGGGCCGATATGTATTGCCCCCGCGCTAAAGCGGAAAGGATACGGTAAGTTTTTGCTTGACCGTACGCTCGAAAAGGCTTCTGAACTCGGGCACGGCGCGGTTCTGTTCGAGGGCAATATCGGTTTTTACGCTAATTGCGGTTTTACGTACGCGAGCAGGTTCGGGATCAGATACCACGACCTTCCGGAAGGCGCGGATCAATCGTTCTTTTTATGTAAAGAACTGATCCCGGGCTATTTGGACTGCGTCACCGGCGTATATCAGACACCCGCGGGATATTACGTTGACGACGCTGAAGTTGAAGCATTTGACGCGCATTTTCCGCACAAGGAAAAGCTGAAGTTGCCCGGGCAGATATTTGATTGACGTAAGCAGAGGGATGAATTATGGATAAAAACGCAGTAAGGGGATCCGTCTCGCTAATTCTCAAGATCATAGTCGCGATTTCCGCTGTGGCGGGAACGGTGCTGAGCGCTATCGCCGGGAGCCGTTCGTTCATGGGCGGCGGGACCGTATTTATGTACTTTACGATACAATCAAATATTGCTATCGCGGTCATATGTGCAGTCGGTGCGGTCTTGCTGCTTCGCAAAAAGCCGGTCGCGACCCCGTGGTACGTGGTCAAATTCGTAGGTACGGTGTCGATAACGCTTACAGGCCTCGTTTTTTGCTTCGTTCTCGCGCCTACGCTCGGAAACGCCGCCTGGAACATACAGAACGTCCTCACGCACGTTGTTGTCCCCGTCGCCGCTGTTGCCGATTTCTTTGTCACCGGTGTGTGGGGCAATATCCGCTGCCGCAGCGTGTTTTTCGTCATTCTTCCGCCGCTCGCGTATGCGATCTGGGCCGGAGCAGGTTTTGTGCTCGGCTGGCAATTCGCTCCGGGCATTAACTACCCGTATTTCTTCCTGAACTGGGGGAGCCCCGCCGGCGCGTTCGGATTTACTAAAGGACTGCCGTTTATGGGCTGTGTGTGGTGGATAATTGCCCTGCTGATACTGCTCATCGCGTTGGGCGCTGCTTATCTTGCCATACTGAATGCTATTAAAAAGAGGCGGATGAAGCGCGAACAGCCGGTGATCAGGCGGTTCAGAGAATCTGATGCAGGCAGCGTTTCCGAATTGATACGGCGCACGCTCAAGATATCGAATTCGAGTGACTATTCGCCGGAATGCATAGATGAACTGATCGCGCGACACACGCCTGATTATATACGTAAGCGCGCGGATCACACACATTTTTACGTCGCGGAAAATAGCGGCGCGGTGGCAGGCTGCGGTGCGATCGGACCTTACTGGGACAGCGAGACGGAAAGCTGCCTGTTCACGATATTCGTTGACCCCGAATGCCAGGGCAGGGGCATCGGAAAAATGATAATTGACGCCCTCGAAAAGGACGAATATTTTCTGCGTGCGAAAAGAGTGGAGGTCCCCGCTTCGATAACCGCGCTCGGGTTTTACAGGAAACTCGGGTATGATTATAAAGACGGCGTCACTGAGCCTGACGCGGAGGGGCTCTACAGGCTTGAAAAGCGAAGTTGAAAAACAGCCCGCTATCCGTTATAATCACAAATCAGCGGTTAAACCGCGGAAAAGGCATGGGGCGATAGAACCGGGCTTTTTCATACTGAGCTGAAACAGCGCCAGATCATAACTAAACTGCACAGAGGCATACATAATATGGCAGATGAAATTTACGAAAAAATCGGATCCGAAGTAGAGCGCAGACGCACGTTTGCTATCATATCACATCCTGACGCCGGTAAAACGACGATGACGGAAAAGCTGCTGCTGTACGGCGGGGCTATACGGCTTGCGGGTTCCGTAAAAGCGCGAAAAGCGACGAAGCACGCGGTATCCGACTGGATGGATATCGAAAAACAGCGCGGAATATCGGTAACTTCATCGGTGCTTCAGTTCGAATACGACGGATACTGCATAAATATACTTGACACCCCGGGCCACCAGGACTTCTCGGAAGATACCTACCGCACGCTGATGGCGGCGGACAGCGCGGTCATGCTGATAGACGGAGCGAAAGGCGTTGAGGCCCAGACGCTAAAGCTTTTCCACGTATGTAAAATGCGCGGCATTCCGATTTTCACGTTCATCAATAAAATGGATCGCGCCGCGAAAAATCCGTTTGACTTAATGCAGGAGCTTGAAGACGTACTCGGCATAAAATCGTACGCTATGAACTGGCCGATCGGTACGGACGGAGATTTTCAGGGCGTGTATAACAGGCGCGAGAGGCAGATCGAACTGTACGAGGGGGGCAATCACGGCCAGGAGCAGGCGCGGACAATAACCGGCGACCTTGACGATCCGTCGCTTGCGGAGCACCTGGGCAGTTACTACTTCGACAGGCTTACGGAAGAGATCAGCCTCCTGGATATGGCGGGGGAGGATCTCGATATGAACGCTGTCCTCGGCGGCAGGCAGACTCCGATATTCTTCGGATCCGCGATGACAAACTTCGGCGTAAAAACGTTCCTCGAACATTTCATAAAAATGGCTCCATGTCCGCACGAAACGATCGCTGCGGGCGAGACCGTCGTTGACCCGGTCACCACGCCTTTCTCCGGCTTTATTTTCAAGATCCAGGCCAATATGAATCCGGCGCACAGGGACCGCCTCGCGTTTTTGCGCATCACTTCCGGAAAGTTTGAGAAGGGCATGGAAGTCTGGCACACCAGAACGGGAAGAAAGCTCAGACTCACGCAGCCTACGCAGTTTATGGCGCAGGAGCGGACAATAGTTGACGAAGCTTACGCCGGGGATATAATCGGCCTGTTTGACACCGGGATCCTCGGGATAGGAGACACGCTCAGCATTGACAGCCAGAATCTCAGATTCGAAGGAATGCCTGTATTCCCGTCCGAACATTTTGCCCGCGTACAGTACGCCGACGCGATGAAGCGCAAACAGTTCCAGAAGGGCATAGAGCAGCTTTCCGAGGAGGGCGCTATCCAGGTATTCAAACAGATGGATATCGGCGTAGAAACGCTTATAATAGGCGCTGTGGGCGTGCTCCAGTTCGAGGTCCTCGAGCACAGGTTAAGAGGCGAGTACGGAGTGGAGATCCGCATGCAGCAACTGCCGTATCACTACGCCCGCTGGATCGAAGACCAGTCGGTCGATCCGCATAATCTTACGCTCACGTCGTCAACGCTTAGGGCGACCGACCGCGACGGCTCGAAGGTCCTGCTCTTCGAGAACGAGTGGGGTATCGAGTGGGCAATGGATAAGAATAAGAACCTTAAACTGCTTGATTGCAAAGTGTGAAAGCTCATATATCGAACTCAAAAAATTTTTTTTAAATCAGTTCCGAAAACGGGAATGAAGCCCTTATTTTTTTCGTCTGTATAGGTGCGAAAGGAGAAACGGCTGATGAACGACAAAGAACTATTACTGCTTTTTGACAAACGTGACGAGAACGCCATAGCGCAGCTCGAACGCAAGTACGGCAGGTATTGTCGCTCGATCGCTTTTGAGATCCTGAAGAATGAGGCGGATGCCGAGGAATGCGTGAATGACGCATATCTGAAAGTATGGGAAAGTATTCCGCCTGCCGCGCCTGAAAAACTCTCATCATACGTAGGCAACATCGTTAAAAATCAGGCGATAGACTGTTACCGTGCCCAGAGACGTCAGAAAGATATTCCGCCTGAGGTAATCATGCCTCTGGATAACGTCGCCACGGCTGCGGTTTCTCAAGGTATAGAAGAGACTGATGACAGCGATGAACTTGCCGGCTTGATTGCCGAGTATCTTAGAACGACCGATCGAAAAAAACGCCTGATATTTGTTGCACGGTATTACAAGGAACTTTCTGTCGGCGAGATCGCTGCAGAACTGAACGTGGCCGAAGGAACGGTCATGTCTTCTCTGTACCGTACACGTAAAGGACTGGAATCGTTTTTGAAAAAAAGAGGGGTATCGATATGAACGAAGCTAAACTTGCCTCATTAATGAAAAAAATGCCTGACGACATCGTGAATGAGTTCAATGCCGCGACGGCAGGCGGATCTATTGCAGCTCTGTCGGATCCCGGGCCCGGAAACGGTTCGGGAGGAAGGAAAAACGGCCGTGACAGACGTCCGGGCGTAGGTATACTTGTGGGACTTGCGACAGTGGCTGTCTTTTTCGTCGCAGGAATCATTATTTCAGTAAAGGTGCGAAGCGACAGACAGAGAGCTTCAGAGCCTGACATGACGAGCGTATTGACCAACAATACGCCTGACGTTGCCGCCAGCCCGGTTCCGTCTGAAACTGATGCCGGCCCCACGGAAGTCCCTGCATTGACCGATATACCTGATTTGACCGATGCTCCGACCGCGACGATTTCTCCTCTGATTACTGACGTAAGTACCGCTACTGACGAAACGACAATATCCGCCGAACCGACTTTGTCCGCTGATCCGACTGATACAGCCGGACAAACTGCAAATACCGGATCTGCTTCGACTCCTGATCCGACCGCGACCGCTGCACCTACATCGACCGCCGCGCCTACGGCAACCGCGAACCCGACGGCAACTTCGGCGCCGACGGCTACTTCGGAGCCGGTCACTACTCCGGATCAGAACGATAATCCTGACGGGCTTGCAGTGGTTCCGAAATTCGGTAAACTTATGACTGCAGATTTTGGGGGCAAAGATATCGATATACCGTATTTCTGGATAAATGACGCACAGTACAAACCGGAATTAGGCGGTATGATGTATGCTGACGCGGCGCCGCTTGATTACCGTGCTCTCAGCCGGGCCGTACCTCTGCTTTATAATAACGGTTCTGCGATGAACGTAAATCTAACCATGCCGTGTATATGGGAGAGAATGGATTTTATCGATATGGACGGAAACATATTGATGTCGTTCCCTGAAAGGATTACCTCACTGTCAAACAGTGTTTTGGCCTACGGGCTTCCTGAACAGATCGGAACGCCGGTAGATGCGCTTGTACGCGTAAAAATAATACTTCAGGGAGACTATATCGATTCCGTCGGAATAAACGAGTATACTACATATTACTGCATTTTCAGAGTGAAACGCGGAGAATCCGCACAGGACTCTTCACAGACACGCATTTCAAGCATCACGCCTTTTTATTTAACTGACACGCTGCTGCCGGGAGAGACGGTCTGGCTGCATTACACTGCGCTTCCGTATAACTATAATTACGGAACGGTAAAGTGGAGGATCATTGAGGGCGCCGAGAATGCCATGATCGATCCGGTAAGCGGAGAATTAAAAGCCCTGAAAGACGGAACAGTCCGGGTCGCAGCGTACGTTGAGGAGTATGAAGCGGAAATCACGCCTGTCGATATAGTTATTAAGAGCAAAGAAGTCATATCCGAACCGGAGCATGAGCGGCCGCTCGACGATCGATACAAGCCTGATGCAGTTGAGCCCGGAGGAAAGTGGACGGAAGAGATCCTTAAGTTACGCGCAAACTTCCTTGTATATAACGCCCGTACGCCGGACGAGCTTCCCGTATATACTTACAGGAATCAAGACTATAAAGTAAGTCCTTATGAGACTGATTTTACGTTCTACGTGCAGCTTACTGATTACGCGAGATCTTACTGCGGCGATGCAAAATTGTCCGTGAAGGATGTGAAAGTCTGCTTTTACGACAATTCGGGCAGCCTGATCGGTTATTCTTATACGAACCGCGACGGTATAGCTATGTTCACGGTCAAAATGCAGAGCGATATGCGTTTCAGGCTCGGAGTGGAATCTAACGTATATACTTCAGAGTTCGGGATCAACACCACAGAGATCTTAAACAGGCCATTCTTCCCGGGAGTAGGGATCAAATACCCTGGCGCAAATAGCAGTTCGGGCAATGCCTCTCTGTTTGCGCTGAACGTCGTTGACCGGAGCCTCTATACGCGTTACAGAGCGGAGATCGTTGACGCCGTCACCGGCGAAAACATTACCGCGGGAACGTTGATAATATACGGCTCCGGAAAAGAACTTGAACGGTTCGATATAGGGACTTTAGGGTCAACGATCTGGCAGTATCCTGAATTCTTCAGCGGCGCCACCCGCACGGTCCTCGAGTATACAGACGGAGATCAGCGTTACGTCGCGGAATGTACATTTACGCAAAGCGGCAATTCATTGATCTTCCGCGCCGACATTGCCGGCAGGAAACTTTCCGCAGACTACCTGCCTCCTGTAGTCGTAAAGGGTATGAAGATCCGCCTGGGCAGGTTTGAACAGGACGGAGAGCTTGGAAGAAGCGAACCTCTGGAATGGCTGATAGTTAAAACTGAAGGGAACAAGGCCCTGGTCGTAAGCAAGGACGTTATTTACGGCCTTCCGTTCAGCAACGGAAAAACGGCTTCCACGACAACTACTTGGGCAGACAGTAACGTACGTGCCTGGCTGTCAGGGCTATTTATTGAGAATGCTTTTAACAGTGAGGAGCTTTCTGTTATTCAAAATTCTTCGGGAAATGGATTGAGCGCTGATGATAAAATCTTTCTGCTGAGTGTTTCAGAAGCGGAATTGTTATCTTCGGAACAGCTCAAGGCGAATGCGACTCCGTTTTCTGCTTTATGCGGGCTGAATCTTAACAGCAATCAGAAGACCGCGTCATGGTGGCTCAGAAACATCGCCGGTATAAGCAGCTTCGCTTACGTCTGGTCTGAAGGGAGAGAGATCGCACGAGACGGGATCGCTCAGAGCAGCAATATGGGTATACGGCCTGCAATGTGGATCGAACTTACACCCACGGTCCTAGCGACACTTAGAAACGCAGATTAGAATTATTGAACTGACTGATTGACGGATTGATTAAAACGGAGGAAATCGATATGAATAAACGTAAATTTATTTTTAATGCTGTTATAAGACCGGTCGCTGCCCTGCTGGCCGTTTTCGGCGTACTGTCATTGTCCGCGTGCAGGCAGAGAGATCCGAAAGAAGGAACTCAGGTATCAGCTTCTCCGTTCGATATGCCGGAGACAACAGAGCCTGCCGTGCCTGCACAAGATTCCGTGACCGGGAGCATTGTCCTCGGCGTGCCGGAACAGTATCAGAAAAACGACACGGATGCACTTGCGAGATTCGTTGAGGCGTTTAATAAAAAATATCCGGGCATCAGCGTGACCTTCAATACAGTTAAAGACGCTAAAGCAGCCCTTACGGCTCAAAAAGGAACGGATGATTACGCTGACGTCGTTTTCTTTCCCGGTTCGGAGGCGTTTGAATATGCTTACGTCGATAAGACGCTCATGTGCCTCGACCAGATCATTGCGGATACCGGTGCAAGGTATGATGTCTATTACGGAGTATTTGAATCATCTACGGTGGGGAAAGAACAGTATGCGATAGGCACGAACTGCGATCCGCTGGTGCTTATTTATGATAAAGACGCGACAGACAGGGTACTTCCGGGCCGTACGATCGGCGGAAAGTGGAATTTTAATGAGTTTTGCGATATCTGTCTGGAGATAGGGCGTGCTGATGAAACGCTTGCCGGCGCTCAGCTCGATTTAAAATATGAACCTGTATTTCTGACTCTGTTAAGGGTATATGAGGCTTCCGGAATAAAAGCCTGGGCTGATCCGGAAAAATGCAAGGTAGACATACGTTATTATGATTCATTGACTGAAATTGATAAATTAATATATTCGTACGGGTGCGCGATCATTCCCGCATACGATGTTTTTGAAGGCACCGGCAATCCTCCGGATTTCGGTGACGTCAGCGATGCTCTGGAGAAAAGAACGCCTGTTTTCCGCGCGACGCTTTTGAGCCGGCTCGGCAATATCGCCGCTGAATATGAAGAAAAAGGAATCAATTGGGACGTAGCTCCGTTCCCGCGGTCGGGTGCTGACGATACTCGTTCGTGCACGGCTGTCGGAACTGATTGTTTCGGTATCAGAAATGATACGGATTCGGCCGGGGCAGCGTCAATATTCGTCTCATTTGCTTTAGATCCGGAAGGTCAATCGGTCCTGAATTTATCTCGCGGGACGCTTCCGTCGCTGTCGTCTCTTCCTGCCGGTGATTATATCGGTGTTCTGAGTGGCGTTAATACTTCCGGAAAGAACTTTTATGCCTGTATACCCGAACGTGAAGAAACTGTTCCGGCCTCGCTTTCATGCTATATGCCTCCTGTAATCGTAGAAAGGGCACGCGCAAAGATGTCGACTATGACCGGAAAAACTATAAAAGGAGTAGACTACTGGCTCGCTATCCTTAACGATCGCGATCTGTCTGAACGCTGGGTCGTATGGCAGCATGAACGTTCAGAATAAACGCAGATTTAGACTCGAAAGAACATTTTGCGCTGATTATCAAACAGGACTCAAAATAGTTGACTTTGGTTCACCACTCCCTGTATCAGCCCGAAATCATTACATTTGGATATAAACGATCAATGAACAAATTACATCCAAAACAGATCCCTACAAAACTCAAATATATCGAAGAAGAACTATATATCAGAGAATCGGAATTTGAATCGTTTCTCCTGAAATGCATTATCAGTGAACCGGGCAGTGCCGAACAAAAGAATTACATGGTTGCTGCAGCTTCCGTATTAGAACGTTTTTCGTGTCTGGTATACAAGTGCAATGACAGCCAATACCAAAAACTTGCTTTGACCACGTACTATAAATCTTTCTTCAAACACTGGGCCGAGACACCCGAAGAAGTGTTTGAGCGAGTCAGGCAATGTGGTGTGACAAGAGATAAGGCGGAACTGATTTATAAACTGTTATCACGATCTTTCGGAGCATCTGCTGAATATCAGGGACAACATCGTTGACCTGCTGGTGCCGTTCCAGTCGGGTTATTATTACAACCGGGCTATGGGCGGTTCGTTTTCGATCAAGAGTGTATTGCCGGCGATCTTCCCGGACGATCCCGCACTCGACTACCACAACCTCGAAGGGGTGCACAACGGCGGCGAGGCGATGTCGATCTTCCCGCGGATAGCGTAATGCCTCCGGAGGAGCAGACCGTTGCCCGCCATAATTTGCTGAAATACTGCGAACTCGACACGTTCGCCATGGTCAAGGTCTGGCAGGAACTGGTGCGGGCGGCGGAGTGATTTTTAAAATCCTGCTGAATGAAAATCCAAAATCCTGCTGAATGAAAATCCAAAATCCTGCTGAATGAAAACCCGAAATCCTGCTGAATGGTATTGCAAAATCCTGCGGAACGGGATATAATAGTGGCGAAAATCCAAAAGGAGATGAACCATGAGTATAGCTGACAAAGAAAAATACAAACCCAGAATAGTTGATGCACAGCTTGAGCGCTACTTGAAAAACTTCGGTGCTGTCTGTGTAGAAGGCCCGAAATGGTGCGGTAAAACATGGACTTCTTCTTACCACAGCAAAAGCGAGTTTTTAGTAGGCGATCCCGGAGGCAATTTCCAGAACAGGCAGCTTGCGCAGTTATCTCCGGCTATGATTTTGGAGGGGGAAACGCCGCGCCTGATCGACGAGTGGCAGGAAGTCCCTCCGATTTGGGATGCTGTCAGATATACTGTAGATCAAAGAGGGGAGAAGTCTCGGTTTATTTTGACAGGCTCATCTACTCCGAATAAAAAGGGAGTTCTGCACAGCGGCGCAGGGCGTATCGGAAAACTTCGCATGAGAACAATGTCGCTGTACGAATCCGGCGATTCTTCCGGAAAAGTTTCCTTAAGGGATCTTTGCTCAGGAAAGATACAGCAATCTTTAACAGGAGAAGTGAGCCTTCGAGATTTGATATATTATGTTGTGCGCGGGGGATGGCCGGGCAATCTCGGCGTTTCAGGGGAAGATGCGCAGATGCTTCCCGCTTCATATATCGATGCTATTATTGAAGATGATGCACAGAGAATCGACAATATAAAATATGACAAGAACAAAATGCAGCTTCTGCTTCGGTCCCTTGCGAGGAATGAGAGCACTACAGCTTCACAAAGTAAACTCCTGAACGACATAAAAGAAAACGATGATGAGCGTATCGACAGAAACACGATTTCGCAGTATCTTGACCTGTTCTCACGATTGTTCCTCTTGGACAATCAGCTCCCGTTTTCGACAAATATTCGCTCCTCGGTTCGAGTCAAGCAAGCGGAGAAACGGCATTTTTGTGATCCAGCGCTTGCCTGTGCACTGCTGAAAGCAACGCCGGAAAAACTGCAGGGTGATCTTAACACGTTCGGTTTCATGTTTGAGGCCCTGTGCGAACGTGATTTGAAGATATATGCAGAATCGTTTGGTGCCAATGTGTTCCATTACCAGGACTACCAGAATCGAGGGATCGACGCAGTTATTGAACTGGACAATGGCACATGGTGCGCTTTTGAAATCAAGCTTGGGGCAAATCAGATCGATTCGGCTGCGCGAGAACTGATATCTATCCGTGATAAAATTGCGGAAGAAAAAGACGGTGTTCCGCCTTCTGTATTGTGTGTAATCTGCGGAATGTCAAACGCTGCGTATCAAAGGGCTGACGGTGTATTTGTTGTCCCGATCACAGCCCTTAAAAATTAAAATAGCAAAAAAATAGTTATTTAGGTAGGTCTGCTTGAAATGAAATTATTGATATTTTTTATATAAATTTGAGATTATAGCGAGTTGTTTGCAATTTGCAAACAACTGTAATTAAAGACGCGAGACGGCAAGATTTTAAAAAGATAATACTCAGCGTCTGCCTCAAAATCATATTGCAAACTATCCCGCGATTTGGTACAATTACCATTGGTCGAATGCGGCTTTCGTACGATGCGTAAGCGACAGCTTCGACCTCAGTGCATTCAATTTTTAAGGAGATGTTTTTGATATGCCGTTAGTAACTTCAAAAGAAATGTTTGCAAAAGCGTACAATGGCGGATATGCCATCGGTGCTTTTAACGTCAACAACATGGAGATCGTTCAGGGTATTACCGAGGCCTGCAAAGAGGAGCACGCCCCCGTTATCCTTCAGGTTTCGAAAGGCGCGAGAGCTTACGCGAACCATACCTACCTTGTTAAGCTGGTAGAGGCTGCTGTTATCGAGTGCCCCGATATCCCGATCGTACTGCACCTTGACCACGGCCCGGATTTCGAAACCTGCAAATCTTGCATTGACGGCGGATTCACTTCCGTTATGATCGACGCTTCTTCCAAACCTTTTGATGAAAATATAGAGATCACGCGCAGAGTCGTAGAGTACGCTCACGAACACGGCGTAGTGGTAGAAGCCGAACTCGGAACATTGTCCGGTATCGAGGACGAAGTTAAAGTGGCAGAAGGCTGCGCGTCCTATACGAGACCTGAAGAAGTTGAAGAATTCGTTACCCGCACGGGATGCGACTCCCTTGCCATCGCCATCGGTACTTCCCACGGCGCATACAAGTTCAAGCCCGGAACGAAACCCCAGCTCCGCTTCGACGTGCTCCATGAGTGCGAGAAGAGACTGCCCGGTTTCCCGATCGTTCTTCACGGTTCTTCCTCCGTTCCTCAGGAATACGTTACGATGATCAATGAAAACGGCGGCGCTATGCCCGGCGCTATCGGCGTACCCGAGGACCAGCTCCGCGAAGCGGCCAGATCTGCAGTCTGCAAGATCAACATCGACTCCGACCTCCGCCTCGCCATGACCGGCACCATCCGCAAGTTCTTCAACGAGCATCCGGATAAATTTGACCCCAGAGAGTACCTGAAGCCCGCAAGAGCTAACATCAAGGAACTTGTCCGTCATAAACTTCGCGACGTTCTCGGCTGCAGCGGAAAAGCCTGAAACTAAATAAGTTGAATGCGGGGCTTCGCAAACCGCGAAGCCCTGATTTTTAATAAAATATGAGGTGAACTACCATGAGCAAATTAATCGGTGCGGCTATTTTCGGCCAGTCCGGCGGACCTTCTTCCGTTATTAACTCCAGCGCTGCCGGCGTATTCCAGACTGCGCTTAAAGAAGAATGCATCACTAAAGTATACGGCGCCGCTCACGGCATCCGCGGTATGCTTGACGAAGAATTTTACGATATGAGCAAGGAAGATCCGTATGAGATCGAACTGCTCAAGACCACCCCGTCTTCCGCGCTCGGCTCCGTTCGTTATAAGCTGAAGGACGCCGACGTCGATGACACTGATTACAAACGTCTCCTCGAAGTCTTTAAGAAGTATAATATCCGCTATTTCTTCTATAACGGCGGAAACGATTCCATGGATACCTGCAATAAGATAAGCAAGTATATGCAGAAATCCGGGTATGAGATGCGCGTTATGGGAGTGCCTAAGACGATCGATAACGACCTTTACGGCACGGACCACTGCCCGGGCTACGGTTCGGCTGCTAAATACGTTGCCACCTCTACGATGGAGGTCTATCAGGACGCGAGAGTGTACGATACCGGTATGGTAGCGGTCCTCGAGGTCATGGGACGCCACGCCGGCTGGCTGACCGCATCTACGGCTCTCGCTGCTTATAAAGGCATGGGTCCGGATCTCATTTACGTACCGGAGCTGCCGTTCTCGATGGAACAGTATCTTGCAGACGTTAAACGCGTTTACGAGAAGCAGGGGAAATGCATTGTCGCCGTATCTGAAGGCGCGCAGTATGCGGACGGAAGATTTGTTGCAGACAGCGGCGTACGCGACGCATTCGGACACGCTCAGCTCGGCGGCGTTGCCACCACGCTTGCGAACGCGGCGAAAGAGGCGATCGGCTGCAAAGTACGCGGCATAGAATTCAGCCTGCTCCAGCGCTGCGCAGCTCACTGCGGCTCGTTGACCGACGTTAACGAGGCGCATATGGCAGGCGAACAGGCAGTTAAGAAAGCCGTCGAAGGTTTCACTGACTACTGCATCGGTTTCGAACGCGCAACAGACGAAGCAGGGAACTATAGGTGCCTTCCCAAGATGATTCCTTTGAGCGATATAGCGAATACGGAAAAGAAGCTTCCGAGAGAGTGGATCAATGCCGAGGGCAATTTCATTACCGAAGATTACGTGAAATATGCGCTGCCGCTTATTCAGGGCGAGTCGCATCCTCCGGTAGAAGACGGACTTCCGAGATTCGCACATCTGGCTAAAATAAAATAAGCCTGGATCTAAATCGGATCAATTATTCTGCGCTTCGGTCTTTAATCGTCCGGAGCGCTTTTTTTCCAATGAAGTGCGTATCTTGCTGATCAGAACTGCGCCGATTATATACAGTTCGATTGCCAGCAGGATGCCGATTATAATAAACAGCGCCCGGTATTCTTCTACAAGGTTCAAAAACGAATTGAAACGCGGGTTATCGGTCTGGATCGTGTTGCCAGCGGCGATTCTTACGGTGTGCGTCGAACCGTCGCGCAGGAGAAGTACCGCGCTTCCGAGTTCCTGATTTTCGGTTATCGGCGGTTTTAGCGCTGCCGGAACTGCGGCGGAAGAAGCGGAATATTCATCGTCATTAAACGAGTATGTGATCGACTGGATGTACGCGGAGGGAACGGTGTCCGCCGGAACGACCATAAACAGATCCGCGGAAGAGATCAGGTCGAGCGTTTCATTACCGACGTTATAGTCGGCAATTTTTTCGCCCGCTTTATACACGCGCGTTTTGTGAAATTCCATACTGCTGTCTGAAACGAGCGAGCGCGTAAGTGTCGTAAGTTCTTCGTCCGTCACGCTGTCACGGACAACGACCACCAGCTTCATCGGGACGTCATTGGCCCCCGTCTGAGGCAGCGTTATATTCATCGCTATCGTTCCCGGGAAACTGTCGCTGCCGCTCTGAAAAAGACCGCCCGAGGTCGAAGTGCCGTACGTGTTCTTAAGCGCAAACGGAAGCGCGCAAAGGTTAAAAACAGCGGTATTGTCCCAGATGTGGCTGAATTCGCTCTGAATTATATTCCTGACAGTGGGGATCTTCAGCGCGTATTCGTAAAGCAGCGCAAAATCATTTACGCTCGTGCGGGAAATAGTGCTGTAAGCCCCGTCGGGTGAGGTGAAATACGTGTCCTTCATCTGAAGCTTCGCAGCGGTCTGGTTCATCATCGTGACGAAATATTCGGTATTCGGATTAACGGATGCCGCGAGCGCTCTTGCGCAATTATCTGCGCCGCCCAGCAGAAGTGCGCGGAGAAGATTTCCGACCGTATAACTGGCTCCTGCGTATAACCTGAATTTTCCGTCTCTCGAGATACTGTTCTCTTTAGGCGTCACAGAGTCGGTGACAAGTATTTTTCTGCCTTCTTCCGAATATTCCATTACTACGACAGCGCACATCAGCTTCGAAAGCAGCGAAGCGTCAGACGTCAGCGAAGCGTTCTGCGTGTACAATATCTGCCCGGAGTCCTGCTCGAGGACAATGTAAGACAAAAAGTTTTCAGGAACTTCGTCTTCGCCCGTAGCCGCCGCGTTCACGCTTCGCATGCGGAAGGGGGCAATGCAGTTTAAAAGCATAAGTATAACGAGTGCGGCGGCCAGGGCCCGGGCGGCAATATGTCTCAAAAGCGCCGGGAAGTTACCGCGCTTTTCTTGAAACGTTTTGATCGCATTAGTCTCGGACAACTGCTCCGCCTCCTCTTATTTTGCGTGCGCCAATTATAGCAGATTTTAAGCCCGCCTTTCAAGGCTGGTGCACGTATTTGAGACTGTCAAGTAAACGTGGGCACTTTTTCCTTCCGCCTTTTTTGTAGCACTGTCTTCTCTCGCCTGTAAAGGCCCGTTACACTACCTTCGGTGCCTTGACAGGCTTCGAATACAGTGCTGCGCGGTATTTAGGCAG
>JAFWQX010000024.1 GCA_017508875.1 Clostridia bacterium | reverse complement strand
TCAAGCATATTATGTTTTACTTTGTGTGTTTGCCTTTTGTCTGTTAGTTCTTCAAAATATTGCTTTATCATTTGTATCACCCGTATGAAGCATATACATTATTGCAGTTCCTTTGTCAAGTTTTTCATGCGTGAGCCCTGAGGCCCTGCGCCCGAACCGGTCTCTGGCCCCCGTTCCGCTGCGCACGAACCGGTCTCTGGCCCCCGTTCCACTGCGCCCGAACCGGTCTCTGGCCCCCGTTCCACTGCTCAAATAAAACAAAAGCCTGGTGCCGACCTTAATATGTTCAATCGGCATCAGGCTTTACCTCCGGTCCCCGAAGGCACCACTCTCATAAAAGCAAAAACTAAAGCACTTCGTCAGCTCTGACAGGCCGGATCTGTCCGCATCCGATCAGATAAGTTTCAAACGAAAAAGGACTCAAAGAAAACTCAAATGAATTGTCCCCCGAGACCAGGCGGGCGCTCCTCACGGAACCGGTAGGATTGAAAAACCTTGCCACGTCTCCATCGCCGCACTCGCTCTCCTTGTAAGCCGAAAGAACGATCGCATCGTCACCTTCGAGCCGCGCCCCGGCAGCCGGCTTTTCGCCCTCTCCCGACGGGAAAAACGACATGCACATCGGCTTCTCGCAATAAAGCTGCGTAAGGCGCTCGGCTCTGTCAATAATATCCTGCCTTTCGCCGCCTGTGAGTCTGAATTCGAACAGGTGCGTGCCCAGGTCCATATGAGGCGTGTAGCGGTCAACAGGAAGGACGCGCCTTTCGCCGAGCGGATGGCCCGTATAAGCAGGCGTACGAAGAAGAGAGATCTTAAACTCGTTGCCCTCAACGCTCGCACCGTAAGTTGCCCGACCGCGTATAAGGATCGCTTCACCGCCCGCACTTCCGCCGAGCTCCATCACTCGGTAGCGCTGCGAAACAGTCTCGTCGCCGTTCATTGCCAGCGCTTCACTGCCGTAAGCCGTCTGCCCGATAACACTTGAGAGCCCCGCGCCGGGCACAACGAGTTTGACCATCTTTTCAAGTTCGTTCATCTGGAGCCGCACCGAAACGTCAATATCCGGCTCGCTCTTCGAAAAAGCATAACGCACGAATGCCTTCGACTGCCTGAAACCAAAAGCAGCTTCGACGACCGTACGGACATTGCCGTTCTCGACCACGCGCACTGCAGGAACAGGCCCCGGCACAGCGCAGAACTCCGGCGTATCGTTGTCGCCTATCAAGCCAAAACTGCCGATCACGTTTCTGTAAGAATTCACCGTCATACCCCATGAATCGCAATTGTCGTCAATAACGTCGAGCCTGCATGCGCCCCCGGAAAGCAATTCCTTTCCGTCAACGATCCACGAAGTCAGAAGGCCGGTCAGCCGTGAGACCGAAGCCTGCATCCTTTCGCCGCGGAACACGAGTGCGCCGTCAATTTCTTCGAGCTGCTCCGGTTCCTGTTTCCGGCGATCCTCAAATTTGCAATTAAAGCGCGTGACGGACGACGGTGCAGCCTTTGCCTTGAAAGAAATGCGCTTGCGCCAGTCGATAGGAATATTTGACAGCTCTTTCTCGGGCTGACAGGGCACTTCTATGCCGTCTTCCGTAAACAGCCGCGGATACTTGAAAACATCGCTCCAGCCCTGATCCCAAAGCATGAATTCACATTCGAACACGTCTTCGCACTCATAAGGATGCGGGTTGAAGACCAGCACCGGGATCTCGTCCGGCTCAGCCTTCCGTTGACCGCGGCACATGGCAAAAAACGCTTTCGCCCGGAGTTTGGTAAGCGAATCAAACGCACCGCCGATCTCACGAAGTCCCATTGCCTCCACAGGCTCGACGGAAGAGCCGGGAAGATAATCGTGGAAAGTCGCAAAAAGCATTGCTTTTAAGGCGCCGTTAAGCTTTTCCCGCGGATAAGCGACCGCCGGACGCGCCAGCATGCACATCTTTTCCGTCGAATAATACGAATCCTCAAGCGCACGGTACATTGCCTTCAGCGACGCCTGGCTTGTATAGCAGCCGACCGCCCAGGGATTGACCCCGGCCTTCCACTCGGGAAGCTTATCGGGATCGATCTGTTCAAAATAATCGTTTGGCGCGGCATGACGGACTGTATCTCCGTTCATTGCAGCTTCCTTCATCAGTACGTCAAGCATGTCGAGGTCTTTTTCCGACGCTCCTCCGCCGTGATCCCCGACGCCCCATAGGCACAGGGCGCTTTCGCCGTCTTTCACAGCGTCGATTTTAGCTTTCGCTTTCCCGTACGCGCCTCCGAGCCCCGTGCCGTAGCCTTCCGGCTGCCTCTCGCAGATCACGCTCGAGCCGTCGTAACCGATCCACTTATACGAATCAGGCATGTCGAGCTGGCCCGGGCGGCAATGTATATAGTATTTGTACCCGCATTTGGCAAGTATCTGCACGAGCCCGCGCGAATGTCCGAATGAATCGAAATTGTTCGCAACGTCAGGGATCACACCGAATTTTTCAAAAAAGTATTTTCGTCCGTACAATGCGTGCCTGATGAATGTTTCGCCTGCCGGCATATTGCAGTCCGGCTGGATGTACCAGCCCCCGATGATGATCCACCGCCCCTCGTCGACGAGCCTTCTTATCTCTTCGAACAGTTCCGGTTCGTACTCTTCAACCCACTCGTAAAGCGCCGCTTCATTATGGCAGAAAATATACCCGTCACGTTCCCGGCAAAATCTGGCGGCCGTCCTGAAAGTCGAAACAGCTGCAGCCGCTCCTTCCTCCCATTCCCACTGCCAGACCGGGTCAAGGTGTGCGTTTGATATAAGATATAGAGTTTTGTTCATATTGTCATCCTTCGCTTTATTTATTGCCCGCACTGACGTACGGCATTTCCGCGAAAGCGATCGCTCATACGTAAGGCGCCGTCAAGCCGTCAATAAAACCAATGCCGGCCTGATGGCCTCTCGGTCCGTCAGCGCCGGCATTATCATTGCCGCCCGTAGATCATCGAACGTCAATTATTTTTTGCTGCTGCGCCGGAGCGTCAGCTCATAATCGTCTTCCACTTTTCGTTGGCCTTCGTCTGAAGCTGATTAAACGCTGTAAGCACGTCCATCTTTCCGCTGAGAACGTTAGTGAAGAGCGCCTGCATCGCCGACGTAGAGAAGAGATCGGCAACTTCCTGCGGCGCCAGAGTTACAACGTTTGTTGGCAGCGTCTGGTCCGGATACGATACAAATGCGTCGTAGTTTTTATCGCTCCATGCGCTTCCCTGCTCATGCCAGAAATCATCATGGGAAAGAGATTTGACAAGCGGGACGTTGCCGCCCGTCTGGCCGTGGTATGCGCGCTGGCCGTCTTCCGTCAGGAAGTGGAGGGCAAACGCCGCCGCGGCATTCGGGTTCTTTGTCCTGTTGTAAACCACGTAACCGGTCGCACCTGTAGATACCGTATGTGTCGGAAGTGCGGGGAACGGGCAGAAATCCCAGTTGATCTTTAGAGCGTCGTACGCCGTGCCGTAAGATGACGTCCAGCTGAGGTCGCCGAAATTCTTGAAGCACGCCTGAGAATAAGTATCCGTGATGCCCTTATACATATCGCCGAGGCTGCCGCTGATTCCGGCGGCAATGTCTTCCGGATAGATCCAGCCTTCCTGAAGGCCGGTAAACAGTTCGTCGATCCCCTTCATTACTTCGGTGCTGTCGGAGATGGTGACTTTATGTTCTTTGCTGTCGATCCACTGGCCGCCGTAGCCTCTGAAGAATACCTGGAATATCGGGTGCCACCATACTTTCAGTGACGCGCCGACCTGCGAAAGCTTTCCGTCGTCTGCAAATACTGTGAGCTGCTTGCAGATGGCCTTGAAATCATCCCACTTCATCGCCTGGGTATTGTCCATCGCGATACCGTTTGCGTCAAGCATATCTGCGTTGTAGATGAGTATGTGTTCGCCGATGTTTCTCGCGGCCATATAGAGTCTGCCGTCGACTTTGCCGACGTCAACGGCTCCTGTGAAGACTTCGCCGAGGTCAATATCGAGCGGTTTGATGTATGCGTCAAGCGGCATGAGGGCGTTGTGGTTTGCCTGGTAATTGTGCATGTCTGTGGCGTCTACCCAGAACACGTCGCCAATGTCGCCTGATGAGATCCTGGCCGGGAAGCTGCTTCTGTCTGCGCTCTCGAATACTACCTTCGTGCCCGGATACGTTCTTTCGAAGGAGGCAACGATCGCTTTGGGTGCCAGCAGGTCGGCTTCCGAGCTGCCTGCCGTATTTTCCGTAAATTTAATCGTTCCTTTGATTTCCAGATCGGCAACGGTCAGTTCCTGGTCAACGTCTCCGTCCTGTATCGGTGCTTTCTGGCATCCGAATACGCCTGCGAGCAATACGACGGCCAGTGTCACGATGACAAGTCTGCCGATTCTCTTTTGATTTATTTTTTTCATGTCTATTCTCCTTTTTTAGTGGTCTGCGTTTTTAGGACTGCTGTTGATTTTAGCATATAGTTGTTTAATTGTAAAGAGTGAACCTATGTATGAAACGGGGGACATGAAACGGGGGACAGAGACCCGTTTTTGGCGCGCGAGTGGAACGTGGGACAGGTGGAACGGGGGACAGAGACCCGTTTTTGGCGCGCGTTCGCGTCTGCTCTTGATCTGCTCTTAATAAGTTTTCCTGAAGCGCGAACGCGCTTTGCGGTTTTTGCGCATTATTTCGACTTATTTCCGAATATTCCCGGACATGTCCGGATTTTTCCGGATATTTCCGTATGTTTCCGGCCTTTTCCGGGATCGTAATAATGCGCAAAAACCCCAAAAGCGGGTCTCTGTCAGCTCCAAAAACGGGTCTCTGTCCCCCGTTTCACTTTCGCAAAAGCCGGACAAAAAACAGCAAAAAAAGGGTTTGACTTTTTTGTACAGACAGCGTATAATCCGTTTTGCTGTTGAAGAGACAGCGAAATGCGCCCATAGCTCAACTGGATAGAGCGTCTGGCTACGGACCAGAAGGTTGTGGATTCGAGCTCTGCTGGGCGCGCTTTAAGGCTTACCGGAAACGATCGGTAAGCCTTTTTTATTTTCTCTTCATCTTTCCGAACACGCGCCGGTCATCTTTCCGAACATATTCCAAAGCCCCGTTCAACCGGAAAAAACAGGTCTCTGTCCCCCGTTCAACCGGAAAAAACAGGTCTCTGTCCCCCGTTTAACCGGTCTCTGTCCCCCGTTCAAACCGGTCTCTGGCACCCGTTCAACCGGTCTCTGGCACCCGTTCAATCGGTCTCTGGCACCCGTTCCAACTCCCTTGACGCCGCACCACATAAAAAGTATAATTTCCGCAGCAGCCATTGACGACCGCACTTCCCATACGAAAGGATGACGATCCATGAACAACGACGCAAGGTTCAACATACTCAAGCAGCGCATCGGAGGCGAAAGGCGCAAAACCGGATTCGAATACACATTCGGAATGAAACCGGAAGAACAGCTCAGAATAACACCGTCAGGAAAATACGCCAGACGCATAATGGGCGAACTCGAATTCGCACTGCAGCTGGACCGGTTCGACGAAAACAGCGGAATCTACTCCAGACTCATCTCAAACGCACTCGAAGTAATCGAAGAAGCGCTTGACCGAGAAGGCGGCATCACAAAAGCAGCATGCCTCAAAGCCGAAGAAGCGCTCCTCCCGATGAGCAGCGACGCCAAAGACTACGCACTGATATTGTGCGGCCACGCCCACATCGACATGAACTGGATGTGGAGCTACAACGAAACCGTTGCCGCCACGATCGCCACATTCACGACGATGTGCAACCTGATGGACGAATACCCGGACTTCACGTTCTCCCAGTCACAGGCATCCACCTACAAGATCATCGAAGAACACGAACCCGAACTGATGCGTCGGATCAAAAAATACATTGACGAAGGCCGCTGGGAAGTCACCGCCGGAGCGTGGGTCGAAACCGATAAAAACATGCCGTCGGGCGAATCGCTCGTGCGCACGATCAAATACACAAAAAAGTACATGGAAGAAGTCTGGGGCGTTCCGGCAGAAAGCCTCGAGATCGACTTCTCCCCCGACACGTTCGGCCACAGCCTCCACGTACCGGAAATCGACACGTACGGAGGACTCAAATATTATTACCATTGCCGCGGACTTCACGAAGACTACATCCTCTACCGCTACAAAGCCCCTTCGGGCGCCGAGATCCTCATGTACCGCGAACCGTACTGGTATAACTCAGGCATCACGCCCCACATCGGCGTCGGACTCCCGGGGCTCGTCGGAAAAATGGGCGGACTTAAGACCGGACTGATCGTATACGGCGTTGGCGACCACGGCGGCGGAGTAACGCGCAGAGATATAGAAAACGCCATCGACATGCAGTCCTGGCCGGTATTCCCTAAAATTCGTTTCGGCACGTTCAGAGAATTTTTCAAACTCGCGGACACGCCGGAAATACGCAAAAATCTCCCGGTCGTAGAACACGAGATCAACTTCCTGTTCGACGGCTGCTACACCACGCAATCGCGCATCAAACGCGCAAACAGGCAGGCCGAAGCCAAACTGCTCGAAGCAGAAGAGATGTCGGCGATCGCGGCGGAAATCGACAACGAATTCAGCTACGGAAGCAAACGGTTCGAAAAAGCCTGGCAGAACGTACTGTTCACACACTTCCACGATATATTGACCGGCTCGTGCGTGCGCGACAGCCGAGACTACGCGATGGCGCTGTATCAGCGAGCGCTGGCAACAGCGGAGACAGAGGAGAACCGTGCGCTTCGCGTTATTTCAGAACATATCGATACTTCCGCATTCGCATCCGATCCGGACGACGGCGACAATGCCGAACCGGACGAGCTGCCGTACGGGTCAATGTCCGAGGGCGCTGGCGCCGGTTACGGCCTGGGGGCCTGGAAAGGCATCCCGAATCCCGAGCGAGGTGCCGGAAAGGTCCGCATCTACAACGTATTCAACCCCGCGTCAACGCGTTTCACCGGCCCCGTCGAGATCACAGTATGGGACTGGCCGGGCGACACGGAAAGAGCGTACTTCGTTGACAGCGACGGAAACGAACCGGCCGCAGTGCTGAACTCCGGCCTCCAGCACTACTGGGATCACAAGTTCATCACGTTCCTCGTTGACCTCGACATCCCGGCGTTCGGGTACAAGACCGTTGCGCTGAAGGAACGCGAATTTGACGCATGGGATCCGCACATTTATTGTCCGGACTGGGGCAGGCTCAATTACGAAAACGAATTCGTGCTCGAAAACGACAACATCCGTGCAGAATTCGATATGCAGACGCTCAGCCTGATATCGCTTAAGGACAAAATCAGCGGCAAAGAAATGCTCGACGGCGGCGCACATTCCGGGCTCGTGCTCATCGACACCCAGGACAACCCCATGACCGCCTGGGCAATAGGAAAATACCTGAGAAAAACACCGGTAACAGACTTAAAACGCGTTGACCGCATCGGAAACGGCCTCCGCCAGGGGTACAGCTTCACGCTCCAGGTACTGTCGTCACGCATAAACGGCGAAGTAACGCTTGACCGCTCCGCATCTTCCCTGTGCTTCCATTACAGCGTAGACTGGAACGAGCGCTCCGGTGAAACACTTCCGCTCCTCGCGTTCGTCCTCAGCCTGAAAGCTGAGCCTGAATCGTTCCTGTGCGACGTTCCGATGGGTACTGCAGTAAGGAAACCGGCTAATCACGACATACCGGCGCTCTCGTTCACGGCTCCCGTTGGCGGCGCGGTATACGGCGGGCGCACGGTGGTGCTCAGGAACGACTGCAAATACGGCTACCGCTGTTTCGGCAAAGAATTGATCCTGTCGCTGATCAACACGGCGCATAACCCGGATCCGGTACCGGAGCGCGGTCAACAGGATATATACATCTACGCGGGCGTTTCGGATGACGATCCTGTCGTTCTTCTGAGCGGCTCTGAACAGATGATGCACACGCCCAAAGCCGTACCGACCGGAGCACACTTCGGTTCGCTCGATCCTGACGGACAATTCATTTCGGCAAACCTCCCGGGATGCGTCGTGTCGTCAACGTCTCTCACGTCTGGCGGCAGGCTTTGCCTGAGGCTGTGCAATCTTACGGACGAATTCCAGCCCGTCTCCGCCGCTTCCGACCACGGCAGCGCAGAGGACGAGGCCGCGCCGTACTCGATAACCGATCTGACGATCTGACGTACTGACATTCTGATGATCTGACGATCTGACCGGCTCCCGAAAGGAGATTTTTACAATGGCTAAATTATGGGCGGGACGCACCGACGGAAACACGGATAAAGCGGCAGACGAATTCAATTCGTCGATCGGAATTGACGGCCGCATGTTCAGGCAGGATATAAAAGGCAGCATCGCGCACGCGGCAATGCTCGGAAGGACCGGGATAATTGCCCCCGACGAGACCGACAGGATCATTGACGGGCTGGCCGGGATCCTTGACGACCTCGAAAGCGGCGCGCTGAAGATCGATCCTGCGGCTGAAGACATCCACATGTTTGTTGAGCAGGTACTTACGGAAAGGCTCGGCGAGCTCGGGAAAAAGCTGCACACGGCGCGCAGCCGCAACGATCAGGTCGCGCTCGATACGAGGCTGTACCTGCGGGATATTGCCGCGCAGCTTACGCAGAAGCTGACGTCGCTTATCGCGGCGCTCTGCGACAGGGCGGATGAGTATAAAAGCACGATCATGCCGGGCTACACCCACCTGCAGCGCGCACAGCCCGTGACCTTCGGGCATCACCTCATGGCGTACGCGATGATGTTTTTAAGAGACCTCGGAAGGGTCCGCGACGCGAAGACACGCATGAACGTATCCCCTATCGGCTCGTGCGCACTTGCCGGGACGACTTACCCCACCGACCGCCGCTTTGAAGCAGGCAGCCTCGGATTTGACGGCATCTGCCTCAATTCGATCGACGGCGTCTCCGACCGCGATTTCTGCTTAGAACTTGCCTCCGCGCTCGCGATAACGATGATGCACCTCTCCCGCCTGTCCGAGGAGCTCGTGCTCTGGTCATCGTGGGAGTTCGGCTTCGTATCGCTTTCCGACGCGTACACGACGGGGTCGTCAATAATGCCCCAAAAGAAGAATCCGGACATGGCGGAGCTCGTGCGCGGTAAGACCGGACGCGTCTACGGCGATCTGATGGCGCTGCTGACAATGTTAAAGGGCCTTCCTTTAGCGTATAACAAGGATATGCAGGAGGACAAGGAGCTGATCTTCGACGCGTGCGATACGGCGCTTTCGTGTCTCGGCATCACTGAGGGCATGATCCGGACAATGTCGGCGCGCCCCGAACGTATGCGCGCTGCCGCCGGCGAAGGGTTTATAAATGCGACCGACCTCGCGGACTACCTCGTGGGCAGGGGCCTTCCGTTCCGCAGCGCATACAAGATATCGGGCGGGATCGTCGCCTATTGCATTCAGAACGGGAAGACGCTCGAAACGCTTTCGCTCGATGAATATAAAGGCTTTTCAGACCTGTTCGACCAGGGCGTGTTCGCGGCAATAGATATGGAGGCGTGTGTTAACCGCCGCACAAGTGAAGGCGGCACCTCTGTCGCTTCGGTCGAAGCTCAGATCGCCGCCGTGAGGAAGTCGATAAGTGAAAGTGAGCTGACAATATGAAAAGGATATACTGCTTCACGGTCGCGCTGTTATTGACCGCCGCGCTGCTCGCAATGTTTTCCGGATGCAGACCGTCCGGCCCTAAAACAGCGGAAAGCTCTGACGGTATCGTTGTCAGCGACTCTGTAAAAATATTTATCGGGGACGTCGTGGAAAACGAAACTGAATTGACCGCGCGCCTCGGCGAAGCGGTGCGCCGCCAGGAAAGCCAGAGCTGCATTGCCGTCGGCACCGACATAAATCTGGATTACGAAGGATTCTCGATCGCACTCTACCCATACGGCGAAACTGCGCACGTTGTCGGCAGCATAAAGATAACTTCTCCGGAATACGCCACCGAGACCGGTATACGCCCCGGGGACAATATTTCTTCGCTCGATTCTTCGCCGTATACTTTGCGCTCACATTACGGCAGCGTCAATGAATCCGGTACTTTTTCGTACTTTATGGGTGATTCGGTGTATTTTCTCGTCGCTTCCGCGGATGATTCGGGTACGATCACCCGCCTGATACTCGGCAGTTCGGAGTTTACGGCAGAGTGACGACGGAGGGTGCAGCTCGGCTAAATGAGATTTTACCTGTCTTCTTCGACGGTTTCCGAGAGCTTTTCGCCGTAAAGCGCGGAGAAACGCTTAGACAGTTCGTCCAGCAGCTCCAGATCGCGTTTTGAATAATCGAGATACTGTCCAAAGCTGCAGTAACTCCTTTTAACCTTACCGAACGACTTTGTTTCGTAGTCGAACGAATAGCTCCAGGGGCTGTAGTCGGTAATAAACATGTCGCTTTTCGGGCGTTTTGATAGTGACAGGATCTTTTTTGTATTTATAAAATTTTCCAACTCCGCGAGCGCTTCGGGCAGCACGCTGAATGTCATCGTGACAGTCGGAGAATTGTGATCTTCGGAATTGGTCGAGCTGATGATCCACTCTCCGTTCTCCTGTTTTTGCAAAGAAGTTCCGTGGCTGCCTCCGCTCATATCGCAATAGCCGGGGCTGTAGTGCATCCCGAGCAGTCTGATCTTTTTCATCTGTCCTCTCCTCCCGTCGTTTTACGATTCACAAACTGATTTTCCGGAAATGTGCTCCGGAACGATCGCGAACATAATTGTCCCCGGTCCTGAGTGCTTTATTTCGTTGCCGATGTACTCCTCGTCGTCCGTAAATTTGCGGCTGAGTGCCGCGGCAATTTCATAAATTTTTTCCCTGTCGTCAATAAATTCGACCTTACCGAAGACGATCACGCTTTTTATGTGGAGCGCCCATTCTCCGTCATTCCGGTATCCTTCGTCGTATACGCAGAACGAGACTTTTTCGCATCTGCGCAGAGCATCGATTTTATGTCCGTTTTTTCCACTGTGAAAGTAGATTTTTCCGTCGTCAACGTTATAGAAGTGGTTCATCGGCATCCCGTACGGGTACCCGTCGTCTCCGATAACTGACAATACTCCGCGTTTTTCGTTTTTTAGTATTTGTATGCATTCTTCGTCGCCCAGGCGCTGCTTTAAGCGCGTCAATTCTCTGAACATGTTCTCACTCCTTTAATTTATCCTACCATAGATCTGCTCCTCTGTCAAAATCGGGCGGAACGGGGGGCAGAGACCGGTTCGGCCGGTGGAACGGCGGACAGAGACCGGTTGGGGCGCCTGGGCGGAACGGGGGACAGAGACCGGTTCGGGCGCGCTTGCGCTCCCCCGCCTTAATAAGGCTGCCGTGCGGGGCAGCGCCGCGGGCGCGCTTTTCCGCGCATTTCCGGTAAGGCGGCATCTATTTCCGGGATATTACGCCTCCGGTAAAATGGCGCAAAGTAAGCGCAATAACGCGTAATAAGGCGTAATATCCCGGAAATGCGCGGAAAAGCGCGGCCACAGGGCTCCTTACTGTCCAAACATAATATGGTGAGGAGCCCGGAGCGCGCCCGGACCGGTCTCTGTCCCCCGTTCCGCCCAGGCGCCCCAACCGGTCTCTGTCCGCCGTTCCACCGGCCCCAACCGGTCTCTGTCCCCCGTTCCGCCCTTTAAATTTGCACCAGAACACAAATGTGTGTATAATTCCACCAAGGGAGATGGATGCCATGAAAAAAAATCACAAAACAACAATAAAACTCATTGCCGCCCTGACAGCCGCGCTGATAACGTTGTCAGCACTTGCCGCGTGCACAGGCTGGAAACTTAAACCCGTACCTACGTCCGGACCGGAAGCCACGGAAGAAGCACCCGCTCCGACCGAATTGCCCGCAGCGACCGATGAAGCGGTTCCGACACAGGCTCCGACGGACGAGCCAGCTCCCACCGAAGCCCCGACAAACGAACCCGCTCCCACCGACGCGCCCTCAGCCGGCGCCACACCGGGCTACTACAAGCTGATCGGAGGAAAAGAAGGCGACCAGACGATTGACGAAAGCCTCATTAAAGCTATGGCGGCGCTCGGCCTTTACGCCTATATGGTGCTTGAAGCGGACGGAAGCGGTAAGATCGTAGCATTCGGAGAAGACCCTGAACAGGTCAAATGGGACGACAAACAGATCTCCGGCCCCGACGGCAACGACCCGGCCCCGTATACGATGGATGGCGACACGCTTACGATCAACACCGGAGATACGGTGCTGATCTTCCGCAAAAGCGACGAACAGCCTCCAAAAACCGGCGAGGTCATGCCTCCTCAGACCCCTGAACACACCGAACGCGCAGGATATTACGTACTCAGCGGCGGAAAAGAAATGGACACCGCGATCACCCAGGAAATGATCGACGGACTTCTGCTAATGGGCACGCACGTATTTATTGTGCTTGAACCGGGCGGAACAGGCTTCATCAATTTCATGGGCAGCGAAAACGAACTGATCTGGACGGACGACTCCTTCTATGTCAGCGAAGAGTTCTATAAATACTCTTACGAAAATGATAAGATCACCTTCAGCCCCGCCGAATCGATCGAATACATTTTCACGCGCAGCAGCGAAGAAACACCGGAACGCGGACAATATGCGGACACATCTGATCCGGAGTACGTCGAAGACCTCCTCCCCGCACATCCCGAAGACATAACGTTCGCAGGACAGATGCTCGTCGACAATGAAAACGTGCTGATCACGGCAAACCGTATAATAGTTGACGAAAACTTCATCACGTACGGAATGGAATTCACCGTAACGAACCGCACCGGCAAAACTATATTGGCGACCGTAGAACATGCGCTCGTCAACGGCGTTGACGTCGACTGCATGCTTTTCCTTACACTCGAGCCCGGCGCCACTGAATCGGACTCCACGTACTTAGACATCCAGGACATACTCGCGTGCGGCGGAGACGATCCGTCAGAAATAGAACTGATCATCAAGGTGAGCGATTACGAAGACGTGTTCGCCGACCCGATATATTTAGGGACCTCCACCGTTTACCCGATGGGCGAAGACAAGGCCGGTCCGAAATTCGAGCGAAGCACGCAGGCAGGCGATAAAGTGATCGTTGACAACGAATTCGTCACCGTCACCGTATACGATTTTGCCGTCGATGATTACGCTTCAGTTGACTTAGGCAGCGCCGCTCTCTTTATGTACGTCGTCAATAAAACAGATAAAGAGCTTTTGCTCTCTTTTGACACGGTCGAGGTGAACGGCGTGAAGGCAGAGTCATACCTTTGGGAAAGCATTTATCCCGGTACATCGCGCTTCATATTTGCAAGCTGGAGGACACAGGAACTTTACTCCGCAGGAGTGAAGGAAGAAGACATCAACAGCTTCAGTTTTTCGCTGGAAATGATGGATAGAGATACTTTTAACGTCATAAAGACAGAGAACGTTTCATTTACGCTAAAATGACGAAAGCATACGCCGGACCGAAAAAAATATCGTTGATCATCACTGCGCTCCTGCTGGCGGCGGCGGTTTTAATCGGCTGCGGAAAAAACGGCGCTGCGGAGGAGACCGCCGTACCGTACGCTGACAATACTTCCGTTCCTTCAGATCAATTGTCCGTGCCCTCCCCTTCGCCTTCCGCACTTCCGACGCAGATTCCGGAAGAATTATTAAAATTGCCCGGACCCGGCTATTACAAACTAGTATCCAGTAAATGGAAGAACCTGGAATTCGGTGAAGAAGAAGTTGCAATGCTCGATCAGATGGGCATGCATTGGTATCTGGTTTTAAGAGAGGACGGAACCGGGTATATATATACGTTCGGCTCGAACCTCCGGCTCACCTGGACGGAAAATTCAATTGTTGAAACCGCGACCGGTGAGAATATAAATTTCTATGCCACAAAGGATTCGATCGCGTTATTTGAAAGCACCTCCGGTGCGGAAGTAGTTTTCCTCAAAAGCGACGGAAAACCGCCCGAGGTCTCTCCGGTGACAGTTGAAATGCCGCAGGCGCCCGCTCATATCGAACGCGCAGGATGGTATAAGCTGAGCCGTGTAACATTAGAAGGACATGACGTAACCTCGAGCGTTAATAACTTGCTATATACGACGGACAGGCACTTTTTCCTCGTATTAGAGCCCGAAGGGACCGGCTTTCTGCATGAATTCAACACAGAATATGAACTGCTGTGGAGCGATACCTGCCTATACTTAGTGATCGACGGCATGCTCTCTCCGGCGATGCCTTATGAGATCGCGGGCGAAACTCTTTCCTGCAGCTTCGGTTCCGATCCGTCCGTGACCGATTATACCTTCAAATATGATCAGGAAGAGTCTCCAGCACGCGGCGATTATCTGAAATACGACTTTGAATATGCCGATCCGCTTGAGGCGAGCGATCCTGAAATATCCCATCCCGAGGCGGTCAACTTCAGCGGCCAGACGCTTATCGACAATGAATACGTCCTGATCACAGCAGACTCGATCGAGATCGAGGACGACGGAAGTATCTACGAAATTATGATGACGGCAACGAACCGCACGGAAGACAAGATACTCGAGATCCGCACGCCGGTCATCGTTGTCAACGGCCTTGGAACTTACTCTGCAACGGTTTTAAGAGTTTACCCGGGCGATACAGAAACCAAACGTTTCGGCATCGATCTTCGTTACCTGAAATACGGCGGGATTGACCCGTTTGCGCTCGAGTTTCTGTTTTCTGTTTCCGAAGTTCAGATGTCGGGAACCGATGATCTTTTCAAAGAGCGGGTGACAATATACCCTTTGGGCCCGGAGAACACAGGAGCCCCGTTTGAGCGGCCGAAGCGCGACGACGATATGGTCTGTGATTACGCTGCAGACGTACTTGAAGTCACGCTCAGCGACGTAAAACAGTTCAGCTACGGTATCCTGACATCGGCTCTGTTTCTTGAAAACAAGACGGAAAAGAGTGTGACGGTTGAAATACAGAAGCTGCAATATTGCAGCAATTCACACATGGCCGATCCTCACGAATATACATTGGATATAGCTCCCGGAGGCCAGGCGGTATAGTTCCCTTCATTTTCAACGGATGGAATATCGATACGCGGAGACGTTATTCCCGGGGACATCAGTTTCATTCTGGAAGTCCGGAACACGGATGATCCGTCAGAAGTTTTATTAGAATGTTGTATTTCTTTTAATCTTGAAGGGCAAGACAGTTAATATTTTTTCAGAGATGAAATAGAAAGGAAAGTTATTATGAAAGTACCGGATTTTAAAACGATCGAAGATCCACAGAAAGTGTCTAAGAATATGGAAAAACCGCGCGCATGGTACGTTCCCTACACGTGCCGCTGCGGCGCCCTCAACGGCGCACACGCACTGAGCGACGGCCTTTTCGAATTCGGCGGAATGGCTGAATCGCTGAAAGGAGACTGGGATTTTTACTACTTCGGATCAGTCGAAGAAGCAAAAGCCGCACTGGAAGAGGATCTTTCAGGCTGTGCAAAGCCGGATAAAATAAAGGTGCCGTCTTCATGGCAGATGTACGGGTACGGCGTACCGCAATACGTAAATGTCGACTACCCCATTCCGCTCGATCCTCCGTACGTACCGCACGAAAATCCGGTAGGTATCTACAGGCGCACGTTCAGGCTGCCGAAGCAGTTTTCCGGCAGACACGTATATCTGAACTTCGAAGGCGTTGACGCGTTCTTCTTCGTATATATCAACGGTCAATACGCCGGTTTCTCGCAGGGTTCCCACCTGCCCTCCGAATTTGACATCAGCCCGCTGCTCAGGCGTTCGAAGGACGCGGACAACGAAATACTTGTTGCCGTCTGCAAATACGCGTGGTCAACGTATTTAGAGGATCAGGATTTTTACCGCGTGTCCGGCATTTTCCGCGACGTTTATCTTCTCGCGAGGCCGGAGCGCCACATCAGAGATTTCTTCGTTCACGCAGATACCGGTTCGGTCAGGATCGAAGGCGAGTTCAACATAGCAAAGCCTGTTGCGAACCCCGGAGAAGAAGAAAAAGCAGCCGCCGGAAACGTTGTCCGCGCCGAACTGTACGACCGCGACAGAAAACTTATTGCCTCCGCCCAGGCGATCCCGGACGCGAAAGGCAAATTCGAGCTCACATTTGACGCCCCCGAAGATAAACACCTCTGGACCGCCGAGGACCCGTACCTTTACACGGTGCTGCTGATCGGAGGAAATGAAGTGATCCCCGCAAACGTCGGTCTTCGCACCGTCGCGATCGGTAAGAATGGCGAACTGCTGATCAACGGACGCCCCGTGAAACTCAAAGGCGTGAACCGCCACGATACGCACCCGGATCTGGGTCACGTTACGCCTCTGAAAGAGACGGAAGCTGAACTCATTCTGATGAAGCGCCACAATATCAACTGCATCCGCACGTCGCATTACCACAACGCGCCGCGCTTCTATAATCTGTGCGACTATTACGGCTTTTACGTCGTCGCCGAAACAGACCTCGAAACGCACGGCACACACATGGGCGCGCTGGAGACCGGCTCCGATACAACGCGGATACTGACGAACGATCCGGCCTGGAAAAAAGCGTATATTGACCGCATGGAGCGCATGGTAGAGCACGAAAAGAACCACGCGTGCATAATTTTCTGGTCGCTGGGCAACGAATCGTTTTACGGCGAGAATCATAAGGCGATGATCCGCTGGACAAGGCAGCGTGACGATTCGCGCCTGATCCATTACGAGAATGCCGGCGACGTTCCGGAGCTCGATATGTACAGCCGCATGTATCCCGATACGAAGTGGATGGAGGAGCACCTTAAAAACGAGCTGGCTAAAGCGAAGGAAGAAAAAAGGCCTGCAAAACCGTTTTATCTTTGCGAATACTCGCACGCTATGGGCAACGGCCCCGGTGATCTTCCTCAGTACTGGCGCCTGTTCTATCAGTACCCGAACGCTATCGGAGGCTGCGTGTGGGAGTGGGCCGATCATGCGGTGCGTACGGCGAAAGGGCCTTCCACGTGGACCGCGGCAAATCTTTCGCAGTACGGGCCGGAGCGCAAACCTTCCGACGAGCGCAGAACGTTCTTCTCATACGGAGGCTGCTTCGGAGAATATCCGCACGACGGCAATTTCTGCGTTGACGGCCTCGTAAATCCTGATCGTGTTCCGAGCACCGGTCTTACCGAATACAAGCAGATCCTCTGCCCCGCGCAGTTCGATTATGACCCCGCCTCTCCCCTTACGCTTCTTATCACAAACAGGTACGATTTTACCGATCTCGAGGACGCGGTGCGCATCGGATACCGCGTGCATTCGCAGAGCGCGACGCTGGACGAGGGCGAGTTAAAAATAGGACATTGTGCGCCACACAAAACTGTGAAAGTCAGCTTCAAAGCGGACCTGCCCGACATCTCATTCGAAGAATTTTATATTGACCTCACCGTGACCGCAAAGAAAACGACGCCTGCCGTACCCGCCGGATGGATCCTCGGCACCAGGCAGTTCAGGCTCCCTGTAGAGCAGACTTCGCCGGAAATAATAACGACGGATCTTATGGAAAAGATTTCCTGCACGAAGGACGAGAGCGGAAACGTTCTGACACTTTCAGGGCGCGATTTCCGGTACCGGTTCGACCTCGTTTCCGGCCAGCTCGTTTCGATGTGCTGGAACGGTATAGAGATGCTTTCAAAGCCGGCCGAGTTTACCGTCTGGCGCGCTCCGACGGACAACGACCGCAATATCCGCAACGTTTGGCAGCAGCACCGGCTCGACCGCGCGAAGGAAGACTGCTACGGAGCACACGTGATCAACGTTTCCGACACGCACGTTGAGATCGTTGCCTCCTACCGTATGGCCGCTCCTTCGCTTATGCCGCTGGTCAAATATTCCGTTTTCTGGGCGTTCTTCGGGAACGGTGAGATCTCGCTCTCTGTCGCCGGGAATCTGGCGAACGCGCTTCCTTCCCTTCCGCGCTTCGGTCTGACGCTCGTTATGCCCGCCGGCAACGAAAAGCTGCGTTATTTCGGTATGGGACCCGGCAATTCGTACCAGGATATGCATGCGGATGCGCGTATGGACGTGTTTGATTCTACGGTCACTTCGGAATTTACGCATTATATCAAGCCCCAGGAGAACGGCAATCATATTTCGACGCGTTTTGCGTGTGTGTCCGATGCCGAAGGGCGCGGGGTGTTTTTCAAAGGGATGCCCGACTTTTCGTTCAGTGCGCTTCATTACACTCCCGAAGATCTTACGCGGTCAATGCTTGACGTTGGCCTGAGGCCGCGCCGCGAGACGGTGGTCCACGTGGATTACAAGACTGCCGGCATCGGTTCGAACAGCTGCGGTCCCGAGCTGGCCAGGGAGTTTGTTTTTGATGAGCGCGAGTTTAATTATTCGTTTACGTTTAAGGCGGTGAATACCGAGACAACGGATCTTATCCGCGAGGCGAGGGTGCTGCCGCAGGTTAAGGGATCATGAGACGGTTTTTGCGATTTAAAACGGCATTGAGGGCAACGGCGGCGGTGCTGGCTGCCGTATTGACGGCTGTGCTCGCGGCTGGGCTTGCGGGTTGTGCGGGATCGGGTGAAGGGAAAGACGGAGAAATTAATATTGTCGCCACCATCTTTCCCGGGTACGATTTCGTGCGCGCGCTCATAAAAGACGTTGACGGTGTAAACTTAAGGCTGCTCATTCAGCCCGGCACCGAGTCGCATACGTTCGATCCTTCCGTGAGCGACGCCCTTTCGCTTAAAAACTGCGACCTGCTGGTCTGCGCCGGCGGGGATGCCGATATATGGGCCGAGAAATTCTTAAAGACCGATCCGGAGCTGAAAAAGCGCACGGTGACAATGCTCGACGCAGTTTCAGAGAAGCTTATGATCGAGGGCGAAGACGAGGAGGATCCGCACATATGGACCAGTCCGGTCAATGCAATTCAGATCGTTCGTTTGCTGCGTGACCGCCTCGTTTCGCTTGTGGACAATTCTTCCGCGTCTTTGATCCGTTCGAATTGTGCTGTTTTCGAGTCTGAGCTCTCTGCCCTGGACAATGATTTTCGTGTGCTTTTTTCGTCTGTTTCCGAGTCTGAGCGTCTTTTGGTTTTTGGTGACCGTTTTCCGTTCAGGTATTTTTGTGATGAATACGGTTTTGATGCGGTTGCTGTTTTTCCCGGCTGTGCTGATGAGAGCGAGCCTGCGGCCGCTGACGTTAAGAAGGTCGTCGATACTGTTCGTGAGCGCGGTGTGAAGTGTGTGTTTTACGTTGAGCTTTCTAATCACCGTATCGCTGATGCTATCGCTGCGGAAACGGGCTGTACGACCGCCTGCCTGCATTCGTGCCATAACCTCTCCAGGTCGGATTTTGATTCCGGCGAGACGTATCTGACGCTTATGCGCCGCAACCTCCTCGTGCTTTCCGAGGTGTTCGGAAAGAATAATTAGGAGTTCAGGGTTAAGAGTTAAGAGTTCAGAGTTATGAGTTCAGAGTTATGAGTTCAGAGTTATGAGTTCAGAGTTAAGAGTTCAGAATCCCGAAAATTGAATTAATATAATGCCACACCGCTTGAATGCCGGCTTCTCGCATTCAAGCGGTGTTTATTTATATGCGGAACGGGGGACAGAGACCGGTTTGGGGGGCTAAGGGCAACCGAATCCGAAGGGCCAAACGGGGTGGTGACTGCCAGAGCCGAACGGGGGACAGAGACCCATTTCGGCATCAGAAGTACATACTAATTTTCAGGCGATATTACGCTTTTTTGATTATTTCCGGATATTTCCAGAATATTACCGGACTTTTCCGATGCGTAATATCGCGCAAAAAGCCGGTGTATTTTTCGCCGAAACGGGTCTCTGTCCCCCGTTCGGCTCTGGCAGTCACCACCCCGTTTGGCCCTTCGGATTCGGTTGCCCTTAGCCCCCCAAACCGGTCTCTGTCCCCCGTTCCGCTCACTTTGACATTTGGCAAAAAATACTGTATTATAATAGGATGCAGAGGGGCACTCTTATGCCGCCAGGGCGGCACGAGACCGAAGCACACTATACGCACCACGAAGGAAGCAACTCAAATGAGCGAAAAAAAACGCGAAGACTTAAGAAATATAGCAATAATCGCGCACGTTGACCACGGCAAAACAACGCTGGTCGACGGACTTCTGCGCCAGAGCGGAACGTTCCGCGCCAACGAAACTGTACAGGAACGTGTGATGGACTCAAACGACCTCGAACGCGAACGCGGCATAACGATATTGTCCAAAAACACATCGCTAAAATACGGAAAATACACCATCAATGTCGTTGACACCCCCGGACACGCAGACTTCGGCGGCGAAGTTGAACGCGTACTGGGAATGGTCGACGGCGTACTGCTGCTCGTTGACGCATTCGAAGGCGCAATGCCCCAGACCCGCTTTGTACTCTCCAAAGCACTGGCAATGAAACTTAAACCCATAGTTGTAATAAACAAAATCGACCGCGACGGCGCGCGCCCGCTCGAAGTCCTTGACGAAGTATTTGAACTGTTCATGGACCTCGGCGCAGACGACAGCCTCCTCGACTTCCCCGTCATATATGCATCATCACGCGACGGATACGCCTCCACCGAACCCGACGGCGGCGAAAAAAAAGACCTAAAGCCACTGTTCGACGCGATCATCAACTACATCCCGGCACCCGACGCCGACGTTGACGCCCCCCTCCGAATGCTCATATCCAACATCGGCGTAGACGAATACGTGGGGCGCACAGCCGTTGCCCGCATCGAACAGGGCCGCATCACCGACGGCCAGAACGTAGTCGTCTGCAACGAATCAGGCTTCCGCAAGACCGCAAAAATCTCATATATTTACAAATTTGACGGCCTCAAAAAAGTCGAAACCGACAGCGCAATGGCCGGCGACATAATCCTGCTGGCAGGACTTACGGACTTCAACATCGGCGACACAGTATGCGACCCCGAAGTAATTGACCCGATCCACTTCGTTAACATAGACGAACCTACCCTGTCGATGAACTTCCTCGTTAACAACAGCCCGTTCGCCGGACGCGAAGGCACGTTTGTCACCTCGCGCCACATACGCGACCGCCTCTATAAAGAAGTCGAAACGAACGTCAGCATGCGCGTCGAAGACACAGACTCCCCCGATACGCTCAAAGTATCCGGCCGAGGCGAGCTGCACCTTTCCGTCCTCATCGAAACGATGCGCCGCCAGGGCTATGAATTCCAGGTCTCAAGGCCGAAGGTCATCTATAAGGAGATCGAAGGCAGACTCTGCGAGCCGATCGAATTCCTCACTGTCGACGTGCCGGAAGAGTTCGTAGGTACGGTCATAGAAAAGCTGGGCACGCGCAAGGGCGAAATGGTCAATATGCGCCCGACTTCGGACAATTTCACGCGTCTCGAATTCCGCATTCCCGCCAGGGGCCTCATCGGCTACCGCGGCGAGTTTCTTACAGATACCAGGGGCAACGGCATTATGAACAGCGTTTTCGACGGTTACGAGCCATATAAAGGCGACATCAGCTCACGCACGCACGGGTCAATGGTGGCCTGGGAGCAGGGAGAAGCGGTGCCGTACGGTCTGTTCAACGCCCAGGAGCGCGGCGCTCTGTTTATTGGCCCCGGCGAAAAAGTGTACGAGGGTATGATCGTGGGCGAAAGCTCCCGCGGCGACGACATTGTCATCAACGTATGCAAGAAAAAGCACCTCACGAACATCCGCGCCTCCGGCTCTGACGAAGCGCTGAAATTGACCCCGCCCGTCATCCTCAGCCTCGAACAGGCGCTCGATTTCATCTCCGACGACGAACTCGTGGAAGTCACGCCGAAGAGCATAAGGCTCAGGAAAAAGATACTTGACACCGAACTGCGCGCGAAAGACAGAGCCCGTAAGGACAGCATCTGACGCAGAATATGCAGAATACGCAGAATATGCAGAATACGCAGAATATGCAGAATACATAAAGGACGGAGGTGTACCCGTTGGCTGACGAAAAAAAGAATAAAATCAGGAGACCCGGCGCGGTACGCCGTCCGGGAATGGGCAGGCAGACGAATCCGTTTATCGACCGGACGAGGATGATCGACCGCGCTGAAGAAGAGCGCAGGGCTGAGCAGGAACGCAGATCCGGCGGAAGGCTTAACGTAGACGATGCTTCATATACTACCGGTATTCATACCGGATTTTCGAGCCGCGCGCAGTATTCGGATACCGGGATCAGGCGCGTAAGTCCGCGTTATACGGAAAATATAGAGAACGACGTCGAGGATTTTGGGGATACCGAGATCCATCGCGTTCAATTCGGCGGCGGAGATGCTGCAGAAACGCATGCGGTTCGCAGGGACAATACCGAATTCGTTCCGCGTGAAGACGTCACAGTGCTTCATATACGCGAAGAAGCACCGGCTCAGGCAGCGGGCAATGCAAACCGCGAAACCAGGCCTGCAGACGCGACCGGTACGGAAAATGACGTTTCTGAAGGCGGTTCAGGCTCCGGTCTTTTGAAAAAAAAGCGTTCAAAGAAGAACAAGAGCGTCCTGAAGCAGCAGAAGGTAACGGTAGACGAATACAAATTCCACAAAAAAATGAAGCGCCGCCGCCGCAGAATGGTGCTGATCCTGCTGATCGTGCTGCTCACCGTCGGATTAACGATAGCCGCCGGCTTCACGGTGTACACGTTCGTCGTAGATCATTTTGACAACGAAGTTTCCGAAGATTCGATCATCATCGATATTTACAGCGAGCAAAAGTTCCGCGTTGAAAAGGGCGAGACGACAAAGTCTTTAAGCCAGCGCCTGCATAAAGCGGGGCTTATTAAAGACGAGAGAATATTCAGATTTCTGTCGAAATTCTACGGGTACGACGGTCAATACAACGCCGGCACTTATACGTTGTCAGGCGGCCTTTCGTACGAAGACATCATGTACATATTGTCCGGCACCCCCGAGACAGTGAGGGTAACGTTCCCCGAGGGCTTTACGACAGAGCAGATCGCTAACAGGCTTGAAAATAACAACGTATGCACGGCGGAGGCGTTTCTGAAAGCCGTTGACACCGCGGACGTTTCGTCTTACGAATTTCTGAAAGGCACCGATTTGTCCGGCCGCGATCACCGGCTCGACGGATACCTGTTCCCCGATACGTACGAATTTGACGTCATGGCGAAGCCCGAGGACGTAATATATAAGATGCTGAACCGGTTCAACGAAATTTTCCGCCCCGCGTACTACGAGCAGCTCGAGAAGACCGGCCTTACGCTCGATCAGGTCGTGATCCTTGCGTCGATCGTCGAAAAAGAGGCGAAACTTGACTCCGACCGCGCCCCGATCGCCGGTGTTTTCTACAACCGCTATATGTACGGCGGCGAGGAACTCAAAGTGTTCCAGTCGGATGCGACGGTAAGGTACGCGTACCGGAGAGCCACCGGCAAAGAACTTGACCATAACCTGAGCGAAGAGCTTGAACTTGACGATCCTTATAATACCTACGTGTATCCCGGCTTCACGCCCGGCCCGATCTGTTCTCCCGGCGAAGCGTCGCTTATCGGCGCCATTTTCCCGTCGAACCACACGTATTATTATTTTGTGGCGCGCGTCGACGGCAGCGGCGGCAATATTTATTCCCGCACTTACGAAGAGCATCTGCAGGCCATTAAAGATATAGCAAATTACGTACCTCCCGAGGACAATCCCGGCGACGAGGATCCTGACGATTGAGGCGCGGCAATGAACGATTTTTTGGCTTCGCTTTATTCTGAGACTGACCCTCTGCTCGAAAAGCTGCGCGGTTATGCTTCTGCGCACAACGTCCCTATTCTTCGCCCCGATTCGGCGGCTTTTTTGCGTACTCTTGTCCTGCTTAAACGGCCCGGGAGGATCCTCGAGGCCGGCACTGCGATCGGTTATTCCGCGCTGCTTATGGCGAAGGCGGCGCCGGATGCATCGATCGAGACCGTGGAGCTCGACGCTGATACGGCGGCGGTCGCGCGGGGCAACATTCGTTTATGCGGGCCGGAGTTCGAGCGGCGCGTGCGGGTTATTCTGGGTGACGCTTCGGAAGTGTTTGCTTCGGTACGCGGGACGTACGATATGATTTTTTTGGACAGTGCGAAGGGGCAATACGTTCATATGCTTGACGACGTGCTTCGCCTTCTTTCCCCCGGCGGGCTTCTGGTGGCGGACAATTGCATTTTTTATGGTAAAGTTTTTGACGAGCCGGCTTCGGCGCCTCATAAGCACAGGACGATCGTGGCCAATATGCGCGCTTTTGTCGAGCGTGTGCTTTGCGGCGGAGACTTTGACGGCAGCCTGCTTGAGTGCGGCGACGGGATGCTTGTCGCGGTTAAGAGATAAGGAGTGATCGGCAGTGAGCGAAGCGGCGGGAACAAATTTGAATAATGAAGCCGGAATCCCTAAAAAGCCGGAGCTGCTGGCTCCCGGCGGCGACCTAAGCAAGGCGCTGACTGCTTTAAAATTCGGCGCCGACGCGGTCTATATCGGCGGCACAGCCTTCGGTCTGAGGGCGGCCGCGGGCAATTTCAGCGATGCCGATATTGACGCTCTGCTTGCTTTTGCGCATCCTCTTGGCCGCAAAGTCTACGTGACCCTTAATATCCTGCCCCGTACCTGCGAGCTTGAGCCAATGGCGGAATACGCCCGCAAGCTGTACGAAAAAGGAATCGACGGCGTCATCGTTGCCGATATCGGGGCAATGCTCGCGATCCGCCGCGCCGTCCCTTCCCTGCCCGTCCACGTCAGCACCCAGGCAAACACCCTGAATGCCGAAACCTGCCGTTTCTGGGCTTCGCTCGGCGCCGTGCGGGTCAATCTCGCCCGCGAGCTTTCGCTTTCTGAGATCGAGGAGATCTCCTCGGCGTTGCGTGACGGTCCTGACGTGCCCACGGACAACGTCACTCCGCCTTTGGAGCTCGAGGTTTTCGTGCACGGGGCAATGTGTATGGCTTTTTCGGGCCGTTGTATGTTGAGCGACTATTTGACCGGCCGCAGTTCGAATCGGGGTGAATGCGCCCAGCCCTGCCGCTGGAATTATTCTTTGCTTGAACGGGGGACAGAGACCGGTTTTTCCACAGCAGAGCATGCCCCCGGGGTCGGTTTTTCCACAGTTGAACGGGGGACAGAGACCCGTTCTGGCAGTGTTGAACGTGGTGTTGAACGGGGGACAGAGACCCGTTCTGGCAGTGGAAGCGACCCTTACATATTAAGTGCCGGCATAACGGAAGAAAAGCGCCCCGGACAAGTGTTTGGCGTTGAGGAGACAGAGCGTGGCACATTTTTGTTTAACTCAAAAGATCTCTGCCTGCTCCCCTACCTTCCTGAACTTATCCGTGCCGGAGCTTCTGCGCTTAAAATAGAGGGGCGAATGAAAAGCGAATATTACGTCGCCGTCACAGTTCGTGCGTACCGGATCGCAATTGACCTCGTATACGGCAGGATGCTTGCAGGCGACTGTGACTGCTCTTCCGGCTTGACTCCGGACGAACTTCGCGACCTGATGGATGAAGTTTCTTCTGTCAGCCACCGCGAATACTCTGACGGATTTTTCTGTGGGGGACGAGGCAGTCAGGTATACGGGACATCCTCTTATATACGCAATTCTGTTTATGCAGGAATAGTCGAAAAATGCGACAAAAACCATGCTGCGCCTGGTGGCAATTCCTGGCATCTGACCGTTTCCCAAAGGGGCAATTTCGGTGTCGGCGAGGTTTTGGAGTTTATCCAGCCAGACGGACCTGTCACTTCGTTTATGCTCAATACCATGACAGACAGCGAAGGACAACACATTGTCCGCGCTCCTCATCCGTGTATGACTGTTCATTTTGATATCCCGTTCCCGGTAGCACCGGGTTCATTGATTCGCGTGCGAAAATAATGGCAATGAAGCGTTTGAGCGTCTATGACGCTGATGAAACGGGGGACAGAGACCCGTTTTTGCCGGATTTTGCTTTGCTTTAATAGACATAGCAAAAAAGCCCAAAAACGGGTCTCTGTCCCCCGTTCAATCTCCCCTGTTCAACATTCTTTTCCTCTTTTCTTTTGAAAAGCAAAATGCTATAATTACCACAGTCGAACTGACGCAAAAAAGCGTCAAACACAAGGAGGTAAAAAAATGAAAAAATTTGTATGCTCTATATGCGGATACGTGTATGAAGGAGATGAAGCACCTGAGCGTTGCCCGCAATGCAAAGCACCCGCATCAAAATTCAACGAAGTTGCCACCGACGAAAGAGTCTGGGCATGCGAACACGAAGTCGGAATCGCCAAAGGGCTCGACGAAAGAGTTGTCGCCGACCTGAGAAGCAATTTCAACGGCGAATGCAGCGAGGTCGGTATGTATCTTGCTATGTCAAGGGTCGCTTTCCGCGAAGGTTATCCGGAAATCGGTCTGTATTGGGAAAAAGCAGCGTTCGAAGAAGCAGAACACGCAGCAAAATTTGCCGAACTGCTGGGCGAAGTTGTCACCGACAGCACCAAAAAGAACCTCGAAATGCGCGTTGACGCCGAATGCGGCGCGACGGAAGGTAAACTTGCCCTTGCCAAACTTGCAAAGCAGCTTGGTTACGACGCAATTCACGACACCGTCCACGAAATGGCAAAAGACGAGGCGAGACACGGCAAAGCATTCGAAGGTCTCCTTAAGAGGTATTTTGCTTAATTTTCGGCCAAAAATGTCGCATTTAAGTGGTATTTGAAGGTTTCCGGCTTTTTACACTCATTTTAGATTGGTCAAAATAAGGAGGACAATATTATGGATAAATACGTTTGCCCCTGCGGCTATGAGTACGATCCCGAGATCGGCGATCCGGACAATGGCGTTGCACCCGGCACTAAATGGGAAGATGTTCCCGAGGATTGGGTCTGCCCTGTGTGCGGGCTTTCAAAAGACGATTTCGAAAAGGCGTAAGTCAAAAGCGAAGTTATTAGGAAAGTAATAAGCATTTTTGACAATTTCGAAAAATCAGCCGTTTTTTCTGCTTTTTCTCGCAAAATTTCGCAATTGTCCCAAACTTCGCCTTGAAATTTGCCGAATAACATAAAAACCGAACATTATTTTTGCTTCTCAAAGCGAAAAATAAGTATTGACAGAATTCTTAAAAAATAGTATTCTATCAGCAATAAGTGAATAGTAATTCACTGAACACAATCTTGGAGGTATTATCTATGAAATCAGGAAAAGGTTTGTCCATTGCCGCACTTGTATGTGGTATTGTAAGTATCATTTTAGCATGGTTCTACATGGTCAACATCGTAGCTATCATCGCTGGCGTTCTTGGTATTGTCTTTGCAGTGCTTGGAATGAAAAATTCCAAAGCAGCAGGCGAAAGCACCGGTCTTGCTACAGCAGGTCTCGTACTTGCTATTATCGGTACTACATTCGCTTTGATCGGTTTCCTTTCTTGCACCGTTTGCGTTTGTGCAACAAAAGGCACTCTTGACGGCATTGCGAGCGGATTACAGAACCTGAACTAATTTTAGTTTGATAATCTCCGGTGGTCTGTTTTTCGGGCCACCGGTTTTATTTTTTATCCGTCTTTCTTTCATGTGTGAGGATTCCCGCTTATGCTTCCCTACGTCACTATTTTGGGCAGAACCTTAGGTATGTACTCTGTGATGGCAGTAATTGGCATCGCTTTTGCCGTCGTGTTCTTTGTTCTCAATAAAAAGCGAACCGGTTTCGATGCTTTTGGCCTGGCGCTGTTCGGGCTTATCGTTTTTACCGGTCTGCTGATCGGAGGTCATCTGCTCTACGGAATCACGCAGCATGACTTGATTTTCCGGGCTTTTAAAAATATCGGCCGCCTTTCTTTTAAAGATTTCTTTACCGTAATGGCTGTGGCTTTCGGCGGAAACGTGTTCTACGGCGGGCTGATCGGTTCTTTTATAACTATCGGCGTCTATTTAAAAGTTCGTAAGCTCGGCCCGGAGAGAAACGCAGGAATCCTTGACGTTTACTCGTGCGCCGCGCCTCTTTTTCACGCGTTCGGCCGTGTAGGCTGCTTCTTCGGCGGCTGTTGTTACGGTATTGAATCGGCATGTGGATTTACCGCCCATGGCAATGAGTATTCTCCTGACGTCAATGACGTGAACCGCTTCCCTGTTCAGCTGCTTGAGGCTTCGTTGAATTTGTTGCTTTTCGCCTTTCTTGTGATTCTTTTGAAGAAGGGTGTGATGAAGGGCAATCTTATGTGGATCTACGGGTCAATTTATTCGGTTATTCGTTTTTTTGATGAATTTCTTCGTGGTGACGCGATTCGCGGTTTTGTTTTCGGGCTGTCAACGTCTCAATGGATCAGTATTTTTGTTTTCGTTTTGTCTGTGACGATGATCATTATTCGAGTGTGTAAAAAGCCCGCCCCTGCTATGCCTGTACCCACCCAAGAGGAATCGATTCAGGCGACTGATGTACCATTGCCACTGCCGCCAACAGAACCGTTTTCCGCAACGGAAATTGCCCCCAACAATACAATCACAAATTGAGTCAAAAACGGGTGCCGAAAGCCACCCGAACCCAGGCCATTCTTTTTTTTAATCATAACCGAACGGGGGACAGAGCCCCGTTTTTTTGTTGTTTTGCCATACCTTTTACAGCAAAGCAAAAATTCAAAAAAACGGTTCTCTGTCCCCCGTTTCTGCCAGCGTTTCTGCCAGGTTCTGTTTCTTACTTTTGACGGCCTTCTATCACCATATCACCCGTTTTTATTTGCTTTATTCAGCATTGCCTGCTTGCGAGGAGGAACAGGCTTCTCGGTAATCTCGCCTGCTTTATCAAGCGCAATTTTAGTAAGAAGAGGCCCAGCCAGCTCGTAGATAAGAACGGCAAACAAGGCGATATTGCGAATAATCAGCCCGGATTCACCAAGCGACATTGCCGTCATTGACATTCCAAGAGCCACACCGGCCTGCGGGAGCAACGTGATTCCCAGATATTTCTGAACTGTCGGCTCGCATTTTGTCAGCCGCGACGAAAATTTGGCGCCTAATATCTTGCCCGCTGAGCGAACGAGAACGAAAACAATGCCAATTATGACTACTTCCCACGATTTAAATACGTTCAATTCCATTCCGGCACCCGACAGCACGAAAAACAGCACCATTATTGGCCCTGTCCAGCGGTCGAGCCGGTCCATAAGTTCATCGGAGAAATCGCAGAAATTGCAGAAAATCGTTCCAACCATCATACAAACAAGGAGCGATGAAAAACCGATTGTCACAGGTCCTAACTTAAACGTCATTTTCGAGAGCGCCACTGCCAGAAAAACATAGCAGACGGATATTGACAATCTCTTCGACCGCGAATGGAAAAAGCGCTCGGTAAACGTGAAGATCGCTCCAAGAACTGCCCCCAGAGCGAGCGACGCAATGACTTCGAGAATCGGGTCAATTACGACCGAGAAAATATCTACGGTTCCGTGTTCAAGCGCACGGGCAATACCGAAAGAAACTGCAAAAACAATCAGCCCGACAACGTCATCCAGCGCAACGACGGGCAACAGAATCCGCGTCACGGGGCCTGATGTTTTGTACTGTTTGACGATCATAAGTGTTGCCGCCGGGGCCGTGGCAGTGGCAATCGCGCCAAGAGTGATGGCAACTGACAACGAAAGTGTTTGGGGCATCAGAAAATGCAGTCCGATTAGTGCGACGTCAACAAACACGCATGCCGTAAGGGACTGGAATATTGCCACGACGACCGCCTGCTTTCCCAATTTTTTAATGTCCTCTTTCCTGAACTCGTTGCCCATCGTGAGGGCAATGAATCCAAGCGCTACGTCCGATATGATCGAATATCTCGCCACATCCTGCGACGATATAAATCCGAGCCCCGGAACACCTATCCTTCCCAAAACATATGGACCAATCAGCAGGCCGGCAACAAGATATGCCGTGACCGCCGGCAAGTTTCCTAATTTTGTCAGCCTCGAGAGCATGAGCCCTGCGAGCAATGCTATCGACAAAGACAACAGTATCTGCATTCTACTAACATCTCCTTCGGCGAAAACCGGCTAAGAAACTGAGAAACTGGGGACAGAGACCGGTTTTTCAGAGACCAGTTTTTTCGCCCTCCGCGTATTATACTCAAAAGGAGGCTTCGGTCAACTTAAAATTAGTCATATTTTACTATCTATAATCCCTTTTCTAGCAAATGTTTAAAAATCGGTTTGTAAAACTCATTTTCTTTTGAAAACCAGTCTCTGTCCCCCGTCGCACGAGAACAGGTCTCTGTCACCCGTCACACGAACTGTCACCCGTCACATGAAAAGAACAGTGAAAAACCGGTCCCTGTCCCCAGTTTTTACCCCGCTTTTAAAAGTTTTTACCCCGCTTTTAAATACTCATATAAAATCAGCGCCTGTGCGAAAAATCTCCGTCAGGCGCATTCTTTTTTTGTTCATTCTCTTCCGACTTCAAGAAGCATACAAAACACAAACCCAGCTTTTATTTCCAAAAAGAGAGTTTAAATTCAAAAGAATAAATATAAAAACAATATCTAAATAATGTATTTA
>JAFWQX010000023.1 GCA_017508875.1 Clostridia bacterium | reverse complement strand
TCCTTCTAAAATTCCCGGAGGCAGAGCCGGCCTGGCACACAAAACCCGAAAAAGCCGATTTGTGTGCCAAAGTTGACCGACCGCGAAGTGAGAGACAGCGCCGCAGAAAACAGACTTTAAAATAGTTGAGGAATTGCCACCGTGATAAACCTTGCGGCCGGCAAACTCAAGCCGGAGCATCATCAATTGTCTAAAAATTCACGGAACCAAGAAAAGAACCGCGAGGGCAAAGCAGTTGACTTCCGGAGCCTGATTGCGGTATTATTGAAAGAGTGCCGGATTCCGCCGGTTAAAAGCTGCAGAGTAAGGATCTGAGGCGATCATCGGCGCAGCACATAAGGCACGAGCACCACGAAAGGGGCATAAAAATGTACGATAAAGTATCCACTGATCTCAAGTTTGTTGAACGCGAGAAGAAAGTCGAACAGTACTGGAAGGACAATGACATCTTCCGCAAAAGTATTGACCGCCGCGCAAAAGGCGAAACATATACTTTCTACGACGGACCTCCGACGGCTAACGGAAAGCCGCACATCGGTCACGTACTCACCCGTGTTATAAAGGATATGATCCCCCGCTACCGCACTATGAAAGGTTTCAAAGTGCTGCGCAAGGCGGGCTGGGATACGCACGGTCTCCCGGTCGAGCTTGAAGTAGAAAAGAAACTCGGACTCGACGGTAAAGAGCAGATCGAGCAGTACGGGCTCGAGCCGTTCATAAAAGAGTGCAAAGAAAGCGTCTGGAAATACAAAGGCATGTGGGAGGATTTCTCAGGCACCGTCGGTTTTTGGGCTGATATGGATGATCCGTACGTAACGTACGAGAACACGTTTATCGAGTCCGAATGGTGGGCGCTTAAAAATATATGGGATAAAGGACTTCTGTACAAAGGATTCAAGATCGTACCTTATTGCCCCCGCTGCGGCACTCCGCTTTCGAGCCACGAAGTCGCTCAGGGATATAAGGACGTGACCGAACGTTCCGCCACCGTTAAAATGCGCGTAAAGGGTACGGATAACGTATATTTCCTCGTCTGGACAACGACGCCCTGGACGCTCCCGTCGAACGTTGCCCTCTGCGTCAATGCGAATTTCAAGTACGTGCGCGTATCGGTCGGCGAAGAAAGCTACATCCTTGCTGAAGGGCTCGTCGGGGCAAATATCGACGGTGATTACGAGATCCTGGAGAGCTATACAGGTAAGCAGCTCGAAGGCATGGAATATGAGCCTCTTTACAATTTCAAACCGCTCGATAAAAAAGGCTATTACGTAACGTGCGACGATTACGTAACGCTCACGGACGGCACGGGAATCGTACATATTGCCCCCGCGTTCGGCGAAGACGACTCAAACGTCGGAAAGAAATACGACCTGCCGTTCCTTCAGCTCGTTGACACCAAAGGCGAAATGACGGCCGAAACGCCCTGGGCAGGCACGTTCTGCAAGGATGCGGATAAGCTGATCCTTAAAGATCTCGCAGACAGGAAGCTCCTGTTCAAGGCTCCTAAATTCACCCACTCGTACCCGCACTGCTGGCGCTGCGACACGCCGCTCATTTATTACGCGCGCGACTCGTGGTTCATCAAAATGACCGCCGTAAAAGACCGCCTCATCGCGAACAACGAAACGATAAACTGGATCCCGGAGAGCATCGGTAAGGGCCGCTTCGGCGACTGGCTTAAGAACGTTCAGGACTGGGGCATCAGCCGCAACCGCTACTGGGGCACGCCGCTTAATATCTGGGAGTGCGAATGCGGTCATAAGCACAGCATCGGCTCGATCGCAGAACTCAAGGAGATGTCGGATAACTGCCCCGAGAACATCGAGCTCCACCGTCCGTACATCGACGCCGTGACGATACGCTGCCCGAAATGCGGCAAACAGATGACGAGGGTGAAAGAAGTTATCGACTGCTGGTTCGATTCGGGGTCAATGCCTTTCGCGCAGTGGCACTATCCTTTTGAAAATAAAGAGATATTCGAGGACAACTTCCCCGCCGATTTCATCAGCGAAGCCGTTGACCAGACGCGCGGCTGGTTCTATTCCCTGCTCGCGATCTCAACGCTGCTGTTCGACAAAGCACCGTATAAAAACGTAATTGTCCTCGGCCTCGTGCAGGACGAGAACGGGCAGAAAATGTCCAAATCCAAGGGCAACGCCGTTGACCCGTTCGACGCGCTTGCCAAGTACGGCGCTGATGCGATACGCTGGTATTTCTATTCGAATTCTGCGCCCTGGCTGCCCAACCGCTTCCACGATAAAGCCGTGACCGAGGGCCAGCGCAAAGTGCTCGGCACGCTCTGGAACACTTACGCCTTCTTCGTGCTTTACGCGAATATCGATAATTTCGATCCGAAGCAGTACAAGCTCGAATACGACAAACTTCCGGTCATGGATAAATGGGTGCTGTCGCGCATAAATTCGGTAACCAAAGCCGTTGACGATAACCTCTGGAACTACCGCATCACCGAAACGTCGCGCATACTCGCTGACTTTATCGACGAGCTGTCCAACTGGTACGTGCGCCGCTGCCGCGACCGTTTCTGGGGCGAAGGCATGCCGCAGGACAAGGTCAACGCATATATGACGCTCTACACCGTGCTCGTGCAGCTGATTAAGCTCTGCGCACCGATGCTGCCGTTCATGAGCGAAGATATCTACCTGAACCTCGTTAAAAACGTTGACCCCGACGCGCCTGAAAGTGTACATCTTTGCGACTTCCCCGCTGCAGACGAAACGATGATCGATACCGATCTCGAAGATAAAATGGAACACGTGCTGAAGATCGTTGTCCTCGGCCGCAGCGCCAGAAACGACGCCGCGATCAAGAACCGCCAGCCGCTTTCGAAGATGTTCGTGAAGTCCGATCTGAAGCTCAGCGGGTATTTCACTGACGTCATACGCGACGAACTGAACGTGGGAAGCGTCGAATTTATAGACGACACTGCAGCGTTCACGACGTATTCGTTCAAGCCCCAGCTTCGCACGCTCGGCCGCAAGTTCGGCAAAGATATCGGCAGGGTCAGGGAATTCCTGGCAGGCCTCACCGGCGCAGATGCAGCGAACGCGATGAAGCAGCTTAAAGAGACCGGGACAATGGATATAGTGCTGGACGGTAACGCCACTCCCGTGACCGAGGAAGACCTGCTGATCGAGATCGCGCGCATGCCGGGCTACGATACGCAGGAAGACGGAGGTATCACCGTCGTTCTCGACACGACGCTCACGCCCGAGCTCATCGAGGCGGGCAACGTCCGTGAACTTACCAGCAAGATCCAGTCCATGCGCAAAGAGGCCGGTTTTGAAGTCACGGACCACATCACGCTCTACGTCGAGGGCAACGACGAGCTCGCAGCTCTTACCGTCCGCAATGCTTCCGCGATCTGCGGCGATACGCTTTCCGACTCGCTCGTGACCGTTCCCGCGGACGCTCCGGCCATCGACGAAGGCGCGTTTGTTAAAGAACTCGATATCAACGGAAAGGCCGTCCGCGTCGGAGTTAAGCAGATAAAATAATATCTGCAGCATCTTGCAATATTACACACAATATTACGCAAGCTATCACGCAATCGGGTAGGAGGTCACCCATTAGTTGAGTGACCGACCTCCCACACCACCGTGCGTACCGTTCGGTACACGGCGGTTCAATCAGGTATGCAAGGACTCGTATTTGGCGAGGATATCAAAGTATCCTGCCAGTGCGAGTCT
>JAFWQX010000197.1 GCA_017508875.1 Clostridia bacterium | reverse complement strand
CTGCACTCGATCTTCCGAAATCCAGCGTACGGTATTCGGCCCATGCCTCGAGCCAGTTTCCGCCTCCGCAATCCATCAAAAGCTCCTTCCCGGGTTCGTCAGGATCGGGGGCAATAAACATTTTCCCTTTCACCCTGCACGCGCACGCGCCGTCGATCACGTGAAACGGGTCAATAGGTGCAGAAGCGCCGTTTGAGCTCATTTGTACCTCCGGAATACTGCCGTCGGGAAGCACTTCGATCGGCTCGGCACACATACGCCTGCACGTCTGACCGTTCTGCGAAGACCGGTGGTAGAAGACGAACCAGCGGCCCTTATAGAACTGGATCGAGCCGTGGTTGTTCCAGGTACAGGGGTCGCAATACGTGTTATCAACGATCACGCCGCCCTTTTTATACGGCCCCAGTGGCAAGTCCGAAACAGCGTAAGACATACACGTCGCGCGCCCGCGGGAAATATCGGTATAAACGATATAATAGCGGCCTCCTATCTTGCGCATCGACGCACCCTCATGAAAACCGTGAAGCTGCTCGGTAAGGATATTGTCCGTAAAAGACTCGCGGTCAAGCTCATACATATTGTCCTTGAGCTTCGCGCCGCGCAGGTGGAACTGCCCCCAAAGAAGGTATGCGGTGCCGTCGTCGTCAACGAATACGGTAGGATCTATCCCGTCCCCGTCCGCTCCTTCTATCCTGCGTGCGTCCTTATACGGTCCTTCAGGTTTTTCGGCGGAGGCAACAGCTTCGAAATTGTTCGCTCCGCACATATAAAGGTAGTATCTGCCGTCTTTGTATATCATATCAGGCGCATAGAGCGGAACTCCCGGCGCCCACGGAATTCCGGGATCAGACGCGCTGTTGCTGAACACGGTGCCGTGATCGACCCAGTTTTCAAGTGCCGGATCGTCCGTAGACCATATATGATGCTCGTGCCCGCAATAGTCCTTGCTTCCCGAATGGTCCGTCGAACCGACCATATATAATCTGCCGTCAGGCATCACGTGCGCCTCGCCGTCGGCCATAAAAAACGATCTTGGAAGTAACGGATTCATACTGAACTCTCTCTTTCCTGCTCGAACCCACGCTCGAAATACTGATTAAGTATAGCGCAGAACGCAGGTGTAATTCAAGACCGATTTCATAACCCGTTCCGCCCGTTGCGCCCGTTCCGCATCCGTTCGGCATTTACTTTCAAGTTTATATTGCCCTTTGAAACGTATTGTGCTAATATACGCGCATTCCTTGAATGGAGGGGAGATATTTTGAAAAAACTGATAAATATTAAAAAAATCATCGCGGCATCGCTCGCAATAATACTTACACTTTCGCTTGCGCTTTCCTTAACCGTTTCCGCAGATGAAGAACACGTGCTCTTCATCAACCGCGACGGAATACTGTTCAACGGGGACGTTGCCGGAATGTTCGCCAACCACTCATCAGGCGAAGACGAAGTTGACGTCGAAGAATATCTCGGCGGCACGATCGAAATAGCCGGCTGGTGCGTCACGGACGCAGAAATACAGCATTACGGATATACCATTGACGGCGGCGAATTCGTCATATCCGACTACGTCAACACTATAGAAGCTGATCACAACGCGATACGCGCCCAGATGTCTAAATATGAAGATGCCGTTGACGCCGCCAGATTCTGGGTCAAGGTACCGATCCAGCCCGGCGAGCATACTATCGAAGTCTATCTGCAGGCAAATGACGAATTCGAACTGCTCTGGACAGTCGAAACTTCAGGCGGCGTAGAACCCACTCCGACGCGCGATCCCAACGCTACGGAAGCGCCTACTGCCGAACCCACGGAAGTCCCTGCGACCACCGCGCCTACCGAAGAACCCGCGACTGAAGCGCCTACTGCTCAGCCTGAAACTACCAAAGCGCCGGAAGCCACCAAGAACGGCGGAGCATCAGAAAACGAGCCAGAAGAAAGTGTTAAAAAGACTTTCCCCTGGCTCGTCATCCTCATCGTCGCCGTCGTTTTAGCCGCAGTGATCGCCGCTGCGATAATCATCAGCAAACGCAAAAAGAAATAATAAAACCGGTCGTCAGTTCACGTCTGTAAAAGGCGTGCAGCTGATATAATTCACGCCGCCCGAGCTCACGCTTAGTTCAACGTAATAGCTGAACGCGTCCTCGGGCAGTTTTGCTGTTACAACGTTCCCGTTTACACTGCACTCAATAAAATGCCACTCCTGATCTATCGTATTCTGGCCGTTGATCTTAAGGCGGCCCGAAGAAGAATAGCTGAGAGGCTCGTCGATATAGCAGACACGAGCCTTAAATTTAGAAGCATCGCGCGGCAGCGCAACTTTAAATGAAACGTCGCGGCCTTTTCCCGGAAGTGTTTCGGGCACTGCAAGCGGCTGTCCGCCTTTTACGGCGCTGTCTGCAAATCTGTATATTTCTTCGCGCCCCCAGCCCTCAAAATGTCCGTGATTCATATTCTGGATGATCGACAGGACGCCATTTTCCGTATCGAGCAAAGACTTGCTGTTTGAATTGACCGAGAAGCAGTTATCATCCGCCCAGCAAAGCCAGAGCACAGGCATCTTCACGTCCTTCAGTCTGAGAGACGGTTCCCAGAGCTCCTTTGTCCCTGCGGAATTGAAATTATCCTTCATCCACGAATGTGCTTCATTGAGATATCCGCTCCCGTATACCGGGACGGCAAATGCGAACCTCTGATCATAGCCGATCGCTATCGACGTGATCACACCTCCCCAGGAGATCCCGGTGATCCCGATCTTTCCGGCGTCAACGCGCTTATCTGCGCGCAGAATGTTATTTGCAAGAATAGTCTGGGCTACGGCGTGGTACATCCACATACGGTCAACGCTTCCGGTGGATGAGTACATTCCGTCATTGTCAGGAGGCATAACGCGAGGATCTTCCGCGAGCAGGTCCGCAGGCACGCTGTGAGTCCAGGAAGAAGCCCCGAAGAAATCTGTAATCGACGTTGACGCCGGGTAATAACCTGTATTGCACACCGCGATCGCCGCATATCCCCTGTCGTTCCACAGCTTGACCCAGTTCGGATACGCAAAACCTCCGCCTCCGTGCATGAGCACCACGCCCGGGACCTTTTTAGATCCGGAAGCGCCGTCAGGAAAACCGATATAAGCGAAAACTTTAGTGTCCTTCCGCCCGAATTTCACTCCGTCCATCCAGATGGCTTTGATCCCCGGATATCCTTTCGGGTCGTATTCGGGGCAATATTGAAACGCCGCGTCTTTATTCAGCAATTCAGTAAGCATATAGTCAAGTTCCTCATTCTTAGAAGCAAATTCGGGCAGCTCCTGCGGATCGCCGCGGTCAATGCCGTCGGGGCGCAGAAACGCCACGGGACTGTCCGAAACGCACAGCGCGTCAAGTACGTACCTGTCGCCCTGAGACGTCACTGAAGGCCGCGCGTCGATCTTCAGATAATCTACGTCAGGCAGCGACGAAATACCGCTGTAACCGCGCCAGGGTATCAGCTCGTTAAGAGGCAAAGCGAGATAGCCGCAGAATCCGGCAGGAATGAGCACAGAAGAATCCTCGCCCGCATCGGAAGAGGCGTTGCCCGTCGCGCATTCCTCACGGTATCCGCCCACGTCCGTAACTATTGCCTTGGAAGCGGCGATATAGCTGCGGTTTCTTCCGCTTTTGCTTCCGAGGCAGAAGGTGAACGCAACGTCGGAATTGTCCGGGAGAGCTACCCATATACGCAGATAATATTCCGGCTTCGCTTCGTCAAAAACGTCCAGTCGTTTGCCGGTAAGTTCAAATGCCTGGCACCACGCTGCCGATGACAAAGTATTTACTAACGCGACGCCTTCCTGCGCGTACTCGCTGTCGAACGAAAATTCAGGGTCAACGATCCCGAAAGCGCTCAGATCGGCAGGGTTTAACGCTTTTTTCACGTTGGTGATATTATTAAAATCTTCGATCATCAGCGTGACGGTCGAAGGATCCGGCACAGGCGTCGGTTTTTCTGTAGGAGACGGCACGGAAGTAGCCCCGGGACCGTTTGTTTCGGTTTCCTGAAAGTTTTCCGTCACTGTTCCGCTGTTCTGCGCCGGATCATTTCTTCCTGCGCAGCCTGATAAAATGAGCGCCGGTAATGCCAGTATCATTGCAATAAGCGCTCTTCTCTTATGCTTTCCACTGTTTTGCTTTTTCCACATGTCCTTTTTCTTCTTTTCTTAAATTTATTATCTTAATCTATGCGAGAAAATACAAACGAACGGTTTCTGACCGCTATGGTCAATCTTCAGACGCGAAAGTGCTTTTCCCGAGTTCGTCGATCAGCGAAAAGTCCGCCGGAAGCCAGTTCACGCTTTTAAGCTCATCCTTCCCGAGCCAGCGCGCCGCCTCGTGCTCTTTCAGAAGCAGTTCTCCCTCTATGACGTCTGCGCGGTAGCACTTCATGCTGAGGTGAAAATCCGGATAGTCATAGTCGACGTTGGCAATGAGCCCGCCTACTTCTATTTCGGTGTCAAGTTCTTCCCGTATCTCTCGTCTGAGCGCTTCCTCCGGTGTTTCACCTTCTTCGATCTTTCCTCCCGGAAACTCCCAGAAATCCTTGTATTTACCGTACCCACGCTGCGTCGCGAAAATACGTCCGCCGTCAATAATCACTGCTGCCACTACGTTGATCGTTTTCATTTTTCGTACATCTGTTTCCCCTGAAAAGTGTTTCTCCGCCGCCAGACTACAGGCGGTATTATACGTGTCAATTATATTCGCCTGAAGCCTTTTTTTCAATACTGTAGAGCTGCGTCAATGCCTCGCCATTCCGAGGAAAAAGATATACTTTCCTCACGCAGTGTGGTAAAATACAAAAAAACGGAGGGGGCAACAAATTTGAACCAATACGTTATTGACCACGATCTGCACATTCACTCGCAATTGTCACTCTGCTCGTCCGATCCCGGCCAGACTACCGGGCGGATCCTTAAATACGCCGAGGAAAACGGATTGACCACGATCTGCCTTACAGATCATTTCTGGGATCCGGAAATACCCGGTGCGACCGAATGGTACAAAATACAGGACCTGGATCATATAAAAGAAGCTTTGCCCCTGCCGCAGTCGGACAACGTACGTTTCATGTTCGGGTGCGAAACGGAGATGGACAAATTTTTCACGATCGGCGTGAGTGATAAGCTCCTCGGTCAATTAGATTTTATAATCGTTCCAACTACCCACCTGCATATGGAAGGGTTCACGTTAGATGCGGATATCGGTTTTGACGAAGACGGAATAAAACGGCGGCGTGAGCTGTATGTTGAGCGGTTTGCAAAACTGCTCGAAGCGGATCTCCCCTTCCACAAGACCGGCATTGCCCACCTCACCTGCCCGCTCGCGTGCGCCCGGGTTAAGGACGGAGTGATCCGGTTAATCGACGGCATCTCAGATGAGACTTTCCGCGAGCTTTTCTCTTCCGCCGCAGCTAAAGGGCTCGGGATCGAGCTGAATTTTGACGCTTTCGCTCGTGCAG
>JAFWQX010000196.1 GCA_017508875.1 Clostridia bacterium | reverse complement strand
CTAAAGCGCCGGTCGTTGTCAACAGTTTTTTTGCAAAAAAAGTGCCGCAAAAAAGTGCCGCCCGGGCTACCGGGCGGGAAGCCTCGCCGCCCGCCGTCGACCGCCGGAATCGGGCTGTCTGGCGGGCGGCAACAACCTCTGGCGGATGGCTGGCGACGTTCGGCGGCGGACTGCGACATTCGGCAGCTGGCTGCAACGTCTGGCGGGTGGCCGGGAAGTCGCGCAGCCTGCCGTCGACCGTCAGAGTCGGGCTGTCTGGCGGGCGGCAACAACCTCTGGCGGATGGCTGGCGACGTTCGGCGGCGAACTGCGACATTCGGCAGCCGGCTGCAACGTCTGGCGGGTGGCCGGGAAGTCGCGCAGCCTGCCGTCGACCGTCAGAATCGGGCTGTCTGGCGGGCGGCAACAACCTCTGGCGGATGGCTGGCGGCGTTCGGCAGCGGACTGCGACATTCGGCAGCCGGCTGCAACGTCTGGCGGCGTCAGACAGCGGTAAAATGTGGTCAAGTTAAGCGCCTCGCTCATTTTGCGCTTAACTTTTTCCTTAAACAGCGCCGCGACTGGGCTCTGCCCGGTTCTTACGAGCCTCCGGCGGCGCCAGCCAACGGTAAAATGTGGTCAAGTTAAGCACGTCGCTCATTTTGCGCTTAACTTTTTCCTTAAACAGCGCCCTGACTGGGCTCTGCCCGGTTCTTGCGAGCCTCCGGCGGCGCCAGGGGGCGCAAGCCAGCGGTAAAATGAGGTATAAGTTAAGCGCCTCGCCATTTTTGCGCTTAACTTTTTCCTTAGACAGCGCCCTGACTGGGCTGTGCCCGATTCTTTCGAGTCTCCGACGGTGACAGGCGGCATCCGGCGGCGCCAGGCGACGCAAGCCAGCGGTAAAATGAGGTATAAGTTAAGCGCCTCGCCATTTTTGCGCTTAACTTTTTCCTTAGACAGCGCCCTGACTGGGCTCTGCCCGGTTCTTTCGAGTCTCCGACGGTGACAGGCGGCATCCGACGGCGTCAGGCGGCGCAAGCCAGCGGTAAAATGAGGTATAAGTTAAGCGCCGCGCTCATTTCGCGCTTAACTTTTTCCTTAAACAGCGCCAAGCCTGCGCCATTCTAGCCCTCCGGCGGCGCCAGGTGCGCTGACATCAAAACACTTTTTAACCTGACAAACTAAACCTATTATCCATATAATCTATTAACAACATCAGGCCTTCTGTATCAAGCACAACGTCATTCGACTCAAACGAAGCAAAAAAATTGTCACCGAGCAAATAACCGTTTTTCTGATATTGCTTGATCTTGTGAAGAGTTTTTTTGCAATAATCCGATTCACCCATCATGCCAAAATGTTCAAGTATGATTTCTCTTTCTTCCACTGCGTCAGGCATAGTGAAATCCGGGCTGTACTCTTCATCGTCCGAAAACCTTAAAATCTTTTCATAAATATATGGGATTCCCCTTCGGCTGAGCTCATTAGCAATTATCACCTCTGCTCTTGACCTCATCTTTGTTCCGTCAATGGCAGTATATAGTTTTTCTTCCTGATATTTATCATATGTCTCTGCATATTTTATACGCCTTTTCCATCGGTCAATAAATTCTTCCGATTCTTCCTCATATGGAACAAGGGCCCGAATCGGTTCGGGCAGAAGATCCAGCGCTTCTTCCCGCAGTGCTTTGTTGTCCTTCGTCAATGCCTCGAGGCATTTAATTGTATTGTCCCCGCACGCTATTACCTTTTCGAGGTACGCTTTTTCTGCAAGTTTTCGGGCAATTTCGTTTTTGGCGCCAACGTATATTTCGCGTTTAAACGACTCCTGCTTGACGCCGTCAATCATATTCGCCGCTTTCTTTTCATATACAATATATAATCGTTGGTATTTCCCGCACTTCTTACATCGTAAAATTCCAGGCGGACAACCACACAGTTTTCGCTTCCATTTAAATATGTTCCGCTTGACCGTTGACAGCTTTTTCCGGGCAAGACTTTTTATCATCTCTTTTTCATGTACTTCTCTTATTGAATCGATGTCGCTGTTCATGCGCTTTAACCTCCGTTTTGAATGATCCGAGTATATCTTTTTGATTGTGGAACGGTCAATAATTTCCGAATTTTCCCTGACGGTAATTTTCGGAAATATCCGGTAATTTTCGGAAATATCTGGTAATATTCCGTAATATTCGGAAATGTTTGGAAATGTTTGGAAATATCAGTATTTTTTTTAGAGGAGGCAAATCCGTTTTGACAATGAGGATCGAGCTGGTCGCAGGCGGGGCCCTGTCTAACAAAAAAGTTAAGCGCAGAATGAACAATTCGCTTAACTTTTATCTCGTTTTGCCCCGCCTGACGCCGCCAGAGATTCGCGGTAGGCAGGCGGGGCCCTGTCTAACAAAAAAAGTTAAGCGCAAAATGAGCAAAGCGCTTAACTTAACATCGTTTTATCGCTGCCTGACGCGCCGTACTGCGGCGTCACTCGCCGCCGCCCGCCGCCTGATCAGCGCACTTCGACGGAGCCGAGGCGGTAATAGCCGTCTTCAGTCTTAACACTTTCCTTAAGCGCAAGTTCGATGGGTCTTCCGCCATCGAACACGCCTATCTCAGCGCAATAAGTGCCGGGGCTCAGCTGCGGGCGGAACAAAAACGCTTCCACCGCAGGTCTTCCGGGCTGCCAGCGGCGTACATCCACATCCAGCTCCTGAACGTAATTGCCCACCGTTCCGGCGAGGCGCAGTTTCACGCAGAATTTGCGGTACGAAGCCGCAAAACCGCGGTTAACGACGTGAAGCTTGATGCGGTTATTGACGCCCGCCATAAGCGGCGGAAGCTCGATGCCGTCGATAAAGAACCAGTAGCCCAGCCTGTTGGCCGCATACTCTGTAAGCCATGGCTCGCGCTTGAGCCAGGGGCGCGGATAACCGTGGAACCCCGCAAACGTGGCATGCGTACGCTGCATCGCATCCAGGAACGGATAACCGTCTTTGAAAACCTCCGCGGCCACCGACTGATAATGCTCAAATTCCAGCACGACGGGAGCGTTTTGCGAGAGCAGATCGAACAGCCAGGGAGTACGCAAAGTGTTGTATCCGCAATTGTCCGAATAATAACGCACACATACCGAGTCATCGTCCAGCCCGAGCCCGAGCGCGGCGGCGTAATCGATCAGATCGAGGTTCTCCTCTGCCCCGCGGCTCCAGCGGTGGTTGATGTGGTCGTCGTTCAGGATCACGAACTTGTCCGGGAAATTCTTCACGTGGAGGTCGATGTGCTTCTTAATAACGTCGGCGGGATAAACAACGTCGCTGCCGTTGCCCGTATGCCCCTCTCCCCACGTGCCGAAAGTGCCGACGTCAATAAGTTCCACCCGCGGATCTGCGTTGAACTTTCTTCCGGCCTCTTCCATAAACCGTGCCAGCTTCTCCAGAAAGACCGGATCGCCGTAGTCCGGCTCCAGCCGTCCGCCGGGAAGCGCATAGCATTTCGCACCTGCCTTAAAGACGTATTCAGGCGTAGCAAACGGGATCGCGCCGGAGCCCTCGTACGTCACCAGCCGCATTCCGAACCGGTAGTCGTACCTGCTCCACTCCTCCATTATGCTGTCGATATACGACCAGTCGAACACGCCCTCTTCCTTCTCGATGTCTCCCCAGTCGAAGCGCAGATAGAGGTGGTTCAGGCCGGGGAAATCCTCAAGATGGTCGTCAGGGTCGTGGTCGCGGCGGTAATTAGGACGCAGATAGCCGTTGTCAATATAATGCCAGTACCACCCTTTATGCGGATTGCGCAATATACGGCGGTCGTCGGCAACGGGCCTCAGGTCCCTGTAAAACGGATTCCGGCACGGTACGTCCCAGTTTCCGAATTCGATCGCATGTGCGGTGGCAGGTTCGGGGCAATTTACGCAGTTCGGGTAGTCAAACATTCCGATCCCTCCGGTGCTTATCTTCTTCAGCCTTTCTTTTTACGGACGACGACAACAGCAGCAGCTGCTGCAGCCAGCGCGGCCGCTATGGCTAAAACGACGAGGACGATCGTAAGCGGGTTCGTCCCGGAATCCGTATTATCCGAATTGTTATTGCCCGAATTATTATTTCCGGAATCATCTTTGCCCGGATCGACAGGCGCGGCGGCTTTCGCGTCAGACGTGAATACGAACGTGAAACGGCCTCCGGGAGCTGCGTCGCCTTCGGTATAAAGGGTCATAATATCGCCGTCGGTAAGGTTATTGTCGCACCACTTAAAACCGAACGTGAGCGGATCGGAGGTGTTGTCCAGGCCCAGAGCAGCGCGCGGGACGCTGACCTGCATCACTTTACCGTTTACGCTGAACGAAGCGTCGCCGGTCTTCTGCCAGTTCCAGCCGCCGGAGCTCTTCTCGACGGACATTGTCGCGCCAGAAGGAGAAGTACGGTTAATGATGTACTCGAATTCCTCCCAGTCGGTCGAATCGGCCGTAGCTGCGCCGGTATCGAGCAGGAGCATCATCCAGTTCGTATCGGTCGAGGCGGTAATATCCTCCGCAGCCTCAATATAGAAGTAAATATTTTCAGCATCGAACGAAACTTTCGCCGTCTTGAAGTCGTTGCGGATAGCGTCGCCCGTGTACTTCACGCCCCACGTTTTAATGTTGCGCTCAAGAGTATTGCCGGTGTAATGATTATACGTAACGATCCCTGCGTCGTTCCACTGCTCTGCGCCTGCGTTGATGTCAATAGTTTTCGCGGTTTCCTGAACGTTCACCGGCGACACGCCCTTGAATCGGCGGATGTTATCGACCATCTGGTAATAGTAGTAGTCTTTCAGCGCGCCTTTGGAAGGCCCAACGTCTCTGGAGTTTTCGTCGTTAAACTGATCCGGGAAAGCGTTCTTAACGCCGCACCACTCTTCGAAGCGTCCCATGATCCACTCGTTCCAGCCGGTGATGAAAATGATCTCCGGATCCGCGGCGATCGCGTAGTCCCACTGTTCCTGGAAGTTAAGTCCGTAGAACGAAACGTTTTCAATATTTTTATCAACTTTCACGGTTTTGCCGCGGTAATCGAAGCTGTAGCTGAAATCCGCGTTGCGCGTGTAGCTGCGGCCCATATTATGGTCGCCGTTCTGTGCGGAAAGCGCCATCTTCTTCCAGTCCGCGTTCATGCAGACACCGACCGTCGTCATTTCGACCGTGCCGTCAGCGTTCTTATACAGAGCCTGCGGATTGATGTGCAGCCAGCCCCATGCGCTGTCGTCCTGGTCGCCCTCAAAGTATGAAGGCTCGCCATTACGCCACGTAAAGAACTGGAGCAGCTCGGCATCGTACAAATTGCTTTTGGAGAATCCGTCGCTTCTGCACATAATGAGCGGCTTGCCTTCCCAGTAGAACCACTGGTCCTGATATTTTCCGTCTCTGTATATCGCGTTGTAGACCTGCTTCACGGACGAAGGCGTGTTAGTGTCATTCCACCAGAACTGCATCATGAATCCTATCTTCGGTGTACGTACGCCTTCTTCACGTGCCTTCCCCCAGACCTCGAGCAGATTCAGATATGCGTCTTCCCAGGTAAGATCTCCGTTCGTGCAGTCGAAGAGTACGAAATCGACGCCGGCGTCAGCCAGAAGTTCGCCGTGTTTGCGAAGCACGTAGTCGTCTGCTTCTGTATAATAACCGTAGATCGGTTCGTTCCAGAAATATGAACCGACGCTGTTTTTAGCCCACAGCTTATGCTTGTAGTCGTGCAGCATGTCGGGATTCTCAAGAATAAGGTTATTGATATTAACGGCCTTGCTCTGCATATTGCCCTTGTGCCACGTCCAGTAGAAAATACCGACCACTTTATCGTTCTTGGCTCCGACGTCCGCGTAACCGGGAAGCGTTCTGCCCAGTCCGTCTACGGCGGCCCATTGCGTCGGATCGATCCCAAGCTACACTACTGCGGAATCAGCGGGATATTCATAATCCGGAGGAGCCTGATGGTAAGGATAGTTTTTATTTGCCGAAGCGGATTTGAAAGGATCGTCGCCGGCGGCCGCGAGCACGATGCTGCCCACGGGCGAAACGGCGGTCGTGATGTTATAGTAGTTTTCGTATACGGCAACGCCGCTGCGTTTCTGTTTCGTACATTTGATCGATAATTTGGCTTTTTTCGACGTCTCATCCTTGAATTTCAGTTCGATGACGTACTCGCCTGCGTCCTGCGACGTTTCGAGGACAATTTCGTCATCTTTCGACCAGTTCGAGAATTCTTTCTCCGCAACAGCCGTACCTTTTACGCTGTCAATAACGTTCTGATCCCACTTGTACAGCTTCATTGTCGCCGTCTTATCGGTACCGCTCGAGTTCATCGTCAGGCTTACGGATTTGAATGCGGCGGTCACGTTAAACTGAACGGCAACGCTCGCTTCAGGGCCTGTTGCCCCTGCACTTGCGATCCCGCTGCCTTTATTTAACGGATACGTATCCTCCGCTGCGAGCACAGCCGTGGAAAAACCTCCGCGTCCCGTTACCGCGCTTGCGATCCCCATAGCGCCGCCCATCAGGAGCACTGCTAAGAATGCCGCGAAAAGGCGGAGCGAAACAGATTTTAATACGTTCTTTTTCATATTCTACCTTCTTTCACTATCCGTTCTGTGTCCGAAGCGATAACAAGTTCTTCGTTGGTGGGTATAACGTACACGAGCACGCGCGAATCAGGAGCGGAAATACAGACGTTATCGCCCTGCTTTTTGGTGCGTTCATTGACCTCGGGATCGAGTTTGATGCCGAGCCAGTCGAGGTCGCGGCAGGCTGCGGCGCGGATCTCGTCACGGTTCTCGCCTATGCCCGCGGTAAAGACGACTGCATCGAGGCCGTTCATTGCCGCCGCGTACGAGCCGATAAATTTTTTGATCTGGTAAGTTAAAATATTGACGGCGAGCGCCGCGCGTTTATGACCGGCTTTCACCGCTTCGCCGAGGTCGCGGCAGTCCGGTGACAATCCCGATACGCCTAACAGCCCGCATTCTTTGTTCATGAAATTGCTCATCTCGTCCGGCGTAAAACCTTTTTTCGCCATGATGAACGGCACGATGGCGGGGTCGATTCCTCCGCACCTCGTACCCATTTCGAGCCCGTCGAGCGGCGTGAAGCCCATGGACGTGTCGATTACTTTCCCGTCCTTCACAGCGGAGATCGACGAACCGTTGCCCAGATGGCATGTAACGATTTTCGTGCCTTCGGTGCGGCCGAGTATCTTGCACATTTCTCCCGATACGAATCTGTGGGAGGTTCCGTGCGCCCCGTAGCGCCTGATCTGGTATTCCTGTGCCATTTCGTACGGGATCGGGTACGTGTACGCGTAATCCGGCATTGTCTGGTGAAATGCGGTGTCAAATACGAGCACCTGGGGCGTTTCGGGCATCGCGGCGATACAGCCTCTTATACCCATCAGGTGTGCTCCGGTGTGCAGCGGGGCAAGGTCGCGGCAGAGTTCAAGTTTTGCGATGACTTCATCCGTGACGCGCACCGATTCGCTGAAATACGCACCGCCGTGGACTATGCGGTGGCCAACGGCTTCGATCTCGCTCATGTCGCTGATGCACCCGACTTCCGGATCCGTAAGTACGCGGATCAGCACTTTCGTTGCTTCGGTGTGGTCAACCATTTCGACCGTTTCTTTATAGTCCGGCCGCCCGCTCATCTTATGCGTGATCTCGCCGCCGATGCCTATGCGCTCACAGATTCCTTTGGCAAGCACTGAATTATCGGACGTGTCAAACAGCTGATATTTCAGCGATGAACTGCCCGCGTTTACAACAAGTACTTTCATAATCAAACCTCATTCGGAGTTTTTATTAAGGCTTTCGCCTGCTGAGGTCAATTATATCATATAGAGTATAAAAATGCGAACAGATAATATTCCTGGGCTCTTTTCCTGTTTCCGTGAATTTTTTTAGACAATTGAGGATGCTCCGGCTTGAGTTTTCCGGCCGCAAGGCGTATTATGGCGGCAATTTCTCAAACATTTTAAAGTCTGTTTTCTGCGGCGCTGTCTTTTACTTCGCGGTTGGTCAACTTTGGCACACAAATCGTTTTTTTTTGAGTTTTGTGTGCCAGTCTGGCGCTGTCTCTCAAGTCATTCGCGGTCAACTTTGGCACACAAATCAGCTTTTTCGAGTTTTGTGTGCCAGCCGGGCGCTGTCTCTCAAGTCGGTTGCGGTCAACTTTGGCACACAAATCGGTTTTTTCGGGTTTTGTGTGCCAGGCCGGCTCTG
>JAFWQX010000195.1 GCA_017508875.1 Clostridia bacterium | reverse complement strand
TATGCCGCCAAGCATGAGAGCCGCTTTGTGAAGCTGCTTATCCAGCAGAACGAGATCGGCGGCAAGAGAAAGACCGCCGCAGCCACCAAGCAGCTTGAACAGGCGCAGGAGCGCATTGCCGAAGTGAGCCGCATTATCAAGCGGCTGTATGAGGACAATGTGAACGGCAAAATCAGCGACGAGCGTTTCATGGAACTGTCGGCAGACTATGAGCAGGAACAGCGGGAACTGAAAGACCGCGCCGCCGCTTTGCAGGAGGAACTTTCCAAGTCGCAGGCCGCCACCGTCAATGCGGAAAAGTTTATGGGTATCGTCCGAAAGCACCTTGCCTTTGAGGAATTGACCCCCACCCTCTTGCGGGAGATGATTGAGAAAATCGTCGTGCATGAGTGCAGCTATGACGAGAACGGCATCCGCAGGCAGGACATTGAGATTTATTACAGCTTTGTCGGCAAGATTGACTTGCCCGAAGCCTAACGCCCGACCTATCCGACACAATGGCCAAGTGCCGGATAGGAACGGCAAAATTTTTTGCACTTCTATTACTTCTTTATCACACATAAGCAAACGGGGCGGGGGTCAATGCGACTGGCAGATCAGTCTTGTTGACTCCCGCTTTTTTACAGCACTTGACAACGACTTTCATATAGAGTATAAGCATATTGTGCGGCGAAGATGTCAGGATTATCCGGATCTTCGCCTCATATGCTTTAATCGGGAGTCTGAAGCGTTAAAGGGCGGGTTTTTATGAAAAAAATTTCGGATTATTTCGGGTGTATGGTATTTAACGACAGCGTAATGCGCGAAAGACTTGCCCCCGACGTATATGAGAAGCTTAAGAAAACTATTGACGAAGGTGCTAAACTTGATTCCAACGTAGCATCGGCCGTGGCTGAGGCGATGAAGGAATGGGCTATCGAACTCGGCGCGACGCATTTCACACACTGGTTCCAGCCGCTTACCGGAATCACTGCAGAAAAACACGACAGCTTTATTGCCGCGGCGCCCGGCGGACGCGTGATAATGGAATTTTCCGGCAAGGAGCTGATCAAGGGCGAACCGGATGCTTCCTCTTTCCCGTCAGGCGGGCTGCGCGCCACTTTTGAGGCCAGAGGATATACCGCCTGGGATCCCACCTCGTATGCTTTCATCAAGGACAATACGCTGTGCATTCCTACGGCGTTCTGCTCGTTCGGGGGAGAAGCGCTCGATAAGAAGACTCCGCTTTTAAGATCGATGGAGGCGCTGAACGTGCAGGCGCTGCGCATCCTAAAACTGTTCGGCAATACCACTTCAAAATACGTACATTCTTCTTCCGGAGCTGAGCAGGAATACTTCCTGATCGACCGCCGCATGTACAACAGAAGGCCTGACCTTAAATTTACAGGCCGCACGCTGTTCGGGGCGAAAGCGCCGAAAGGGCAGGAGCTCAACGACCACTATTTCGGAGCCATAAAACCGCGCGTTGCCGCATATATGGCGGAGCTCGACGAAGAACTCTGGAAGCTCGGCGTACTCGCAAAAACGGAGCACAATGAAGTTGCCCCCGGGCAGCACGAACTGGCGCCGATATACTCTACGACAAATATTGCCACCGATCACAACCAGCTGACAATGGAAGTTATGCAGAACGTTGCCGCACGCCACGATCTCGTCTGCCTGCTGCACGAAAAGCCTTTCGAGGGCGTCAACGGCTCCGGTAAGCATAATAACTGGTCGATCGATACTGACGACGGCATCCACCTGTTAAAACCCGGCGCTTCCCCTCACGATAACGCGCAGTTCCTGCTGTTCCTCGTGGCAGTGATCCAGGCCGTGGATGACTATCAGGATCTTCTGAGAGTCTCCGTCGCGACGGCCGGTAACGACCACCGCCTCGGTTCTCACGAAGCGCCTCCTGCGATCATCTCCGTATTTCTCGGCAATGAACTTACCTCGATACTTGAATCGATCGAAAACGACGCGCCTTACAGTGCCGCCGGACGCCGCGAAATGGCTTTCGGAGTTCCCACGCTTCCGGCGTTCTTCAGCGATACGACAGACCGCAACCGCACGTCTCCGTTCGCTTTTACGGGCAATAAATTCGAGTTCCGCATGCTCGGTTCTTCCAACTCTATCGCGTGCGCAAATATCATGCTGAACGCCGCCGTGGCCGAGTCGCTGAGACAGTACGCGGACAGGCTCGAAAAAGCGCAGGACTTCAACTCCGAACTGCACGCCGTACTGAAAGAAGCGATCATTGCCCATAAACGCATCATATTCAACGGCAACGGCTATTCCGAAGAGTGGGTCGAGGAAGCGAAGCGCAGGGGACTTTCCAACCTGCCGACGACGCCGGACTGCCTGCCTAAAATGCTTGACCCGAAAAACGTCGCGATGCTTACGTCTCATAAGGTGTTTACTGAGATGGAGATTCGTTCGCGTTACGAGATACTGCTCGGAAATTACGTGAATATCGTGGGCATCGAAGCGGCGACAATGCTGGATATGGCTCAGAGAGATATTCTGCCTGCGGTCTCCGGATTCAGTTCGGATCTCGCTGAAAGGGCGCTGGTAAAAGCGCAGGCCGGTATCGACAACGCGTACGAACAGAGGACCGCGTCGGAGCTTTCCAAACTGGAGACCGCCATACTGGACGGTATCGTGAAGCTCAGAGAAGCGTACGAATTCGCTGCAGGAGCCACGGATATAACTGAACACAGCATAAGGATAAGGGACTGCGTCCTGCCCGCTATGAACGCGCTCAGGGCGGCGGCAGATAAGGCCGAGACGCTTACGGATAACCGCCGCTGGCCGCTTCCGACATACGCCCAGCTGATGTTCGGAGTTTAGGCCTGAGGGCGGGGCGCAGGACAGTATCACGGAAGGATGGAGAGTTTTTTATGTCAAATTGTGCAATCGTAGGAATCAACTGGGGAGACGAAGGAAAAGGCAGGATGGTTGACCTGCTAACGGAAAAATACGATATCGTCGTACGCTATCAGGGCGGCGGCAACGCGGGCCACACCGTTATCAACGAATACGGAAAGTTTGCCCTTCATCTGCTGCCTTCCGGAATATTCAGGAACGGTGTCGTCAATATCCTCGGAAACGGCGTTGCGCTTGACCCCGAAAACCTGCTCAAAGAGATCAAAGACGTTGCCGCCAAAGGCGTGCCGATAACCCCCGATAATCTTAAAATAAGCGACAGAGCGTCGCTCCTGCTCCCGTGGCACCGCGAACTTGACGCGCTCGAAGAAGCGAGGCTCGCGGATAAAAAGTACGGGTCAACGAAGCAGGGCATCGCTCCGTTCTATTCCGATAAATATCAGAAAAAGACGGTGCTCGCGGGCGAGCTTTTCTATCCTGACGAACTTAAAGCACACCTTAAAGATCTGCTCGAGTGGAAGAATCTTATAATCACGAAAGTGTACGGAGCTCCTGCGCATACTATGGATGAGCTTGAAAAATGGCTCTGTAATTATTGCGAACTGATCAAGCCGTTCATATGCGACACGGGCGCGTACCTTAAAAAAGCCGTGAAAGGCGGAAAAAGCATACTGTTTGAGGCCCAGCTCGGAGCGCTTCGCGATCTGGATTACGGCATCTATCCTTATACGACGTCGTCGAACGCAATTGCCGCGTACGCACCGGTAGGCAGCGGTCTTCCGGGAGCGAAAATTGACGAAATAATAGGTGTTGTTAAGGCGTATTCCACGTGCGTAGGCGAAGGCCCGTTTACGTGCGAATGGTTCGGACAGGAAGCGGTAAGGCTCAGGGACGCGGGATTTGAATACGGCGCGAAGACGGGCAGACCGAGGCGCGTAGGACCGCTCGATATCGTTGCCACCAGGTACGGCGTAGAGACGCAGGGAGCGACCGACATTGCCCTCACCAAACTCGACGTACTGAGCTATATGGAAAAGATCCCGGTTTGTACTCATTATATTGTCAACGGCATACAGACTGACGAGTTCCCGTTCCCGGCGGCGCTGGGTGACGCAAAACCGGTTTTCGAATACCTCGACGGATGGGGGACAGACATCTCCGGGATCCGTACGTGGGAGGAACTTCCCGAGGCGGCGCGCGCGTACGTGCTGTTTATCGAGGAGCGTATCGGAGCTCACATCAAATACGTTTCGGTCGGGCCTGAGCGCGACAGTATAATAATCCGCTGAGCAGGGCATGAGGATCTGACAGGTGCAGGTGAATTAAGTATGAAAGATCAGTACGAATCGCCGTTATCATCGAGGTACGCTTCTGAGTATATGCTGAGGCTTTTCTCGCAAAGGACGCGCATAGAGACCTGGCGCAGACTTTGGACCGCGCTTGCACGCGCAGAACACAGGCTCGGGCTCCCGGTGAGCGAAGAGCAGGTAAGAGAACTCGAAGCTCATATAGAAGACATCGATTTTGACGCCGCAGCCGCGCGCGAAAAGCAGGTGAGGCACGACGTTATGGCCCACGTTTACGCGTACGGACTTGCAGCGCCGGGAAGCGCCGGGATCATCCATCTCGGTGCGACGAGCTGTTACGTTACGGACAACGCGGATCTTATTATTTACAGGGATGCGCTTCGGTATATCCGCTCGGAGCTGCTCGGGGTCATGGTCAATCTTTCAAAGTTTGCGGAGAAATATAAGTCGCTTCCAACGCTCGGATATACGCATTACCAGCCTGCGCAGCCTGTTACTGTCGGAAAACGCGCTTCGCTCTGGCTCCAGGATCTTGAATCGGATCTTCACGAGCTGGATTTCGTTATCGGCTCGCTGAAATTTTTAGGCTCGCGCGGAACGACCGGCACCGAGGCCAGCTTCATGGAACTGTTCGACGGCGACGGGTCGAAGATAGACGAGATGAACAGGATGATCAGCGCAGAATTCGGGTTTGAAGAGTGCTTCCCGGTGTGCGGTCAGACTTATCCGCGGAAGACGGACAGCAGGATCATAAACTGCCTGAGCTCCGTCGCGCAGAGCCTTTACCGCATGGCGGAAGACATCCGGCTGCTCCAGCACGACAGGCAGATAGAAGAACCGTTCGAAGCGGATCAGATAGGTTCGTCTGCAATGGCCTACAAGCGCAATCCTATGCGCTCTGAGCGCATTTGCTCCCTTTCCCGGTATCTTATGTCTCTTTCGGCAAACGCCGCTTCTACGGCCTCTACGCAGTGGCTGGAGCGCACGTTAGATGATTCTGCTAACAGGCGCATATCCATGCCAGAAGGTTTTTTGTGCGCTGACGCAATACTCAGGCTCGCCGCGAACGTCACGGCGGGGCTCAGGGTCAATGAAAAAATGGTTGACCGCGCTATCCGCGAGTACATGCCGTTCATTGCCACCGAAAATCTAATGATGGAAGGCGTCAGGCGCGGCGGCGACAGGCAGCAGCTTCACGAGATCGTACGCGTGTGTTCGATGGAGGCAACGGCGCGTATGAAAGAGGGGAAGGATCCGGGGCTTACGGAGCTTTTAGCGATGCGGCCAGAATTCGGTATGACGGCGGAGGAGATCGAAGCGCTGCTTGATCCTTCGCTTTATACGGGCAGGTGCGCAGAGCAGGTGGAGCGGTATCTGAAAGTATTGGGACCGCTGCTCGCTCAGGCGGACTTGAAAGATCTTTCCGGCGGCATCACGATCTGATGCGGATACTATATAGTTACGGATACTATATAGTTACATATATTCTACAGTCAATTTGTTTTTTCAGTCCATAGTTTTTTCGGAGGTTCACAATGGAGAAGGTCCTCGTTCTGGATTTCGGCGGTCAATACAATCAGCTGATCGCGCGCAGAGTCCGCGACCAGCACGTCTTTGCGGAGATCGTTCCGTATAACCGCATTTCACCTGAGATGATACGCGATTCGGGCTACCGGGGCATCATTTTTACGGGCGGTCCGAACAGCGTTTACGACCCGGCTTCTCCGCATTATCCGCAGGCGGTGCTGGAGCTTGGCATACCGGTGCTCGGCATCTGCTACGGCTGCCAGCTGATCGCTTATATTGACGGCGGCGCGATAGAGTCCGCTGGGGAGACGAGCGAGTACGGTATGGTAGAGCACCGCGTGACCGACCGTGATTGCCCGCTGTTCAAGGGCGTGCCGGAGAAGGACGTGTGCTGGATGAGCCACACCGATTACGTGAGCCGCGTGCCGGAAGGGTACAGCGTATGCGGAGTCACGGATAATTGTCCCTGTGCGGCAATGTATAATGCGAAAAAGAATGTTTACGGCGTTCAGTTCCATCCGGAGGTTACTCACACGCGCTTCGGGCAAAGGCTTTTGCGTAACTTTCTGTACGATATCTGCGGGCTTTCCGGAGATTGGACGGCGGGCAATTTCGCGGAATCTGCCGTCAGGCAGCTAAGTGAGTCGCTCGCGGGGAAAAAGGTGCTGATGGCGCTTTCGGGAGGCGTTGACTCCTCCGTGGCGGCGGTGCTGCTCCACAAAGCGGTGGGAGACGATCTGACGTGCGTTTTTGTTGACCACGGCCTTCTGCGCAAGGACGAAGGAGATATTGTCGAAAAGACGTTCAAGGGGCGCTTCGGGCTGAATCTTATAAGGGTCAATGCGGCTGACAGGTTTCTGGCGAGGCTTAAAGGTGTTACAGAGCCGGAGCGCAAGCGCAAGATAATCGGCGAAGAGTTTATACGCGTGTTTGAGGACGAGGCTAAAAAGCTCGGAAAAGTGAGCGTGCTGGCGCAGGGGACGATCTATCCGGACGTGATAGAGAGCGGCTCGGGTGACGCGGACACGATAAAGAGCCACCACAACGTGGGCGGTCTGCCTTCCGTAATTGAATTTGACGAGATCGCCGAGCCTCTCAGAACTTTGTTTAAGGACGAAGTGCGGCGCGTCGGGATCGAACTCGGGATACAGTACGAACTCGTCTGGCGCCAGCCTTTCCCCGGCCCCGGCCTTGCGATCCGCGTCATAGGTGAGGTCACCGGGGATAAGCTTTCCGTGCTGCGCGAGGCTGATGCGATTTTCAGGGAAGAAATAATGAATGCCGGACTTGAGCGCGATACTAACCAGTATTTTGCGGTGCTCACCGATACGCGAACGGTGGGAGTGATGGGTGACGCGAGGACGTACGGCTGCACTGTCGCTCTTCGCGCGGTGTCAACGGATGATTTTATGACCGCGGACTGGTCGAGGCTTCCGATGGAGCTGCTGGCAAAAGTTTCCGCCCGCATCACTAACGAGGTCAAGGGCGTGAGCCGCATCGTTTACGATATCACGTCTAAACCGCCGGCAACGGTGGAGTGGGAATAGAATAATATGGATACGTGGCGCCAAAAATCCCGCAAGAAGAATGTTGTTTGAGATGCCAAATTGGCATTTCAAACAAAAATATCACAAAAGAGGAGTGTATATGGCCAAAAAGGAAGAAATCATTGAGGTCTATTGCTCATTTTTATTCGGAGGTTTGTGAGGAGTGGCACACGATTTCGAAATTGGGCAATTTGTGTGCCAAAAATTTTTCATTTTCCTTCGGAGGTTTGAGGAGGTGTGGCACACGATTTCGAAATTGGGCAATTTGTGTGCCAAAAATTTCTCATTTTTTTGTGGGGATAGGGGAGGAGTGGCACACGATCTCCAATTTAGGCGATTTGTGTGCCATGAATTTCTCATTTTTTCCTTCTAAAATTTCCGGAGGCAGAGCCGGCCTGGCACACAAAACCCGGATTTAGCGATTTGTGTGCCAAAATTGACCGCGACCGACTTGAGAGACAGAGCCGGCCTGGCACACAAAACCCGGATTTAGCGATTTGTGTGCCAAAATTGACCATCACCTGAGCAAGAGACGGCACCGCAGAAAACGGACTACAAAATGTTTGAGGAATTGCCGCCATGATAAACCTTGCGGCCGGCAAACTTAAGCCGGCGCATCCCACGTTTTTTATAAAACTTTTCACGGAAACAGGAAAAGAGCTTGAATGTACCGCTGTTCGGCAAATTCAAGCTCATCTTCATTTTGATTGACTGTGAGTATTGTTACAGCCCTATTCAGTGTCCTTGGAAATCAGTGTCCTTGGAAATGAGATATTACTCTGCTTTGTTCACACCGGCTTCGGAGGCTTCTGAAACTTCCGCAACCTCAGCAGCCTTTCTCTCTTCCAACTGAGCGCAGATATTGTCGTATGTCTTTTCGTCAAGCTTGTAGAATTTCTGGTACAGTATGTAAGAAACGAAACCGAACACGAGCGGAATGATCACCATTGCCAGCAGGAGGCCTGTGGTCTGCCACGAACCGACGGTATCGATGACTCCGTTTATGCCTTCCAGACGCGCATCGTCTGTGATCTTGCCAAGCTCTGCCTGCTGTTCAAAATCAGCGATCGCGTTTGTTTTCTCGACGACCTTGAAAATGATGAATGTGAGCGACGTGAAGGCGGCTACTATAGCGCTGCCCATTTTTGTAAGCAGAGGTCTCATGGAAGTGATGATAGCTTCGTTGCGGTGACCGGTCTTAAGTTCATTGTACTCGACTGTATTGACGATCGAGATCATCATAATAAGATAGAATCCGTACAGACCGAGATTGACCAGCATGTAGCCGATCGTTACCACCGCGAATCCAAACATATTGCCCGGGAGCAGGATGCCGCCGATTATCTCGATAACGCTGCCGACGGCGACCATAATGATGCCGAAGGTCATGAGCTGACGGCGCGTGAATTTTCTCGAAAGAGCGGGGAAGATGAGCATCAGCACTGCCGTTGCCGCGACGCCGACGATCGAGAAGATAGAATACAGACCGCCTGCATAGCCGAAACGGAAGTATACGAAATACGTACCGATCCCGCCGAAAACAAGGGAGTTTCCGATCTGCTGGATCAGGAATATAAGAATCATCCATCTGAGCTGGTCGTTCTGAGTTATTGTGCGCAATATGCGTTTGAAGTTAAGTTTCGATTTGGGTTCGGCAAGCTCGTCGCGGTTTTCTTTAGCTCCCAGAAGAGGGAAGAGAATGAACAGCGGGCCGAGGATGGCAATGACAAGTGCGATTATGCCGTAAGCTTTGCCAGCGCTGCCGCCCAGAGCACCTTTTCCGACCGTGAGCATGGGGATAAGGAATGATGCGAGCGTCGAGCCGATGCCGGCGCAGAATGTTGCCCGCGAAGTGTACTGGTTCCTTAGGTCCGCGTCGCGCGACATTGCCGGGATCATGCCCCAGTATGCGATGTCATGCATCGTGTACGTGATGCTGTACGCGAAGTAGATGATGCCGAAGAATACGATGAACGCCCAGCCCTGAAGCGACGTGTTGAACGCCAGGAATATGACAACGGACGTGGAAAGTACGCCTGCCAGAAGCCACGGCTTGAATTTGCCCCATTTCGTGCGGGTGCGCTCGATGATGTTGCCCATGATCGGATCGTTCAGCGCATCGAAGATACGTGCTGCGACCATGATAGCGGTGATAGCAAGCAGCTGCGAGTTTGTGAGCTGCTTTGTGAGCATGATGTACGTGAAGAGGCAACTGGTGAACAAGTAGTACATCATGTCGCGGCCAATAGTGCCCAGCGGGTAGAATATCAGGTTTTTTTCGCGCTTTTTGCGTTTGCGATCCGATATCGGCTGCCCGGGCGCATCGACGTTGTGGTCAATCGGTTTTTGTGTCAGATCAGCCATAATTAACTCCTTGAAACGGTATTTGATGCCGATATTGTAGCATAAAGGGGGGAGGAATAGCAACTGGTAACTAGAAACTTTCGTATGCAGTTGCGTTTGCCCGGACCTGACGTGTGAAAAGAGATGATTGCCGAAGCTAGAAGGACGGTATCCTGCAGCGCACTGAAGATCCATCTTTTAGGCGGGGCGCCGTCTTTCATTTTGGCGGCGGTCAACTTTGGCACAAATTGAAGAAATGGCGGATCGTGTGCCACGCCGGTAATTTGCAGTATTATCAGACGTCTTGAATCCTGAAATTATTGTGTGATAGTCAATACTATTATTTAAGGCAAATTGTATTTAACCTTATATGTCTGTCTTTATTCTGTCAGTTCTTCAGGAAAAGAATCATCGTACGTATCGCCTATTTGAGTGATATTAAATATCGTTCAGATTCATGCATGAACTCTGTCCGGTTCCCTCTTAAGGGATTGTGATTTATTAAAACAAGTGATAAAATGAATACACATCTTTGATTAAACAGCGGAGGTATGAAATGAAACAGCAGGAATATGAGAAGTACCGCTTTGATCATTTTGCTGAAGCAGGTGAAAAGATATTTCTGAAAGAATCACTCTTCCGCCAGGGCGAGCTACTGCATAACCATGATTTTGCCGAGATCACTTATATAAGTGAAGGCATGGGCGGCTATTTTGAAAATGGCGCGTCTGTCAATGTGCAGGCAGGAGATTTTCTGTTTGTATCTGTAAGTGATATGCACCGATTTGAACCACTTACACGCGACTTTGCATGGATCAATTGCTGCTTTCGCCCTTCCGTTCTGCTTCAAGGCATGGATATACAGCACAGCGGGGCAGACCTGCTCCAGCGCTTTGATCCGGAGTGCATGATAAAACCGATATCGGTAAAGCTGAAGGATGCAGGAAAACTTCTGAAAATCATGCTGGAAGAATACCGCCAGAAAAATAAAGGATATCAGGAAATATTGCGTGCGGAACTTGAGGCTCTTCTACTGAAATACGCATTTGCATGCCGCAGAGGCAGAAACTCAGCAAGGTCAGATATTAGTCGGGAAGATCTTATTGCTCTTGTTTCGTCGTATTATACTAGAGGAGTGATTATTCCGAACGCACCATCGGAGACAGTAGCAAATCAAATACATATTTCACCCAAATATTTTTCGACTTTCTTCAAGCGCAAGGTCGGAATGACATTCAGCGAATTCAAGAAAAAACTCAGGATGGAACAGGCTGCGATTCAGCTGCTTAGTTCTGATGCAAATATTGGGGTCATAATGGACTACTGCGGGTATACTAGCAGTAAACTTTTTTACAGCGATTTCAAGCATAGATACGGTATGACGCCTGCTCAGTTCCGCAAGCATCCGGTGGACGTATCGCACGTATCGTTCCTGTCAAACATAACTGGATGGGTGGGACTGCCGGAGATCTGGAGGCAGACACCTGAAGGAATGCACGCGCTGAATATTGACCAGACTGTGTTTGCGGTAGGAGGTACTTGCGTAAACGAACCCTGCGCGTTTAAATATTCAGTTTCATGCAGTTTCGACGGTCAGGGTTTCGGACTCCTGTTCGGTATTAAAGAGTTTTTTAATGCCAGCAAGCTGCAACAGAACTATTCCGGGATAATCATCGACTCCGGGAAGCAGGAGGTTAGTATTATAGTACAAGGCAAAAAAGCCGGTTCAAGGCTATTGCTGGAAAATGAAACTGTCCCCGGTTTTATTCATGAACTAGAGATCGAATATAATCCGGAGACGGGCTTCCTTTCATGGTCGCTCAATCAGATACAGTTCTGCAGACTTTATACAGGACCGGAAGCTGTAACCGGTAATGTGGGTTTTGCCGCTATTAAGGCGGAATGCATGGTTAAAACGGCTTTGTTTAAAAGCTAAATTAAAGTTAAATTGTCGAAAAAGACTAAAAAAAGTTCAAGCCGTAGTCAGCTATAAATTACTTATTGCCCGGGGTATAATCAAACCGTTAAATCCGAACAGGAGGTGTTTGCGTATGACCTGGAAATGTTAATTTGGTATTTTAATGGCTATACTTTTTATGCAGCATGACGTTCTAAGACGGCGTTGGGTCTGGCGGAGCGAAATATGCTTCTGTGTTTCCTAACAGCAATCAACGTGAATCTTCAATAAAACCGTATAAGATGTCATTTGCATACGAAGAAGGTGCGTACGGTTTAATCTTGTTAAAAAAAGATTGCATTCATATGCGTGTGTTGTGAATACCATCAACTGAAGTAACAAAAAACCAAAAAAAGAGCGGTCCGGAAAAACAATGTTCTGATTGACAAGAAACAGCCGGGCCTGTTCATAGGCTGATAAAAATCAATAAATGAGAGGAAAGTGAAGAAAATGAAAAAATTAGTGATCATTCTGTCGGTTCTTACATCGCTCGTAATGCTTTTTGCGGCGGTATCCTTTGCGGAGGACGTTACAGAAGAAGAAAAAGCACGGATATTGACGAGGGGATATGATATCTCAGAGTTTACTGTAATTGACGATACGGCGGATGAAGTCATTATCTCAGATCTTGCTGAAACCCAAAGCCCGTTCCATCTTATGGGGCAGGCCAAATTTACAGGCGGTGCAGGTACTATGACACTCGAATTCGAAGGAAACGCCGTCGGAGTTATTATTGAGAAAGGAGCATATACTATTTTTATCGATGACGAAGAGATCGATAAGGTGTGGGCTTCTTCTTCAAGCGCCCCTCAAATCGTATTCTATACGGAAGATCTGGATAACACGGATCATAATATAACCGTTAGAACTGAACCTGAGCTTGCTACGGAAAAAACCGGAGAAAATTACAGTGTAATAGAAGGATTTTTTGTTCAGACAGTCCCTGGTAAAGGATCTGCCACTGGAGGAAATTCTGAATTTGATCCGACAAAGCAGGATATTTCCTTAGAAGAAAGAAATAAAATAATAACAGGAGAATACGATCTTAAAGATTACATTATTATTGACGATACTGCAGCGGGAGTTGTACAAAGCGGTTTATCTTCTACATCAGATGATATTCATCTTAATGGAAGTGCTTTTTTCACAGGAGGAAACGGTTCCGTCACTTATACGTTTGAAGGAACGAGCGTAGGTGTTATCGTCGAAAAAGGCGGGTTTGAAGTTCTTGTAGACGGTAATAATAAAGGTCAATTCACTCTAAAACCTGCCGGAGGGCCTTCTGTACTTTGTCTCATCAGCGGTCTTGAGCCTGGAACACATACTATAGAAGTCAAGATCTCTGCTTCGCTTGCAACAGAGGGAACGGGCGAATCCTGGTCCGTTTTTGAAGGTTTCTTCGTTCAGCGTGAACCCGGTAAAGAAGAAACCGTAATTACTACTGAACCTACGGAAGAAAAGACGGAGGAGCCTGTAAATACAGAGGCTCCGGCAACCGATAAACCGGATCCTACAAGCGAACCGGATACTTCCGGTGAAACAGTACCATCGACCGGAGACGACACGATGCTTCCGTTTGTGCTTGCCATAATTGCCGGCCTTGCACTTATGGTTGTGTTCACGGCAGCCTTCTCGAAAAAACGCACCTGACCGGCAGACCGGATCATACTCCGTTTATAGTCTGCTTCTGAGCGGGATCAAGATCTCTGAGGAGAGGTCTGGAAACAAATTCGGGTCTCTCCTCACTATAATAAAATCTAGCAAAAGGAAAAGATAACTATGAAAGTGATTTTTAAGAAATTATTGCTTTACTTCATTATGGCAGTATTTTTAGCAGATATCTTTCTGTATGTTTCTTTTTCTGCTTCCGAAGCAAGAGAGGAAGTTTTTTTTATGACGGATCGGGGACAGAATGTGAATAGAACTGCTTCTGACGGTGAAAAGCAGACATATAATAAAAGCGATACATGGGCACTTACAGACGCTCTGGGCAGATCCGCTCCGGAGCCTGGTCGTGAAAATAGTGTGCGTGAAGGCAAGTATGCTTTAATTTTCTATCATCTCTGGCACAATGATTTCATGCGTTCCACTGTGTTGGGAGATAAAAAAGCTCCGCGAAATGTTTCCGCTATATTCGAGCAGGATCCTGACGCTGCGTCAAAGGCCTCGCTTTGGGGGCCGGAGATCAGCTATCATTATTGGGGAGAACCGCTATTTGGCTTTTATAACCTCGATAACGACGAATACGTTATCAGAAAACATGCGCAGATGCTTACGGACGCAGGAATTGATGCCATAGTGATCGATTATTCGAATTACTGTGTCGGAGGCGTGCATAACGAATCGTCCTATAATCGGGCGGCATTGACGAAACTCCTAAATACTTATCTGACTATTCGAACTGAGGGTGGCACTACGCCTCAGGTTGCGCTTTTGCTAACCTGGGACGGCAATTCAAACGGGCCGGCACTCATGAGGTTTTATAAAGATTACTATTCAAAAAACGAATATAATGATCTTTGGTTCCGGTGGGAAGGGAAGCCCCTGGTGCTGGCACAGGACGTGGCTGTTTCAGAAGATATAAAAGATTATTGGACATACCGCCGTCCCTGGCCGCTTTACACACCTGTAGACGGGCCGAACGCATGGTCGTGGCTGTCTAATTATCCTCAGGAACCGTGTTATACTGCAGATGATCCTAAGGAAATGGTGGCGGTAAGTGTTGCTCAGAACTGGTCGACGTCACTGGATTTTATGAGTGCGACCGACTCTGACGGGAATTATATTGCTCACGGAAGAAGCTACGTGAGTGGCGGTGACAATAAATTGTTGAAGAATCCTGTCAGTTCGATGTACGGCAGCGAATACGGCGCAAATTTGCAGCAGCAATTTGACCGCGCAATAGAAATCGATCCTTCTGTACTTTTCATCACGGGCTGGAATGAGTGGATAGCGGCAAGATTCTTAAAAATCCCGGATTGGGCACGCTGCTCGGAAGACCCTGTCCTCCCTGGCGGAGGATTCTGCGATTGTTTTACTACGGAGTTTTCAAGGGATATAGAACCTACGCGTCAGGGAAATCTTGGCGATAACTTTTATAATCAGCTTTGCATAAACATAAGGAGATTCAAAGGTACAGGCGCACTTGCTCCTGCCAAAGAGTATTCAGGGCTTGCATTTAATTTTGATTCTCCTGATATCGGCATATGGGATGAAGTAGGCTATGTTTATGAAGACAGTGTAAATGATGCTCTTTTGCGGAATACAAAGGGAATAGGAGGCAGTGAGCTTGTCAATACTACCGGACGCAACGATTTTAAGTTGCTGAAGGTTTTCCACAACGAGGAGAATATCTATTTTTATGCAGAAACTACAAGAGATATTACCGGAAAAGGAACAGACGGATGGATGAGCCTTTATATCAAAACAGGTGATGGAGAGTCATGGGAAGGGTACAATTATGTTGTCAACCGTCTTGCCGTTACTGACGGGCCTCTAAAACTCGAAAAAAATCTTGGCGGCTGGAATTGGGCGACCGCGTCTGACAATATTCCATGGTTCTGCAGTGGAAACAAATTTGTTGTTGCTGTACCCAGAGCACTCATTGGAATCGATCAGAGCTCGTTCAGTATCGAATTTAAGTGGGCAGACAACACGCTGGTCGAATACGGTGAGGACGGTTCTGCTCCAGGAGATATTCTTAAATTCTATGAGAACGGTGACGTCGCGCCAAACGGAAGATTTAATTATTTATATCTTTCTGATGCTGCCTCTGGAGAAAAAACGGATAGCTCGTCCTTATTCAGGCGTATAGAACCCGCGCTTACAATCGGCACGGGGATAGCTGCCACAGTTGCAGTAGGCGTCTGCGCAGGAGTTGCGATCAGCACCGCAAACAAAAAGCGGAAAAATAAACAGAAAAAATAACATTTTTAGAAGTCTGTGAAGGTGTGAATTATGTTTATGAATAATATCGTGAAGAAAACAATGGCTGCCTTGTGCCTTATGGCTGCGCTCATATTGTCCGCTGCGTGTCTGTCGTTTGCGGAAGACGTTACGGAAGAGGAAAAGGCAAGAATACTGACAAGAGGGTATGACATCTCGGAGTTTACCGTCATTGATGATACTTCAGAAGAAGTGGTAATAAGTGATCTTGCCGAGACCGTTCATTCGGTCCATCTTATGGGGCAGGCCAGATTTACAGGTGGCTTTGGATCGATGATGCTCGGATTCGAAGGCAATGCAGTTGGCGTTATTATTGAAAAAGGAGCATTTACCGTATATATCGACGATGAAGAAACTGACGTCATTTGGGCTTCTTCTGCCGGAGCGCCTCAGCTTATATATTATATAGAAAACCTCGATAACACTTATCATACCATCACTCTGGTATCGGATCCGGACCTGGCAACTGAAAAGATCGGAGAAAATTACAGTGTCATAGAAGGGTTTATTGTCCAGACTGTTCCCGGAAATGGTTCTGCAACAGGCGGTGATTCGGAATTTGACCCGGGCAGGCAGGATATTTCCGAAGCAGAGAGAAATAAGATCATAACGAACGGGCAGGATCTTAGTGATTATATCATAATCGACGATACCGCTATCGGCATTTCTCAGTCGGGAATGTCGAGCACTTCAGACAACGCTCATATTAACGGAAATGCTATGTTTACCGGCGGAGATGCCGTCGTCAATTATACGTTTGAAGGTAATTGCGTGGGCGTTATCGCGGAAAAAGGCGGATTTGAAGTTTTTGTAGACGCGAAAAGCGAGGGGCAGTTCATGCTTCAGACGGCAAATGCCCCATCTGTACTGTGCTTTATAAGCGACCTTGCTCCCGGGAAGCATACGGTTGAGGTCAGAGCGTCTGCTTCGCTGGCAAAAGAAGGAACAGGTGAAAACTGGTCTGTTTTTGAAGGCTTTTTCGTTCAGCGCGAACCGGAAAAGGGAGAAGAAATAGCGGAAACGCAGACTCCTACCGATGCCCCTACCGATGCTCCTACGCAAGCCCCTACAGAAGCACCTACCGAAGTGCCTTCTGACGTTCCTACACAAACACCAGTGCAAACATCTGTGGCGACGCACCGGGAAGAAACGGCAGCGCCTTCTGTGACTAAAGAGTCCGGCGTTAATAATTCTTCCAAAGATACTTCCAAGACCGATAATGTCGGAAAATCAAATGGTGTAAGCCCGCTGCCGTTTGTTTTTGCCGGTATAGCTGCCGCTGCTGTAGTAGTGATCGTGGTACTGCTGAAAAAACGCAAAAAAGCTATGTAATATGTTTACTATTATATTGCCTGAAATACTCCCGCGGATACAATAAACAGTTAGAGGATAGATCCTATGAAAAGGATAGCAATAATATTGATTGGAGTGATAATAATGTGTACTGCGCTGATCGGTACGAATGCAGCCGGGGCTACTTCCGAGCGCCTTATTTTAGGCGTACGTGTGGGAGATGAAGAAATCGACCGCTTTCAGGGCGGGGACAATATGCTCATGTCGGGTGCTTTTGGAGCTGAAACAGAGCAGGTTGAAATTGTTGTCCATGCCAAAGCGAACGTTTTGGTCAATATTGACGGCGTATCTATTTTACCCGAGACTGCGAAAGAACAGAAACTTAATCCCGGTTTCAATATTTTTACTCTCACCGCGTCGGATGGAGAAAAGGAAGAGACGGTATATCTCAACGTGGAAAGACTTCCGGAAGGATTATATTCCGAATCGACCCGCCCGGTTTACCATTTTACTCCATATCGGTATCAAATGAACGACCCTAACGGCCTCGTATATGATGCACAGACCGGCCTTTATCATCTGTTTTTCCAGTGTAACCGGCCGTTCGCCACAGGATTGGACGAGCGTACACGCACCACAGGCTGGGGACACGCGGTCTCGGACAATCTTATAACCTGGACCGAATTGCCGATGGCTCTTACTCCTGACAGGCTAGGAGCAGCCTGGTCCGGGTCAGGGGTAGTTGACCGCAACAATACCTCCGGACTTTTTGACGATTCTGTCCCGCCCGAATCCAGACTGATGGTGTTTTACGCAAGTGTTTACGGCGACGAGACGTATGGCATGGCTAAAATCAGTATGGCATATTCAAAAGACGGAGGCGTGACATGGATCAGATACGACGGGAATCCCGTTGTTAAAAATACCGCGAACCGCTACGGAATGGGGTTGCGCGATCCTAAAGTTATCTGGTACGAAAACGAGGCTTTGGAAGGCGGCGGTTGCTGGATCATGGTGACTTGCGGCAATACGTACCTTTTCACATCAAACGACCTTATTAACTGGAAAGTAAGCGGAGGAATCGTTCGCGATGTATCCGGAAAGACTGTAGAATGTGAGTGCCCGGACCTGTTCTGCCTGCCTGTCGACGGTGACGAAAACAACAAAAAATGGATATTGACTCTTGGCGGCGTGTCATATCTGATAGGCGACCTTGCAGTGACTGACCGCGGAAACGTTAAATACTTGCCCGAGACCGATCCGATCATGAACTTGAACGGCATTGCGGATCAGATCCCAGGGATCAAGGCGCCGGAAATATACGCCACACAGACGTTTTACACAGATCCGCTCGGAAGGCGCGTGTCAATGAGCTGGATAAGGGATCCGTATCATAACTGGAGAGACAAGATCTGGAATTCTGCCCAATCAATCCCGCTGGTGAACACACTTCGCACCGTGGGCGGCCAGATGAAACTGTTCCGCTATCCGGTGGATGAGATCAGCTTTATCCGGTCAATGCTTCTTTATTCTGCTTCCGGGATCGACCTTGGACCCGGTTCATCAAATCCGCTTTCCGGCATTAATTCAGATTGCTTCGATATTGAAGCCGTGATAACGCCCGGAACCGCAGATAATATCGAGTTCGGTCTACGTGCGGCAGGTGATTCCGCCGAGCTTATGATCCGTTACTGCGTTTCCGAGAAGAAACTGTATATAACCAAAGGCGGTGAGGTATGGAACGGCGTATATGATCCGGAGGTACATCTTTCGGACGACGGAAAACTCCATCTGCGCCTGATGATGGATAAGATCTGCTATGACATATTCGGAAACGGCGGCGAAGCCGCTGTACAGGGAATACTTTATACTCTTACAAATGCCGACGGCTTATATTTAAAGGCGGATGGAAACGCCCAAATCGATTCGTTGAAAGTATGGTCAATGTCTGTCCCTGAGGGCGGAATCGACGTGCGTTACGATACCGATTCCGGGACAGTTCTCAATAATACGGAAGCGAAAGATAATAACGGAAGTGATTATTCGCCTGCAGACTCCGCTCAGAACAGAGAAAGCGGAAGAAAGAGCGGGGGCCTGACTCCTGCTTTGGCAGTGATGATAGGCGCAGGTGCCTTCGCAGGCACTCTTGCTTTGGCATTTGCGGCTGTAAAGCTTGCCTCAAAGAAAAAGAAGTGATTAAGAATAAGCTAGATTCTAAGATTTGACGGCTTCTCTGTAATATCTATTATATTTGCCACATTGTCCTGCCTTGAATAACTGCTTTCCCCAAAGAAGCAAGTATACAGTTTTGTGTGTCTAAGTACAGACATAGATGTTGCTGCAGGTGAGGCTCTACTCCATAAATCGTAAATTATATAGACACATATCTCATTTTTGGATCGCAGACAGAGCCCGAGACATACCAAAAGTTTGATATTCAGAATTTGGTATGTCTTTTCGGACGGAGCTCGCTCATTTTCGGGCCAGAGACAGAGCCCGAGACATACCAATAGCTTGATATTCAGAATTTGGTATG
>JAFWQX010000194.1 GCA_017508875.1 Clostridia bacterium | reverse complement strand
TGCCACTTGCCACTTGCCATTTATCACTTGCCGAAGTACTGCGGTTGCCTTGGGCGGCCCTTTATGTTAAAATCCGCATAGCGCTTTACCGCTCCGGTTTATACGGAGGAGCGGAAATTGATCAGCAGTTTGAGCTGTTGGCGAAAAGGAGATTTATAATATGATCAGACTGGTTTTCGGCGAAGGCGCCGTAACGATCGACCCGGAAAGCGGCGAAATCGCTTCCTTAACATACAGAGAAAAAGAGCTGGCGAAAGGGAGAACGCCCCTCTTCAAGGCGAAACTAAGAACGCAGGAAGGAAAAGAAAAAGTTATTGACGCCGGCAGCGGAAAACTTGTTGCCTGTACGGAACCCGAGGCCGCAGATGAATCAAAAGGACGCATGAGAGCCGAATACTTATTCGAAAGCGGAACGCGCGTAATTATTGACGCCGAAGCGTCGGAAGGAATGCTCAGCTGGAACTGGAGCGCAAAGATCCCGGGCGAAGATATTCTCGAATGGCTCGAATGTCCGCGCGCGTCGCTTGCCCCGCTGAAAGGCGAAGGGGGAGAGGCAGAGATGCTGTTCCCGTACAATGAAGGCGCGGTCGTTGACAGCTTAACGTTAAAAGAATCGACGCATTTACATGCCCGGGACGTAGAATATCCCTCGCTCGGTTCGTACCAGGTCTTCCCGAACATGATATGCTCGCAGTTCCAGGCGTACCTGATGCCAGGATGCGGATTGTATATGGGAGCTCACGACCCTTACAGAGGGTTCAAATATATCGACTTTACCGGAAACGGCGAAGGCGTATTGCCGCTGATACGCGTATATCCTTCCGACTACGGAATGGACGGCATTAATTATGAGCAGGGATTTCCGCTGATCTGGAAGTTTTTTGACGGACAATGGCAGGACGCGGCAGAAATATACAGAGAATGGTTCGAAAATGAATTGCCCGCGGGTGTGAAGAAAATCAAGGACAATGACCGGCTGCCTGCGTGGTACGACGAAATGCCTTTCGTTGTCTCCTATCCTGTAAGAGGCATCCACGATATGGACGAAATGAAGCCCAACGCATTGTTTCCGTATATAAACGCACTTCCTGTGATCGACCGCATCCAAAATATGACCGGAGCGAAAGTGCTTGCGCTTCTTATGCACTGGGAAGGCACCGCGCCGTGGGCGCCGCCATACGTGTGGCCACCGTACGGAGGGGAGGCGGCCTTCAACGAATTCCGTGACGCACTTCACGAATCGGGAAATCTGCTCGGAGTCTACTGCTCCGGCTTCAGCTATACTATAGACAGCCACGTAGATAAGTATAATCGCGAGGAGGATTACGAGCGCGAAGGACTCGAAGCAGCTATGTGCTCGGGGCCGGACGGGAAAGTTGAACTCAGCCGGATCTGCACCGGACAACGCACCGGGTACGATATCTGCGCCGCTTCCGAAAAAGGCGACGGGATCCTGGCCGAAGCGTATACGCCGCTCTTCAACGCCGGTATCGATTACGCGCAGATCCTCGACCAGAATCACGGCGGCGGTCAATATCTTTGCTATTCTAAGAACCACGGCCATCCTCACGTACCAGGCAGGTGGATGACTGTCAATATGCAGAAGCTCCTGAAGAAGTGGCGTGATGCTTCTGAAGGTATGCTGCTCGGCTGCGAATCCGCCTCCGCAGAACCGTTTATGGGCAATCTGCCTTTCAGCGACAACAGATTTGAGCTTAACTGGTTTATTGGCCGCCCGGTCCCGCTAAGCGCTTACATTTACCATGAATACATGCATAATTTTATGGGCAATCAAGTTTGTTCGCCTTTCCCGCAGTCGGAAAATTCACTGTTCTTAAGACTCGCATACTCGTTCGTTGCCGGAGACTGCCTGACGGTCGTATTGACGCCTGACGGAAGAATAATGGATCATTGGGGCGGGAGAGATTTCAATACGCTTCCGGATAAGGACGAGGTGCTTGCATTTGTCCGCAGTCTTACGCATTTTGCGAAGGGAGAGGCGAAGGATTATCTCAGCCGCGGAAGGATGGTAAAACCGCTTCCTGTCGATTGTCCTTCGCACGATTTTACCGTCGAAGGGCGGGTGCTGTCTGTACCCGACGTATTCACCGGAGCGTTCTCGCTGGGCGGAAAATGCGTTCAGATCCTGGTCAACCACACTTCCGAAGACGTTCTGTGCGACGTTGCAGGCCAAAAAGTGTGCGTGAAAGCGCGCAATGCGGCAATGACGGAAATATGACGTATTGACCGCGGCGTGTACGGCAGAAAAAATAATTAAAAAAGTTTCAAAAAAGTTGTTGACAGCGCATGAAAATTGTGTATAATTAAATTGTGCTCAATCGAATAGAGCACAATTGAAAATTCAGGGAGGTATGAATCATGTCAATCTACGATTTCACAATTAAAGCTCAGGACGGCAGCAACGTCTCCATGTCTGAATACAAAGGGAAGGTACTTGTAATAGTCAATACGGCAACGGGCTGCGGCTTCACTCCTCAATACGACCCGCTTCAGGACCTTTATGAAGAGCATCAGAAAGACGGACTCGAAATACTCGATTTTCCGTGCAACCAGTTCGCGAACCAGGCTCCCGGGACCGACGAAGAGATCCACAGCTTCTGCACCGGACGCTTCGGAATCACTTTCCCGCAGTTCTCCAAGATCGACGTGAACGGCGAAAACGCCGATCCTCTCTTCAAGTATCTTACCGAAAACACTTCTTTTGCGGGATTCGGCAAGGGCATGAAGGCGAAGATGATGAATATGGCCGCTAAAAAGATGGACAAAGATTTCAAGAACAACGGCAACGTTAAATGGAACTTCACCAAGTTCGTGATCGATCGCGAGGGCAACATCGCTGCTCGCTTCGAACCTACCGATTCGATGGATGAACTCAAGGCAAAGGTCGAATCGCTGCTTTAATATCCTGCTTAAAACCGCGGGAAAATTCATAAAAAGAGGGGATCACGATGAAATATCAGTATAAAACTCAATATACCTGCTCACAGCTGATCGACTTCGACCTCAACGGAAACGTTGTCACCAACATAAGTTTTTACGGCGGGTGCAACGGAAATCTTAAGGCGATATCGAAACTCGTTGACGGCTGGACCGTGGAAAAAATCGAGGAGTATCTCCGCGGCAATACCTGCGGCCGCCGCCCGACTTCCTGTGCGGATCAGCTTGCGATCGCAGTCAGGGAAGCGTACGACAAGTCACAGGCTCAGGCGGAACCAAATGCTGAAACGAATCAGGATACCCGCTCCGCCGAAAGCGCAGAATGACTATCCCGGAAAGGGAATGGCAATGGATAAGTACGACGTTCTTAAGCTGGATAATCAGCTTTGTTTTCCGCTCTACGCGGCTTCGAGGGAGGTTATACGCCGGTATAACCCCCTTCTTTCTGAATACGGCCTCACATATACCCAGTACATCACGATGATGGTAATGTGGGAGGAAAGATGCACAACGGTGAAAGACCTGGGGAACAGATTGTTCCTCGACAGCGGCACGCTTACGCCTGTGCTTAAAGAGCTCGAGCACAAAGGTTTTGTGACGCGCGAAAGGTCGGCCGAGGATGAGCGCGTGCTGATCGTAAAGGTGACCGATTCCGGTATGGCGCTTCGGGACAAGGTGCTCGGTGTTCCAGGTAAGGTCGCTTCGTGTGTTAATCTCGACCCGCCTGAGGCCGCCGAGCTCTACAGACTGCTGAATAAGGTAATGGGCAGGACAGTGGGGAACGAGTAACGATGAACGAGGAGTTAGGAACGAGTAACGAGGAACAATCCGTGGCACACAAATCGCCAGATTTTAAGATCGTGTGCCACTCCTTCTCAAGATGTGTGCCAGCCCGGCGCCGTCTCCCGGCGGGAATTGCTCATTTGCACGGCCGCAAATGGGAAAAAGGCGAAATGCGGCCGTGCGACCTTCCTCGCCAATACGGCCGCAATTGAAAAAAGATAGAGTTGCGGCCGTGCAAATTGCTCATCGATACGGCCGCAAAAGGGGAAAAGGAGAAATGCGGCCGTGCGACCCACCTTACCAATACGGCCGC
>JAFWQX010000193.1 GCA_017508875.1 Clostridia bacterium | reverse complement strand
TTGCAACTTGCAACTTGTCACTTGCAACTTATCACTTGCAACTTTCAACTTGCCACTTGCCACTTTCAACTTGCCACTTATCACTTGCCACTTGCAACTTGCAACTTGTCACTTGACACTTTCAACTTGCCACTAGTTTCACTTGATTTTCGGCGTAGATATGCTATAATCAAGGCAAAAAACGAGGAGGAGTTTGAATGGATCTTAAATTTTATCAGTGTGAAACATGCGGGCAGATAGTTGCAAAGGTGGCAGATACCGGAGTACCTGTAGTTTGCTGCGGGAAGCCTATGAAAGAGATCGTTCCCGGAACGACGGATGCATCGCTCGAAAAACACGTGCCAGTTTACAGTGTTGACGGGGACGTAGTTACGGTTAAAGTCGGTTCGGTCGCGCATCCGATGCTTGAAGAGCATTACATTCAGTGGGTGGCCCTCCAGACAAAGGAAGGGAATCAGAGAAAACAGCTGAAGCCCGGAAGCGCTCCCGAAGTCTGTTTTAAAATTTGTGAAGGCGACGAGGTAGTAGCGGTATACGAGTACTGCAACCTCCACGGCCTCTGGAAAGCGTGAGAATATGCACATAACCCTGAACGAGAACGCGGAAGTCGTTGCCGCCGTTAAAGAAGGACTTGAGCGGACCGGAGGATATTGTCCGTGCCGCACAAAGCGCACCCCGGAGTATAAATGTATGTGCGAGGAGTTCCGGAACCAGATAAAGGACCCGAAATACGAAGGTTACTGCCACTGCATGCTTTATTACAAACATCTTGATTGAATCGCCTTAAAGGCGCGGAAAGGAGCTGTATTATTATGGCTGAGATCACATTAACAAAGAACAATTTTGAGGAAGAAGTAATCAAATCAGACGTACCGGTGCTGGTGGATTTCTGGGCTACATGGTGCGGACCGTGCCGTATGGTAGCTCCCGTCATCGCTGAAATTGCCGAAGAACGCAAAGATATAAAAGTGGGGAAGATAAACGTTGACGAAGAACCCGCGCTGGCTGCAAAGTTCGGCATAGAGGCGATTCCTTCGGTTTTCTTGTTTAAAAACGGAGAGGTCGCGGCTAAATCCGTCGGGTACAGACCGAAGGCGGATCTGCTTAAAATGTTAGGCTGAGGCTGCGGGAGTTCAGGTTTTTTCGCATGGCGACGTTAGTCCTCCGCGCGATGACAGAAAGGATCAATTATGTATATTTCCGATACGATAAAATATATCGGCGTTAACGACCGTAAAATCGACCTGTTCGAGGGTCAATATGCGGTTCCGAACGGCATGGCATATAACTCGTACGTTATTATGGACGAGAAAGTGGCGGTATTTGATACCGTTGACCGCAATTTTTCGCACGAATGGCTGGATAATCTTCAGAAAACGCTCGCCGGACGCCGGCCTGACTACCTGATCGTCTCGCATATGGAGCCGGACCATTCCGCGAATATTGCCGCTTTCGCGAATCTCTTCCCGGATGCTAAGATCGTGGCTTCTCTGAAAGCGTTTGCGATGATGCAGAATTTCTTCGGCACCGATTTTCAGGACCGGAGAGTCGTCGTGGGCGAGGGAGATACTCTGAGCCTCGGCGCGCGTGAGCTCAGCTTCCACACTGCTCCGATGGTTCACTGGCCGGAAGTTATAATGACTTACGACAGCAAGGATAAGGTGCTTTTCTCCGCTGACGCTTTCGGTAAATTCGGTGCGCTCGACGCCGATGAAGACTGGGCGTGCGAGGCGAGAAGGTACTACTTCGGGATCGTGGGTAAATACGGCGCTCAGGTGCAGGCGGTGCTTAAGAAGCTTGCCGGAGCAGACGTTAAGACGATCTGCCCGCTTCACGGTCCGGTACTCGCCGAAAATCTGGATTATTATTTAAGACTTTACGGAATATGGTCTTCGTACGGAATCGAGACGGAAGGCATTCTGATCGCGTATACTTCGGTATACGGGAATACGAAAAAAGCCGTTGACCTGCTCGCCGATAAACTGAAAGAGAAAGGCTGCCCGAAAGTATCGGTCACCGACCTTGCCCGCGACGATATGGCGGAGGCTGTAGAAGACGCGTTCAGATACGGGAAAGTCGTGCTTGCGACCACGACGTATAACGCGGACATATTCCCGTTCATGCGCACGTTCATTGACCATCTCAAAGAGCGTAATTTCTCGAACCGCACCGTCGCACTCATCGAAAACGGATCATGGGCGCCTCAGGCGGCGAAGGTAATGAAGGAGCTGCTCTCTACGTGCAAAAACATAAAATTCACCGATACGACGGTACACATTAAGTCCGCGCTCGGTGAAGAATCCAAGAACCAGATCATGAGCCTCGCCGACGAACTGTGCCAGGAATACGAGGCACAGCGCGCCGATACGGCTAATAAGAACGATCTGAAGGCGCTGTTCAACATCGGCTACGGACTGTACGTTGTAACCTCGAACGACGGCGTTAAGGACAACGGCCTTATTGTTAATACGGTGTCCCAGCTTACGAGCTCTCCGAACCGCGTGGCCGTGGCGATAAACAAGGACAATTATTCGCATCACGTGATCAGACAGACCGGTATCATGAACGTTAACTGTCTCTCGACTGAAGCGCCGTTCTCCGTGTTCCAGAACTACGGTTTCAGGAGCGGCCGGAGCGTTGACAAATTCGAAGGCGTGGCCGAGCTCCGTTCGGACAACGGCCTGCGCTTCCTGCCTCAGTACATAAATTCGTTTATGTCTCTCAAGGTTGAACAGTATATCGACATGGGCACCCACGGGCTGTTCATCTGCTCCGTGACCGAAGCCAGAGTCATATCAAAGGCTGAGACCATGACGTATACTTATTACCAGAACAACGTTAAACCGAAACCGGAAGCGGACGGTAAGAAAGGATTCGTATGTAAAGTATGCGGCTACGTGTATGAAGGGGACGAGCTTCCGGAAGATTTCGTATGTCCTCTGTGCAAGCACGGCGCTGCCGATTTTGAGCCTTTGAAATAAGGCGGTTCTACGGTTTTCAGTTTTTTGAAAGGAGTGTTTTGCGAATGAAAGAAAAAGGCACCGGTTTTGGAGGATTCCTCGCATGCTTCTTTGTCAGCCTGCTCTATCACTTTGGCTGGGCGCTGGCTGCTGTCGCGCTGCTTATAGTGCATTTTGTTAAGGGCTATCCTCTCTGGTTCGTATTTGTAGGACTCGGCATCTGGGTGGTGAGCGCGCTCGTAAGCGCACTTATTATCACGTTCGGGAATAAGAATTTTGCCGGACCGTACGTGAAACAGGATAACATTAACCCGTACTCCAAATCAAACAGCGATTTCGGAATGGGTGAAAAAAAGTAAGGGCAAAAAGTAAAGGGTAAACAGTAACGCGTAAACAGTAACAGTTAAAAAGCTGTTATTGATGCCTCCGGAGAGTTCATAAGGAGTTTGGATCGATGGGAAGCGCTGAAGATTATAAAGTGCTTGGTCTGGAAGAGGGAACCGACAGGGAAACGGTAGAACGCAAGTACGGCGCGATGATACGCGCATATAAGAACCGTACCGACGAATACGGCGCTACCGACGAAGACGTTGAATATTATAAAACGATCACGCAGGCGTACGATAACATTGTCGGCACAGTGCATGATTTTTCCGACCCGAACCCGACGTCTCCTCTTCCTTTCAAATTCCGCAATTTCTTCTATAAACTCTCCGCGAGGTTTGACCATTACAAATTCATTATTTTTGCCGTGCTGATCACGGCAGCGCTCGGAATTCTGATCTATTTTCAGGTAAAAGATACAGGGAAAGACGATCTTTACGTTAAATTTGTCGGAGCGTACTACGCGCTGAATCCGGGCAACGTCGAGACGGAGCTCGCCGATAAGAGCGACGTAGTGAAGTCTCCCCAGGTTTCTTTTTTCTCAGTCACGGTCAATTCTTCAGAGAATGACAGCGAGACGGCGAACGGTGCCGTCGCTTTCAGGGCGCAGTTTACGGTCGGGTCAATAGATCTTATCCTTATCGATAAGGAGAATTTCGACGTCTATCTTCCGCAGTACGTTTTTCTGCAGCTGGATGATTTTATTGAAAGCAATTCCGGCGATCCTGCCTTTTCAGACCTTGAATATTACCGCTACGAAGGCGACGCGATACCTAACGGAATTTACGGCATTGAGTTTACTGAGGCGGGTTCGGAATATTTTAAAAACACTTCAGTAACGTGGCTCAATGATGAAATACCGGGCCAGGAGCGCAGTATGATATTATGCGTATGCCGCATGAGCAAAAACACTGAGCATACGCTGGACTATATCAAGGAGCTTCTGGAGAAGCATTAAGAATTCATATTATCTAAGTCTGTAAATACTTCCGAATTTATCTTCAAGATATTTCACAAATACTTCCGGCCTGAATTCTCCGCATACGCGGGCGAACAGGTCAGAAGGCGCGTACAATCCGCCGAATTTCCAGATGTGCTCGCGCAGCCAGTCGGAAACGGGTTTAAGATTTCCGGCGGCAACGCACGAATTTACGTCGAAACTCTTCTTCATCTCTTCAAGGTATTGTGCGCCGTATGCTGAGCCGATCGCGTAGGAAGGGAAGTAGCCTATCGCTCCGAATGACCAGTGCGAATCCTGAAGGACGCCTCGTTTGTCGTCGGGTACGTCGATGCCTAAATACTCTTTGTACATCCTGTTCCATTCGGACGGCAGATCTTCGGCGGTGATCGTCCCTGCGAACATCATCCGCTCGAGCTCGTAGCGCACCATTATGTGGAGGCAATAGGTGAGTTCGTCCGCTTCGGTGCGTATTAGCGACGGGGCGGCGGCATTTGCGGCGCGGTAAAGGCGTTCCTGAGTGAGGCCTCCTAACTGAGCCGGAAAATGTTCTTTGAGCCAGGGCAGTATGACGCCGCAGAACTCAAAGCTGCGTCCGATGATATTTTCAAAGAAACGCGACTGTGATTCATGTATGCCCATTGACACGCCGCTCCCCAGGACAGACATTGTCAGCTCCTCGCCAATATTGAGCTCGTAAAGCGCGTGACCGCCCTCGTGGATAACCGAATACATTGACGAAAGCGGAGCATCCTCGTGGTAGTGGGTCGTAATGCGCACGTCGTTCCTGGAAAAATCGGTGGTGAAAGGATGCTCGGTCTCGCCGATGATCGAGCGCTCCGGATCGAGCCCCATGACGCCCATGATGAACGTTGAAAACTCCTTCTGTACGGCGGTGGGGAAGGTGTTCTTAAGCAGCGGTTCGTCGATCTGATAAGGCGAATCCATCACCTTTTTGAGGAGGGGCACGATGCCGGACTTCAGTGTGGCGAAGAATTTATCGCACGTCTGCGTGGTGAGGCCGCGCTCGTAAGTGTCGAGCTGCGTTTCGTACGGGTCTTTATCGGGCTCTACGCACAGCGCTATCTGCTTCGTCATATCGAACATTTTCTGGAGGAGAGGCTTGAATGAAGCGTAGTCGTTGTTCGCCTTCGCCTCGTGCCACACGGCGTCCGATTCGACGCACAGACGCTGGTATTCCACGAAGAGGTCCTTCGGTATACGGCGCGTGCGGTCAAGGTCACGGTAAAGTTCTTCGGCTTTGCGCGCGTTCACAAAATCGAGCTCTTTTTTGTTTGCGTACAATGTTTCAATCATTTCCACCGTTTCGGGGGACGTCGTCAATTCGTACGCTATGCGCGATAGTTCCGCCTGTGTTACGGCGCGCACGATCGCTGATTTTTTCGGGGCAACAGTGCTGCCGTCGTAGTTGAGTATTCCCATCGCATGGTTAAGTGCGAAAGATGTCTGTTCAAAATTCTTCAATGCGCTAAGCGCTTCTTTTACTGTCATAAAAAACTCCTTCTATCATTCGGTTCAAGCCTGCTGCAAAACCTTATCTATTTCCTTCAGCCTCTTATACACCGCATTCACCGGCAGCCCCACTACGTTATTATAGCAGCCGTCGATCCTGCTCACGTGTACGGCAAAAACTCCCTGGATCCCGTAAGCTCCCGCTTTATCGAACGGATCTCCGGAATCTATATACGCTTCGATCTCTTCATCGGTAAGCACATCCACCGTCACGCGAGTAACGGCTGAAAAAGAAAGCGTGTTAACAGCATGCGCGCCGCCGGTATTGTCCGGGTTCCTGTACGCAAGCACGCAGCCTGTAATAACCTCGTGCTCCGCGCCTGAAAGCAGGCGAAGCATTGCCCGCGCATCATGTGCGTCTGAAGGTTTTCCGAATATCCTTCCGCCCAGCCACACTGAAGTATCTGCTGTCAATATCACTTCGCGCGGTCCCGGCGTGTATTGCTTAAGCACTGCCTCGGCTTTTTGGTACGCAAGACCGGCGGCGATCTCTTCGGGGCTCCCTGTCCCGGGTATTTCTTCCGCGCCGGCGCTTAAAATTTTCACGTTCAGTCCGAACTCTTCGGCCAGAAGTCTGCGCCTGGGGGACGCGGAAGCCAGGCAGAGCGTGTCAATATTTTTAAAAACAGCGCTGCTCATCTGTCTGACTTCTCACTCGCGAATAAGCTGCTTGATCCAGCGCTTTTCCCTTAGCGAGACCTTACCGTCAACGGCGCAGACCATGAGGCATACGGTGATTATGTCGTTTTTAAGATCATCGGAGAGCATTCCGAGCACGTCGACCATGTAGTCGACCTCGTTCTTGAGCTCTTTACCCATCGTCCTGTTCTCTTTGATGAGCGTTTTGCAATAGTCAAAATCGACTGTGCCGCCGAAGAAACGCTTCAGCATAGGCTCCATGAACAGATATTCGCTCGCGGACAATTTTCCGTCGGAGACTATTGCCCCCATCAGGAAGCGGGCAAAGATAAGTTCGCCTTTGATTCCGTCTGCGGTAATGAGTTCGAGTGCCGGAATGATCCGTGCTGACAATTCATCGAGTACGGTATTGTACGTTCCTGCGTCCATCTCTTCAAATTCTTTGCAAAGTTTGTTGAATTCTTTCATCTTTGTTCGCTCCTGTCAATATTTGTGTTTGGGTCTCTGCTATTCGTGGCCGCGCAGAACGGCGCGCGAACGTAAAAACGCTCTGAGACGTTGTTTCGCTATTTGAATTATATACCGCAGAAGCACGGGCGGTCAAGGGCGGGGAAGGGGAACGAGGAACCGGGACGTCCAGAGTTCAGAGTTAAGGGTTAAGAGTTCAGAGTTAAGAGTTCAGAGTTAAGAGTTAAGAGTTAAGAGTTAAGAGTTAAGAGTTCAGAGTTAAGAGCTCAGAGTTAAGGGTTAAGAGTTCAGAGTTAAGGGTTCAGAGTTCAGAGACGAAGCGGCCTCGTTGCTCATTTATACGGCCGCAAAAGGGGAAAATGAGGAATGCGGCCGTACTACCGTCCTCGCCGATACGGCCGCAATTGAAAAAAGACAGAGTTGCGGCCGTGCAAATTGCTCATCGATACGGCCGCAAAAGGGAAAAAGCGGAATGCGGCCGTGCGACCCACCTCGCCAATACGGCCGCAATTGAAAAAAGACAGAGTTGCGGCCGTGCAAATTGCTCATTTATACGGCCGCAAAAGGGGAAAAGGAGAAATGCGGCCGTGCTACCTTCCTCACCGATACGGCTGCAATTGAAAAAAGACAGAGCAGCGGCCGTAATCGATACGGCCGAAAACAGGGAAAAAGCGGAATGCGGCCGTATAAACTAGCAATTCACACTGCAGCATCCGGCATTCGCTCTGCCTTGCCTCCGAACTCTGAACTCTAAACACTGAAATCTGAACTCTTAACTCTTAACTCGCTCCTCGTTGCTCGTTCATATCTACTCGCTACTCGTTACTAGTCTTATGCTGAAGTGAAAAGTTAACTTCTACTCCCAAAGCCTCTTTATCCGAGTAGATTTTATTCTTACATAAAAAGGGCTAAACGCGACATAACTGCCATAAAACAAATATAAACTGACCGAAGCAACCG
>JAFWQX010000192.1 GCA_017508875.1 Clostridia bacterium | reverse complement strand
TCATCAGGAACGGCTCGGAAGCAGGAGTTTCGAACGTACTGCTGGACGGCTGCGACAGCTAAGAAAGGCGGAAAAAATATGAAAAAGAACAGACTTATGATCATCATTCTTTGCGGCATACTCGCCGTAAGTTTCGCGGCATGCAAACCGGCGGAACCTGCATCCACTTCGGAACCCGGTACAGATCCGGCAGTTCCGACGGAAGTTCCTACCGAGGCTCCCACCGAAGCGCCCGAAACAGGTATAGACGAACCGCTCGATCTTCCTTACGCGGCAGATTTCACCGTTTCCAAAGCTTTCAGCAAAAACATGGTCCTGCAGCGCGGCGAACATATCCGCGTATGGGGCTGGGCAGACGAGAGCGAGAACGGTAAGAAGGTCTCCGGAGAGTTCATGGGAATGTTCTCCGAAGCAGAGATAAAAGATGGCGAATGGGTGATCACGTTTAAAAAGAAACTGCCTGCGAACGCGGAAATGGGCCATTCTCTCAGAATATACACCGACACTAAAGAAGTGGAATTCACCGACGTACTCGTTGGCGACGTATATATGGTCATGGGCCAGTCGAACTGCGCATACCAGATGCAGATCCACTGGACCGTCGTTGACGCGAACGACGCCGAAAAAGGAGGCAGCAAGGCAATCGATAAGACATTGCCCATCCGCCTCCACTACAACACTCAGGCCACTCCTACGAAGCTGAAGAGAGGCACTGAAGACGTGAATAAGGACGTTGCGAACAGATCGTCGTGGAAGGTTGCGAACAACGCCACAGTTTCTCAGTTCTCGGCGATCGGCTATCTGTTTGCGCTTAAATACGTACATGCGACCGAGGGCAAAGTTCCCGTAGGAATGATAGAGATCGACGGCAACGGCAGACCTATCGGCGCGTTCGTTCCCAACCAGGTGGCAGAGCAGTGCAAGACCGATACCTGGAACCAGAGCAAGGGCTACTACGTAACTGAAGGCGTTAACGCGGAATGGGGCCGCTTCCTGTACAACGAATATATGTACCCGTTTGAGCGCTACGCGATCGCAGGCGTGCTGTGGTACCAGGGCGAGAGCGATTTCCAGGATCATCTGCTTGCAAAATACGTCACGACGTTCAACGCACTCATGACCTACATGCGCTCCACACATAACCTTATCAATAAAGACTTCCCCGTATACTTCGTAGAATTCCCGTCCATCTACCAGAAACCGGCCGGACATAAGGGCGACTGGCACTTCATGGATCTCGGAAAGATCCGCGCAAAGATGGGTGAAATAGTCGTAACGCTGCCCAACAGCTACCAGATCGTATCGAGCGACGCCTGGAACGACCGCACGTTCTTCAACAGCCTGCATCCCAACTGCAAATACGAGCAGGGACTCAGAGGCGCAAATATCGCGCTTGCGGTCAACGGCGAGGCAGGTATGACAATGGAAAAGGCGACCGGGCCTATCGTCGAATCCGTAACGTACAGCAAAGACGGAAAGACCGCGACGGTCAAGTTCAAGAACGTTGGCGACGGACTTAAGACGATCGACGGCGCTTCCGAAGTTAAAGGATTTGCAGGCCTCTCATCAGCGAATACGCCCAAAGCGAACGGAGTCACCGCAAAGATCACGGGCAAGGATACCGTAGAAGTCAAAGCGTCGTTTGAACTTGCAGGCGTCGCGTACAATACCGTTTCCGAAAACTACTTCGGAGAGACGATAAACCTTGCCAACAGCGAGGGCAACCCCGCCGGTGCATTCATGCTGAACAAATAATTGAATTTTTGCTGAACAGATAATTGAAAATGGATCTTGAAACACTTAAAACAGAACTGAACAAATACGGACAGAGCGAACTTACCGCTCTGATCGACGCCGCCGCGACCATATCGAAGATAGATCTCGGACTCGTTTCGAAGCTGTACGATATGGCCAAAGAGGGGAAGGCCGGCGGAGCGGAAGGCGCCATAACGCCTATACCTGTAACAGTCGCAGCTGAGCTCGCTCCCGCCCTTAGGCGGAAATATATCGAAGCCGGAGAGGAACTGATCCGGAAAGGCGGCTTCGCGGCCGTGACGATGGCGGGCGGCCAGGGCACCAGGCTCGGACATAACGGACCTAAGGGCACGTTCGATATCGGCGTGGAAGAACATTCGCTGTTTGAAATACAGGCGAAGCGGCTGCTGAGAAGAGCGGCGCTCTGCGGCGCGGCTCAGATCCCGTGGTATATTATGACGAGCGAAGAGAACGACGCCGCGACGAGAGCATTTTTCGTGGAAAACGGCTGGTTCGGATACGATCCGGCGAACGTCAGATTCTTCACACAGTTTATGCTGCCGATGGTGGATTTTGACGGAAAAATTGTCCGCGATACGCCCGTTTCGGTGAAAATGGGCGCTGACGGCCACGGCGGAATATTCCGCGCGATGCACGCGAGAGGCATTGTCAGCGACATGAAGGAAAGAGGAATCAAATACGCGTTCATCGGAGGCATTGACAACGTCCTGGTGAAGCTGTGCGACCCGCTTTTCATCGGTTTCGCATGCCTTAACCGTTATCCCTGCGCCGGTAAATCACTCATAAAGCGCGATCCTTACGAGAAGGCGGGAGTGTTCTGTCTGAAGGACGGGCGCCCTTACGTCGTCGAATACACTGAGATCTCCGACGAAATGGCTAAAGCCGTTAATGAAAAGAACGAGTTCATTTACGGAGACGCACATATACTCTGCAACATCTTCAGCGTCGAAGCGCTTGAAGACGCGGGGAGCGAAGGCCTTCCGTACCACGTAGCAGTGAAAAAAACGAAATTCGTGGATGCGGACGGGCAGATCGTTATGCCCGATAAGCCTAACGCGTATAAATTTGAAGCATTTATATTTGACGCCTTCTGCCGGTACGAAAAAATGGGTATTCTGCGTGTTAAACGCGAAGATGAATTCGCACCGGTAAAGAACCGCGAAGGCGAAGACAGTCCGGAAACGGCGCGTGAGCTATACAGATCGGCAAAAGAAAGGAATATGCTCGACTAAAGAGCTGCCGCTTATCGGGCGGAACGGGAGTGCGGAATGAACAAAGGGCGCAACGTTGCAATACTTATGGGATGTCTGCTGGTGCTGAGCCTGCTGACGCTGCTTACGCGCACGTTCGGGGACAACCGGACGGGCGTTATTGACAACGTGCGTTACGTACGCGATTCCGATCCGGCGAACAGCGACGTTCTGTACGAGTTTTATTTTGTCGGCGACGAAGTGATGCAGGGCGTGCTGTCGCAGGACGAAAGCGGGACGTATAATATCGTTGTCAGCCTGAGAGTGCCTGTCGAGCGTGACGAAAGCGAGATAGACGTCGATATTAACGACGAAGTCCCGGACTACACGCTCGTGCCGTACGCATATTCATATTCCGTGCGCGGAGAAACAAAAAAGGCGGCCGAAGTCACTTACTCCGAAATTGACCCGGACGGAGGAGAGATCTACGGAAAAGACGAGGAACCTTTCGGACGATTCAGCAAAAACGTTTTCAAAACTATGATCTTCGGAAAGAAACCGCTCGTAAGCGTGCTTCAGGCAGTGATCGTGGCGGCAATAGCTGCCGGAGGAGTTCTTATTATATTCTTCGCCGAAGAGCTCTGGCATTTCTTCAACCGCAAAGGCGAAGATGAGATTCCCGAGTGGCACGATATGGACATCTACAAGCGCGTAGGAGGCGTAATAATCGCCGTATCCGTCGTGCTGCTGATCGTGTTCATAATAATCTGAGTGACCTGCAGCGGCCGCTATAATGACTTGGCGGAGGAGGACAAATTCCGATGGGAAAAGACGGCGTTAATGACGTTTACAGCGTCAGCCTTGAAAAGATAATAAAAGAGATGCAGCTCGAACTGCTGTGCTGCGCCGGAAGGGCCGGGGAAATCCTCATCACCACGCCTGACCTTAACCGCCCTGGCCTCGAGATCTCGGGATATACCGAAGATTTCACCCACGACCGGATACAGCTCATGGGAAATTCCGAGATGATGTATTTAGGCAGCCTTGACGAACACGTGCGCGAAGAAAAACTTGCCAAACTGTTCGGCATGGGATTCCCGTGCCTTATCATTGCCCGCGCGCTGAGGCCGTATCCCGAAATGCTTACGCTCGGCGAAAAATACGGCATCCCGGTGCTCAGCGCTGAGATCGCCACTACGGCGTTATACAGCGAACTGAACAGATATCTGTGCGTACAGCTCGCGCCGAGGCTTACGATGCACGCAGGTCTCGTCGAAGTGTACGGCGAAGGCGTGCTGATACAGGGAAAGAGCGGAGTGGGCAAGAGCGAGACGATGCTTGAACTGATAAAGAGGGGGCACAGACTCGTTGCCGACGACCTGGTAGAGATACGCCGGGTATCCCACAAAACGCTCGTAGGAAGCGCGCCGGACGTTATCCGCCACCTGATCGAAATAAGAGGCGTAGGATTCGTTGACGTAAAGCGCCTGTACGGCGTCGGAGCCGTAAAAATGACGGAAAACATCCAGCTCGTCATCCAGCTCGAAAAGTGGATCGAGGGCAAGGAATACGAGCGCGTCGGACTTGAGGATACGTATACGGAAATACTCGGAATAAAGGTGCCGAGCGTTACGATACCCGTTATGCCCGGGCGCAACCTGGCCGTTATAGTTGAGGCGGCGACAATGAACAACCGCCAGAAGATGATGGGGTACAATGCCGCAAAGGAGCTTAATAAGCGCGTTTTTGAAAACGGAGGAATTCCGGAGGGCGGCAGCAGTTTCAGCCCTTACTATTGAGCTTAAAAAGAAGTGCCGCTGACAGAACTGCGGTCCTGAAACGCGACGGAGATTTGCAATGTACGAAAAATTATGCGCGGCCGCCGGAAGCGGCAAAGTGAAGAAAGATGCTCTGCTGAAAAGATATACGACGTTCCGGATCGGAGGGCCGGCGGATCAGCTGGTGAACGTGTCTGACGCGGACAGCCTTAAACGGGTGATGGCGGTACTGCTCGAAGAAAGGGCGCCGTATTACGTGATCGGGCGCGGGAGCAATCTCGTGTTTGACGACGCGGGGTTCCGCGGGACGGTCGTGAGGCTATGCGACGGCGCCGGTACAGAGGGGTTCAGGATCATAGAAGAAGATGACGAAAGCGCGGTAGTTTACGCTTTCGGAGGTTCGCTCCTGAGCGCGCTTTCGTCTTACGCGTGCGAAAATGAGTTATCCGGGCTCGAATTTGCTTCGGGTATCCCCGGGAGCGTCGGAGGCGGAGTTTTGATGAATGCGGGCGCGTACGGAGGAGAATTGTCCCAGTGCGTGATAAAAAGCTGCTATATTTCTGCCGGTTCGGGCGCTCCGGAAGAGGGCGTGCTCGAAGGGGAGGCGCAGCGGTTCGGATACCGCGACTCCGCTTACCAGAAGAACGGCGCGATAGTTACAGGCGCGTATTTCCGCCTGCTGAAGGGCAGGACAAGGGATGAGATCGCATCGAAGATGCGTGAGCTGAACGCGCGCAGGAGGGATAAGCAGCCGCTTGAGTTTCCGAGCGCGGGCAGCGCGTTTAAACGCCCCGCCGGCGATTTTGCGGGGAGGCTTATTGAGGCTTCGGGGCTGAAGGGGTTCAGGATCGGCGGCGCGCAGGTTTCGGAGAAGCATTGCGGGTTTATAATAAATCGCGGCGGGGCGACTGCCGCAGACGTACGCGCGGTTATTGACGCGGTGAGAGAAAAAGTGTTTGCGGATTCGGGAGTTATGCTCGAACCGGAGATCAAATTTGCGAAGGAGAGACTGTAAGTGGAATTTGTTGTCATCACCGGAATGTCCGGTGCGGGAAAGACCCAGACAATGAAGTTCATGGAAGATATGGGTTATTTTTGCGTTGACAACCTCCCGATCTTCCTGTTGCCGAAGTTCGGCGAGCTTTGCTCTGGCAGCGAGGGGCAGAACGGTAAGTACGCGCTCGTGCTCGACGTGCGCGGAGGGGATTTCGTTGACGACCTTCTGAACTTCTCTGAGCAGATGAGCAGCACTGCTGTGAGCGTGCACATTCTTTTCCTCGACTGTTCGGACCAGATCCTCATCAGCCGCCATTCTGAAAACAAGAAGCTTCATCCTCTGGCTGTGCGCGGCGATAACGCGGGGGCTATTCTTAAAGAGCGCGAGATCCTTGCGCCGCTTCGCGAGCGTGCGGATTACGTGATCGATACGACGAGTTTGACTATATGGGAGCTGAAGGCGCGCATACGCAATCTGTTCGGAGACGGGTCCGGAGTCGGGGAAATGACCGTTGAAGTTATTTCTTTCGGCTATAAATATTCTGTCCCGGCCAATGCGGATCTTATGTTTGACGTGCGTTTTCTGCCGAATCCTTATTATGTGCCGGAGCTTCGGAATCTTACGGGCAATGATTCTCCGGTCGCGGCGTACGTGGCTTCCGACGGCAGTGCGGGGGTTTTTATGGACAAGGTCTGTGCGCTGCTTGATTATCTGATACCGCTTTACAGGCGCGAGAGCAAGCAGGCGCTCGTTATTGCCGTGGGGTGTACCGGCGGCAGGCACAGGAGCGTCGCGGTCGCCAATGAGCTGACTCGCCGCCTTTCGGATGCGGGCGTCAATGTTTCTCTTGTTCACCGGGACATCGGAAGGTGAGGGGGAGGCGAACCGAGTGATGGCACGAATTTTGGGTCTCATGCGTTCCCTTCATTAATTCGCATTTCGGTCAAAGCACGAACCGGATGATGACACGAATTTTGGGTCTCATGCGTTCCCTTCATTAATTCGCATTTCGGTCAAACAAAATTCTTAGCCATCTATCCGGCTTCGTGCATGCCCGAAGAAGGTAATGGGTGTCTGGAGCACAACAAATAAACAAAATTCTTAGCCATTCACTCGGCTTCGCAGAAGTTCAAATGAAGTTTAGGGAGTTCAG
>JAFWQX010000191.1 GCA_017508875.1 Clostridia bacterium | reverse complement strand
TTATGACGCCAACGGACGCTTTACTGCAGGGGAAATGAGTGTCATTGACGAAGGCCGCGGAAAATTCTTATTGACCGTTGCTGCGCCCAGGGAATTCCTTGACGATGCGAATACAGCTTATCCTGTGGTGATCGATCCGAGCTTAGAAATCGGTACGATGTCAGACACGTCATTAATAATTGACGCTCCCGTCTTCGCCCTTAAGCCGAATCTGAATGCCGGCACGTGGCAATACGAGAGTATTGGCTACACCGATTCGACGTACGGCCTCGCCCGGACAGTCGTTAAATTGAGCGGCCTGCTGAACAATTCAACTTACCAGAATCTCACCGCGGATAAGATAACAAATGTCTCGTTCAGTGCGAAAGAAGCGACCGGCAATTCCACAAAAACAGTTAAACTTCACCCAATAACGGGATCACCGACCTGGACCGAAACTTCGGTTACGTGGAACAATTACGGATCCTTCGACACCTCGGCAAATTACGGCGGAACTCTTTCCGGCGATCAATGGACAAATTTTAACATTACAAATCTGGTCAAAGCCTGGAAAAATGGCTCGTATAACGGCAACGGCTGTTTCATTTTCATCATGGGTGGCACGGAGAGTTCCCAGTGCCGGGCGCTGTATTCGACGGAGTATTCCGGGACTTCGAACAGACCGTATTTATCTTTGACGTACACTTCGTCATTAATAATTAACGATGACAGCGTTGACGTGGAAGAAGATGATACATATCAGCTTTCGGTTACAGTCGATCCGCCGGGAGCAACTATTACATATTCCGTTTATGACACCGATATCGCAACTGTTTCATCTACCGGTCTGGTGACCGGAATCAAAGCCGGCACTACTTTTGTGACAGTATTTGCCGGCGGCGACAGCAGACTTGTAATGATATATGTTGTAATAGAAGACGGCGTTTATACGCTGAAGAACGCGGAGGCGAGCGTATATTTAACAGTTGACGGAGTCATCGAAGAAGAACATAAAGTAAGACAAAATAATCTTATATATGCAGGTAATTCCGATTATGACCGGATTCGGCAGATGTGGAAAATAAGGTATCTTGGATACGGACGCTACAGTGTCCGCCCAGTGAGAATGCTGTTTATGGGATTGTCGGCTTTTCAGAGCGGGAGCAACACATATGTAACAACGCACAACATTGGTACAATGGATTATGCGGCAACAGTACCCGACAGTGAGAAATGGGCAATATCCAGACCGTATTCTTCGCAATATATCCGTCTGACGCAAAACGGACAATCAAGCAAAGCGGTACAGGCAATGGGCGGAAGTTCAAATGATGGCGCATTTGCAGTGCTCGGACAGAGTTCCGGTTCTCTTTACGCGCTGTGGTTTGCGGAAAGAGTAACAGTCGTCCCCAAAGGGATATATCTTTACGATACTGAAAAACAACAGGTAGTAGAAGACTATAGCACCGAATACATAGCTCCTGAAGAAGAAAGAAACAACTTCCTTCCAGTCGGTTACTCCGGTTCGTATATGGAACAGTCATTTTTTTGGAGCTCGACAGATGGGTTTGTCTCATTAAATAGTGCTTTGCCTAATGCAACAATTAAAGGATTAGAAAGTGGATTTGATTGTATACAAGTAAGATGGAATTCTCCGTGGAATACGATTAAGACCAGTTTTTATATGAAGGTAACAGACGTTGCAAATGGAACTTATTTTTTGAAGAATAAGCATTCCGGCAAATACGTTGACATTTATCATCAGGAAATGGAAGACGGTACTAACGTGCATCAGTGGGAGTTTCACGGAGGAGCAACGCAGAGGTGGATATTTACCAGAACAGAAAATGATTATTATTCAATCGTTTCAGCTAATTCCGGCAACATTTCATATTATTTGAGCCAGGAACATGATACGGCTTTTGACGATAATATTGTCATAGACTCGAGCAGCATAGATGACGGTAAGAAATGGAAAATCAAGAAAGCAGTATCCGGAGCCTATATATTGGTGACGGACAATGGCCTTGACAACTACTTTCCGCCGAATGAACTGGATATGTATGTTATGAGCATATCGTCAAATAATGCAAATAGCAATGGATGCAATATTCAACAGTTGCTGTATACGGACAATACGAATTATAGAGATGAATGGGAATTAGATTTATTTGGAAAGGATGTCTATAAATTATTGGCGCTTAATGAAAATAATATCTCAAGAAATGGATATTTTAGCGGAGTTGATTCAATATTATTCAATAAAACTGGGAAATATGCATATAAAGATTTTTATACAAGTATTTCCAAGCAGACAGTTAAAAGGCTTCTTGTTGACAATGAAATTTTTATTATTCATACACATGGATCAAAAACTTCAATACAACTTGATAATGCTTGGATTCCAACTGAATTAACAATGAGCGATATTAATAATCTACATTTAGAGGATACTCACCTTATTGTATTGTTAACATGCAATACAGGAAAAGATTTTTCTGAAGCACATATTATTAACAATAATCCTGTTAACATTACTGAAAAAATGGTCTGTCAAGGTGCGGAAACTGTAATTGGATTTAAAGATGTTACTACTGTTGGTGATTGCAACAGTTTTGCAGTCAGTTTTATAGAATTGCTTCTTGGAACAGAGCACTACACCGTTGAAGAAGCTATTTTGTCTATTGATTATGAGCATTATACTCACCATATGGATGAAATATATGCTTTAGGCGGTAATCACGATTTATGCTTTTATAATTAAGGAGGAGCAAATATGAAAAAAACAATTATGCTTTTTGCTATTATACTGTTTTTAGGGATGATTTCTTGCAGTAAATCAAAAACGATCAACCAAGTTACTTATGGATGTTTTATCACTGAAATCGCTAACGACGGAATAATAGAGTCACCTGAAAAAGATTGGTGGCAGAGTAATGAATCTAACGTGGATAAAATTAAAGAGATAACAATATTTGATAAGCACTGCATGGCTAAATATGATCACTCGGTTTTTGTTTATTGGGGACCTAAAATTGTGGATTGCTATAAAAGTGACGAAGACAATTTGATGGTGTATCTTTTTAGAGATGGTAGTTTTGCCGGATTTCATAAGTTTTTCGAGAAGGGATACTATTACGATGACGGTAATCTTGAAGATTCGTATGATTATGCGAGAAATTTAGCAATTAAATATGCAAAAGACTATATAGATGTAGAAGAATATGTGATAGAAGAAAAAATAAGTGATTACTCACTTCAAAGCGACAATATAAAAACTAATCTTTATACGTTTTATTTTGTGAAATATATTAATTCGTTCAGAACATCGGATTGTTTAAGTATTACTATTACTTCTAAAGGTGATATTAGAACGGTTAATATTGGCTGCAGAGAAGTGTTTATTGACTATCCAAATATAAGTGTCGATAATGAATCTCTAACCAGCACAATTGACACCAAGTTAAAAGAAGCATATTTAAAATATCCTTATATGTCATACGAAATAGAAAGACAGACATTAACTGTTACGCCGCAGGGATCTCTGGCAGTAGTATCGGATATTCATGTTTCTGTTGGAAATAGTAAATCAGATGATAACATTCAGAACACAGCTGTTATTTTAACAACAATATTAGAATAGATTGTGCCAGTTATTGTTTGGTTATGTCATTCATATTGTTCCTCTTAGCATATGCCAGCGATGTTATCAGTCAGACATTTGAATGGTATTCAGGGGTAATTGCTGAGCAACAGTAACTGGACTGGTACGGAAAAGTATCAGTGGGTAATACGCAGGCAAAATATCTGCAGGCACATATTTTTCGCCAAAGTCACGCTACCATCAGGTCCGTGTGGGGCGAATCCATACAGGTTCAAGTCCTGCTATCCGTACCATGCTGAGTGTTCATAACGCAAGTGAGTTATGGACACTCAGTTTTTCTATATATTCAACTTATCTGATATTCGTATGTAAGGGAGCAGGCTCGGTGAGTCTGCTCGTTTTTTGTCAGGCGGTCACGGTGTTTGGAAGATATTCGACCGCGACGCCGCGACGGGTATCGAGTTTGAGACGTTCGTTTTTCGGCCCCGCCGGGATCTCCAGCGCACCGATGAATTTGTAGTGGATCGTGATCTGCTGGGTACGGTTTTTACCGGTCCCCTCGATCCTGTGGACTTCGATCTTGTCGATCAACTCCCGCAGAAGCACGGGTGTGAGCGTCTGCATCCGCATAAAAGTGCGTATCGCTGAGAGAAAGTGATCTTTTTCGTGGCGGACGTCCTCTAAACCGAGGAGCTCCACCCGGTATTTCCTGATCTTGTCCTGCAATTCGCCGCGTTCGAGCTCATACTTCTGCGACATGTGCATATACCACTGATCTGTGACCTTTCCGTTCACCATATTCTCATACAGTCCCTCATAGAGCCTGTCCACGTCTTTACTGCGTACGATAGCTTTCTGAAGCGCCTCCTGAGTGGCTTTCTGCTGAGCAGCAATACTGCTGTTCGTCTTGGCTTCGAGAATGCCGGCGAATTCCTCCTCGTCGTCCCTCAGATAGTTCGTCAGCTTCTTCAGTTCCATCAGCACCACCGTTTCAAGCGAATCGGCGCGGATATAGTGGGTGCCTTCGCAGGTCCCTCTGTTGCTTTTGTAATTGGAGCATTTGAAGTGGGTGATGCTCGTGTTCGGATGACACACGTTGAACCACATCTTATGCCCGCAGTCCGCGCAATAGAGAATATCGCAAAACATATTCTTTTCCGCCAGTTTTTTGTTCGGCGCACGGCGCTTCGTTTTGGCGACAAGCGCCTGCACCTGCTCAAAGGTGTCGCGGCTGATGATTGGCTCGTGGACGTCCTTGAATATCTTCCACTGGGACGGGTCGTTCTGGATGCGCGTCTTGTTCTTGAACGACTTCGAGTATGACTTGAAGTTGATCACGTCGCCGCAGTATTCCTGCTGAGAGAGGATCTTCGCTACCGTCGTCTTGCACCACTTGTATGGGTTCTCTTGCGTTTTCTTGCCTCCGCGCGGTAAACCCTTGCTCTGCCAGTACGCCATCGGGACGAGCACCTGCCGTTCCTGCAAAAGCCGGGCGATGGTCTCGTTGCCCTTGCCCTCGATGCACATACGGAAGATATCCCGCACAATGCCTGCCGCTTCCGGATCGATCACCCACTTTTTCTTGTTCAGCGGGTCTTTCATATAGCCGTAAGGCGGCGGTGCGAGCGGTTCTCCCATATTGCCTCGAAGTCTGTGAGACGTCTTGATCTTCTGCGAAATATCCCTTGCGTACATTTCGTTCATAACGTTTTTGAACGGCGCGATCTCGTTTTCTCCCTCCGCACTGTCCACCATATCGTTTACGGCGATAAAGCGGACGCCGTGCTCGGGAAAATAGCTGTCGAGAAACGAGCCGACCGCCACGTAGTCACGACCGAGACGGGACAGGTCCTTGACCATTACCACGCTGACGAAGCCCACATCAATATCGTCGAGCATCGACTGGAATCCGGGGCGGTTGGTGTTCGTACCTGTGTAGCCGTCGTCAAGGTAATATTTCGTGTTGGTGAAGCCGTATTCCTTTGCCTTTTGAGCCAGATACTTCTTCTGATTGGCAATGGAATTGCTTTCGCATTCGGTGCCGTCGTCACGGGACAGGCGGCAGTACAGAGCGGTGATCCCCGCGTTTTGTTTTTTCTTGTTCGACTGCATTAGTCCTCCTTTCCGGCAGTCGATACACATTCCGTGCTCATTATACCACCTTTTTCGTCATTTGTCCAGTCTGCGAGGTCGTTTTTGATATACTTTTCGACCACTTCCGCAAGGGTGTCCTTGAAGTTTTTGAAATCGAACGGTCTGAATACCGGATTCACGATATATTTCACCCCGTTGACGGTGTATTCGTGATCCCCCTGTCCGATCCCTATGATGAATCTGTCTTCGTTCATCGGCTGATTTCCTCCTTTTTCTTTCTTTTCGGTTTGATTTGGATTTCGGGCTCCTGCTCCTTCACCTTTTCCTTCGGCTTCAGCAGGTTCGTAAAGAATTCTTTGACCTTCTCCGGGAATCGTTTCATCGCTTCCAGATACGGGCGGCAGAAGTCTTCAAGGCGCTGAATATAGTCCTGCAAACGCTCTATTTGGCTTTCGAGACTCCATACGCGGTTGCGAAGACGACTGTTTTCGTCCTTCAGATCGCGGATCCTGCCTCGGCTTGAAATGCCCTCTTTGGCAAGGTTGGTCAGCGTTTCGTAGTCCTCCTTCGCCACGGTGTATTTGCCGGTGATGCCTTTCTTGCCCATATCGTCGATCTCCATAAAGGTCTTGTTTTCCGGGTGAATGGTATCATATACGACCTGCTCTTTTTCGATTTTCGCCTTGATCTCATTCAGTCGCTCGGTGTCCTTTTTGATCTGATAGTCGAGAGAGGAAAGATGCTCCGTCGTACTGCCACGCTCACCCCGCACGAAATCCTCAAATCCGGCGCCGCTCATGTGCTCAAAGAATCTGTCCTGCAAAAGACTGTACGACGTGACGAGAACGGGAGTGCCGTCGGGATTCTTGACGGGCTCGCCGCGCTCATCGAGCTTTGGTGCGGACTTCCATTTCTTTGAATGGCTGATCTGCCGGATCGTCTCCTTTACCGTTCCGACGAGCTTCGGGTCCTTGCACCGCTTCGTCCAGAGTATCTTTTTCTCCACCACCGGGATGGCGACAATGTGCATATGGTAGTGGTATACCGGATACCCGTATTTGGCGGTCATCGCCTTATTCAGCTCGTCGGCGTGCATAACTGCCGAAATGATATTCTCCTCGCCGTATTCGCTTACGGCAAAGCGATACGCCTCCTCATAGAAGCGGACGGCGTAATCGTACCCACCGTGTTCTTCAAAATACTGTGTGTTGATATCCACCACCATTTCGTCAAATACCTTTGCGTTTTCCTTCTGACCGCGCCGGGATACCGTGCCTTCTTCGAGCATCTTTTTCAGCGTTTCGTTGTAGGTCATCCCACCGGGATCTTTGAAGTGGACGTTCATCGGCGACCGCTCCGGGACAACGTTCATGTTTCCGTAGTTCTTGTTCTTGCGTTCGTTATGGCGTTCGATCTTTCCTACGCCGTCCGTCGTGTACGCCTTTACGCGGGCGACGCTGTAGTTCTTCTTTGCGATAGTTCATCGCTCCTTTCATATTTTTCTTACAATGTTTCGCTTCGCGGTTACGCAGCTTTTTCAAAGCGCGTAACCCACTATGACACTTTCAGCAAAGCTGCAAAGATGTCATGGTCGTGGGCTCTGCGAGGCGGCTTACCGCTGCGGATATTTGCGCCCGGTGGGCGCAGAATATCTCTTGCGGTCAGGGCTCCGCCCTCGACGACTGCGGCCGTCTTCCCGGCAGGGCAGGTTTTTAGAAAAAACCTCCCTGCACCCCGTTAAAACTTTCTACACTGGTGACGGGTGTGACGCTTGTGACGGTTATTGGGGTATATAGCAATTCATCCGTCACTGCTGTCACATCCGTCACGCTTTTTGAAATTCAGTACCCGCGCTTTGCTCGTTCTTGTTGCTTTAAAATCAATCCCCGCCGGGTACAGAATTTCATAGTAGTAATGCACGATGGATTTCGCCGCCGAGACCGGCGAGGTCTCCTCTTCACCGAGCGCGTCGAGCAGTTCCGTCGTCGTTCCCGACCATTCCTCGCGCTCTTGCATGAAGTCCACCAACTGAAAAAGAAATTGCGGGATACGCTCCTTTCTCAGTTCTTCTCCGTCCTTGCGCTCGACCATCACCCAATGCAGTTTTTCAAAGTTGATGCAAAACTGCTGATAGTCGATATCGCGTCCGGTGGCGATCAATTTCGCCGTGTTGCTTCCGCGCGCGTCGCGCATCATCACATACGCCGTATCCGCTGAGCCGATGATTCCGGTCGAGCCGGAGATTTGATTAAAGACATCGCTGTCCTTCTGCTTTCTCAGATGGTGGACAAGCAGGATCGTAACGCCGCGCTCGGCAGACACTTTTTTGAGCGCCGACATATCCTCATAGTCGCTCGCGTAAACGCCGTCCGCGTTGCCCGTCTTCGGCGCGCGGATCTTCTGCAGCGTATCAATGATGATCAGTTTCGTTTGCGGATAGGAATGAAGAAAATCCGAAATCTCCTGCTCCAGTCCGTTTCCGAGCGTTCCCGCTGTCACGGAAAAGCGCAGATTCGTCGGCGCTTCGTCGGTCAGCTTCATCAGACGATCCTGGATCCGCTGATACGAATCCTCAAGGCAGAGATACAATACGTCGCACTGCAACGTCTCCATTCCCCAAAACGGCTCGCCTTTTGCGATTGTCAGCGCCAGATCGAGCATCAGCCAGCTTTTGCCGATCTTGCTCGCGCCGCCGAGGATATTAACCCCCTGAGGCACAAGACCTTCGACAATAAATCGGCTTTTCGGCAGCGGCTTGTTCATCAGCGTATCGGCGTCGATGGTGTCAAAGCCCTGCACACGGTTACACATATTCAGTCCGTTCATATCGTTTTCACCTCCTCTCTTTCATTCTCAACGAGAGCGTTTTTCTGTGTTTTGCGTTTTGACATTGTTTCACGTCCTTTCGTAGATTTGATAGATATACATAGCGAATAATCCGTCACACCCGTCATATCCGTCATCATAGGGGTCAAAAGTTGCAGTCAGCCCGATCATCCTTTCACTGATCTGGGGTCAAATTTGACAGTCACTTTCCGCAAGGTGGGCGCAGTATTCGTAATTGCGATCTCAAAACTGGGGGCAGTTATTTAATAACGGATTTATAAGTTTCCCTCACTATGTAGGCAGCGAGAAAAGCACTTTTTTACAACACCCCTCACTATGTAGCCAGCGAGAACGGGCAAAAAGTGCAACATTGACGAAATATTTACAAAAACTTCACATATTCCACTGCCTCTCAAAAGGTAGGCAGCGAGAAATGGCAAAAAACACCCATTTTCCGAATTCTTTACAAAACATTTACATTTGCCGTTTTACCCGAACGTCGTTTTTGTGTGCCTGCCCCGGAATCTCACCGCAGCGTCGCTTCGCTTCGTCGTCGCAAACTATGCCTTTTTCGCTTCCGTGCAAGCACGAAAGCTCATCCGGCTCGTTGCTCCTCCTCTCCCCATAAAATCTTCGATTTTGCGGGGTCCCCAGTTATCGCGAAGTCATATCCCGTTCGGACGGTCATTCAGTTGTCAAAGAACAAAAAGAGCCGCTGCATAGAAACACCAAAAGGCGAGACAACTACCTCGCTTTAAAAAGTGTGTCTATGTAACGGCTCTTGTTAGGAGACGGGATCACGATTTCGCGTTCCGCCTGTGATCCGAAGGCGATGGAACGTGTACGGCAATTACATTAGCCTGCCGCCGCATTGTCGGGCGTAAAGCCCGCTGAATATGTTGACACCGATATTCAGTTTTCGTGCTTTTCCCGCATAAAGCGACAAAATCACAAATAGCATTATACAGAACGTTTGTTCGTTTGTCAAGAGAAAATGCGAAAGATTTTTCTCATAAAAAACGAATTGTCGGCGTTTACCGACAATTCAGAGATTGAATAATAAGAAAATTTACATCTACAGGCTGAGAACTTTGAAAAAACACTTGAAAAAAGGCGAAAAACGTGATAGAATATGATAGGTGGTTTATATATGCAAGGATAAGTAAAGAAACCGCCGAAAATTTACGGAAAGGTGCTTGACAAAAATGGTGAACGGCGCGATAATACTGTCAGTCAGTCAGTCAGTCAGTCAG
>JAFWQX010000022.1 GCA_017508875.1 Clostridia bacterium | reverse complement strand
GAGTGATGGTACGAATTTCGGGGGAAACGAAATTCTTAACCATTCACTCGGCTTCGCTGGCGAAAAATAAGGTAGTCAAATGAGCCTTAAATCAATGGAGAATGGCAAGTGGTAAGTTGCAAGTTGCAAGTGGCAAGTGGGAAGTGGCAAGTTGCAACTCTGAACTCCATATACTCCACTTAAACTTCTGCGAAGCCGAGTGAATGGCTAAGAATTTTGTTTGACCGAAATGCGAATTAATGAAGGGAACGCATGAGACCCAAAATTCGTGCCATCACTCGGTTCGCCTCTGAACTCTGAACTCTGATCGATTCTCGTTGCCCAGTGCCCAGTGGGATTTGACTTTGTGCTTTTTCGGTGTAAAATATCGAACGTGAGAGAACGGGAAAGGCGGGGCATGCAATGAATGAAAAATACGAAAAACTAAAACACTTTATTGACGAGTCGGATAATATTGTCTTCTTTGGAGGCGCGGGGGTATCAACAGAAAGCGGCGTTCCGGATTTTCGCAGCAAGGACGGCCTGTATAATCAGCACGACGTCAGATTTGAAAAATACAGGCCGGAATATCTGCTCAGCCACTCGTGCCTGGTGAACGAACCTGAAGTATTTTTCGAATTCTACCGCCAGAAGATGGACACGAGAAACATAAAGCCCAACGCGGCACATTACGCACTTGCCCGCCTCGAAAAGCATGGGAAACTCAAAGCTATAGTTACCCAGAACATTGACGGCCTGCATCAGAAGGCGGGAAGCGTGAACGTTTACGAGATACACGGAACGACGGCGAAAAACTACTGTATGCGTTGCCGCAAAACGTATCCGGGAGATCATATTTTCAAGTCCCGTGAAAGGATCCCGAAGTGCGATTGCGGGGGGATCATACGCTGCGACGTGACTCTCTACGAGGAGCAGCTACCGGAAGAGGCTGTGGAAAAATCGATACGTGCTATCAGAAACGCAGACCTCCTTATAATCGGAGGCACATCTTTAACTGTCTATCCCGCAGCATCGTACGTAAGTTTTTTCCGAGGAAGCCACCTCGTGATCATAAATAAGGAGCATCTGTATTACAAACTTGACCCGGACAATGATCTGGAAATCAACGCGCCGATAGGTGAGGTGCTGGCTGAAGTTACGGCAGGGGATAATTAAACGGTATCGCGAAAGACATTGTCCTGCCGTCAGCGGGATGCGGAAAAGACAGCGCGGTGGCAGAAAGTGCGATCGGGGGATAATTGTCGCCCGCACCGTAACGCCTGTCGCCTAAAAGCGGAAGTTTCCTTGACGCAAACTGGACTCTGATCTGGTGCGTTCTTCCCGTATCCAGTTTTATACGTACGTGAGTGGCGACGTTTCCGGAGCCGCCGGGGAGTTCGACCGTTTCGACTGTTTTAAAAGATAAAACAGCGCGCTTTACACCTTTACGCTCGCGTTTAACTACGTATACTTTAGAGGTGCGCGTGTCTTTAAACAGCAGGTCTTCTAAAACCGCTTCGGTCTCGCCGGGTACTCCGTGGATAAGTGCGTCATATTCTTTAACGAACTGCCCGTTCCGTATCGATTCTGACAGTGCAGCGGCGGCGGATGATGACAAAGCGTATACCATGATCCCTTCGGTTTCGCGGTCAAGTCGGTGAACGGGATATATCGTTTTGAGCGACAGGGCGGACTTCAACGCTTCGGGGAAAGACTCGCCGTTTTTTTCGGACAGCTCGCTCACCATCCCGCGCGGTTTTACGGCAACGGCAATGCTTTCGTCGGAATATAAAATTTTAATATTATCAGCCAATATTGACATACCGTCTCCTCCGGGTGTAAAATACGCACGATGCTGATGTGGCGAAATCGGCAGACGCAATGGACTTAAAATCCATCGGACCAAAAGTCCGTACCGGTTCAAGTCCGGTCATCAGCATTTGCGGCAGGTGTAATAACCTGCCATTTATTTTTATCATGTTTTATCTTTTTATAAAGTTTAACGCTCCTTATACCGTCTTTTTCGTCTATGACGCCGCTGCCTTCAGGCCCCGGGTTCACGGGATGAAATCTGAGCTTAAGATAGAACGGAAGCGCGGAAGGTTCAGCGTTTACGGACAATCCTATAGACGAGGATTCACGCTCGAGCAGTTCAACTAATCTTTTTCCGATGCCCCTTGATCTGTATGCGGCGTCAACAAAAAGCAGAGAAAGGTGTGACAGTGTGTTGTCCGCCGCAAGTATTCCGACCGTTTTTCCTCTTACATCGTCGTACGCTTCAAAATATCTGAAGACAGGCAGTATGCGCGCGTGGTCGATCAGATTATTGAAGGTGTTTATGCCTTCTTCCGTCCATACCGGGGCAAGCGATTTTTGAAATGCGTTTAAAACAAAATCGAGCGCGCCTGAAGGATCCGTTCCATCCGGGACCGATCTGAATTTAACGTGACTGTGCGACTTATTCGCATTGTACGGCGTTCCGCCGCGCTTTTCGGCGCGGAAAACAAAATATCCGTCGCCGGCTTCCTTGACCTTTACGCCTCCGAACACGGAGCTGAGTTTGTTTTTATACCATTCGAGCCTCTTTGTTACCATATAAAGCACGCCTCCGACGCAAAGATGCGAGAAGGCACCCTCGATAAAACGCCTGGCCACAGAGAAATCTGTGTGATAAGGCGGGTTCGAAAGTATCTTCGTAAAACCGGTCTCGGTTATATTCTCGAATGCGTCGGAGACGAGCAGCGAGATACGCGCGGACTCGGCGGGGGACAGGTTAGCCGAAACGTTCAAAGCGGAATAATTAACAGCGGCAGGGTCAATATCGACCATGGTTACTTTTGAACCGTATATTGCTGCAGTTATTCCGACGATACCCGCACCGCAGCCGAGGTCAAGAACGTTGTCCGTCTTTTCGAAGCGGCATTCGCGCAGCATCGCTTCGGTCCCTTTGTCCGCCCTGCGAGGCGAGAAAATGCCTTCCGCACTTTTTATGACCAGATCGCGGTCGAGCCCCGCCGGCTTTAGTTTGTACTCGTATTCTGTATTCTTTTCTTTAACTGTTTCTGACGCCAATTTCCTGAACTCCTTTGCTTCTGTATTTTACTACCTTGGAACGGAACGGTCAATATTCGCCATCCGTAGGGCAAATGGCTCGCTGCTCGTTTCTCGTTCCTCTTTGCTTATGGAAAGTGTTGAAAAAACGGCGCTTTAGTGCTATCATTGACTCTGAAAAAAAGTGCGAAAGCGGGTGCAAGTATATGCATGAGATTAAATGCCCTAACTGCGGTCAGGTGTTCCAGGTAGATGAAACGGGATACGCTGAAATTGTCCGCCAGATACATGACGTAGAGTTCGAGAAGGAACTTGAACAGCGCGTAAAAGAACTCGAAAAGAACAGCCAGAACGACATGCGCATCGCGAAACTGGAGCAGGAAAAAAAGCACAGCGAAGCATTGACGCGGAAGGACAACGAACTGTCCGAGAAGGATAAAATCATCGAGCAGCTAAGGGCCATGCTTAACAAAGCCGAAGTGGAACGAAAGCTAGCCGTTACTGAGGCGGTCCGCGATAAGGATACTAAGTTAACCGAATTGGATACGCAGATACTGAAACTGCGTACCGACATCGAACTTCAAAAGAAAGAAAACGAACTAAAAGAAAACAATCTTATTGAAAAGCAGAAGAACGAGCTTAAACTGCGTGACGAAGAAATAGAAAGGCTCAAGGATTTCAAGGCGAGGCAGTCAACGAAAATGGTGGGGGAAAGCTTAGAGCAGCACTGCCTTACACAGTTTAATCAGGTCAGAATGATGGCTTTCCCGAACGCATATTTTGAGAAGGACAATGACGCGCGCACCGGAAGCAAAGGCGATTTCATCTACCGCGAAGCTTCGGACGGCGTCGAATTTATCTCTATCATGTTTGAGATGAAGAACGAGATGGACGAAACCGCGACAAAGCATAAGAATGAAGACTTTTATAAAGAACTTGACCGCGACAGAAACGAAAAGAACTGCGAGTTTGCGGTGCTCGTTTCGCTGCTTGAGAGCGATAGCGAATATTTCACGACGAAACTCGGACGCCCCTTCGTTGACATTGATAAAAAAATTGAGGCGGAACAAAAACTTTCCATCCCGAAAATTTTTGAACGCTTCGGCGAGGAACATTTCCGCGAGCTTGAAAAAGTTGCAGTCAAAG
>JAFWQX010000190.1 GCA_017508875.1 Clostridia bacterium | reverse complement strand
TGCATGGATTCTTCGGTCGGATAAATCTCGCGCATATACGGATTTTTTTCAAAGAGTTCCGGTATTTTTTCGTAACCGAGTTCGCGCACCTTGCCGCGTACCGATACCGCGACGGAAGTCATCGTGTTTTCGCCTTTAACGGCGGTCAGGGCGATAAAGCAACGTTTTTTCAGGCGATTATAGAAGCCCTTGCCCTTTGCCGTCAGGAAGTATAGACTGTTCCCGTCGCTGTCCATCATATCGATTGCGGCGGTCACGGGAAGCCCCTCGTCATCAACCGTTGCGACGACGGTCGTGTGGATCTCTTTTACGATATAGTTCAGATAATCCGACGTGTTCATTACTTTCTCCCGAAAAATGCTCCGGAAAACTCTTTTGTTCCCGGAGCATCTTTATTACTTGTTTTCTTCCTCTAAAAGTTCTGTCATACCGGTGCGAAGATCGAGCAGAGTATACTTTCTGAGTTCATCTTCCATGGCGGTCTGTATCGCTTTTAGTTTGTCGTCAAGTAAAGCGTGGATATTCCTGCCGACCGGGCATTCGGGATTCGGACTTTCGTGAAAGTGGAACAGATCTCCGTTTTCTACTGCTCCTATCGCTTCGTACACGTCGTAGAAGGTGATCTCCGACAAGTCCTTCGTCAGTTCTATCCCGCCCGTACCTCTGGCAACGGTGATCAATTCCGCATTCTTGAGCTGCGAGAGTATCTTGCGGATGATAACGGGATTGGTATTGATGCTTCCCGCAAGGAAGTCGCTTGTAACTTTATATTCGTCCTTGAATACGTCCACACAGGTGAATATGTGCAGGGCGATCGTGAATCTACTTGAAATCTGCATAAGCCGGTCCTCCATAGAGGTATTATATCACAGAATTCATGTAAATTCAATGGTTACATTAAAACTTTCCGTTAGAATTCTGCCAGGTTTCTTTTGCCGCGAGCGTTTCCATCACGTCCCAGTGCTCGGCAATAAAGCCGTTTTCAACACGGAAAAGATCGTAATAGGTCGTTGGGACGCCGCCGAATGAGCCTTCGCTGCAGGCGAGAGCATAATCACCGTCAGCAAGCACCATGTGCGTTTTATCGTAAACCATGGAAACGCCCTGTTCCGCCATAGCTGCCAGCGCTGCTCCCAAGCCCGACAGTCCGTCGGCAATAGCGCTGTTATGCTGAATGTACTTGTCTCCGTCGTAGTAAGAGGTCAACTTGCCGGGGTTCTCTCCGCGAAGCACATCGCCCACAAATCCCGCGACGATGCGGCGAGTTTCTTCTTTATCAACATCTTTCTTCTGGAGCGTACCGTCGATCTGGGTATGACCGGAGGGGTTCGCAGGAGCCACATTCTGCAGATTGTCCCAGTGCTCGTCGATTTTGCCGTCGGCGTTGAAGTGGAACACGTCAAACGCGACCTGCTCGCCCGCACCCGCAAAGTTGTAAACGGTCTGAAGGAAAACGTATTCGCCGTCCTCAAATGCGCGGATATTGTTGACAGTCGTCTTTACGGGCGCCTGCTGAAGTCCGGCGACCGCCGCTACGAATGCGTCTGCGCCTGTGCCGAAGGCGAGATTGTGCTGCTTGTACTCAGGAGCGAGAAGGGACTTCGCCTTTTCAAGATCGCCGGATACGAAAGAGCCAATGAGAGCCAATGCTTTTTCTTTGTTTGTCATGATAGGATTCCTCCGAAAATATATTTGATGTAACCGTAGTGGTTTCATCTGTGCACAGTATAGCACGCCTTTGTTGTAATGTCAATAGTTACAACGAAAATTTTTGAAAAAAGTTTTCGTTGCTTTTCCGACACATATTAAACAAGGAAACTGCACATTACATACGAAAAGTGCGTTTCTTAAAAAGAACTTACTTTTTTCGAAGATCTTACAAGGAGTTGAAACAATGCCATAAACGAGCAAAAATCGCAAAATTGAACTCAAGGCAAAAAAATGATATGATCCTGGTTGGTCAACAGTGATGATCCAAATCCTTTCCACAAGCGGGAGCGACAAATGATAACTTGATAACTGTTAATAAAGGTAGTTTCGCAGGTGCGGACAAAAAGTCCATGATTTTGACTCGCATAATAAAAAGAGCCTGCAAACGGCGAGAAACCGCTTGCAGACTGGCTTTTTGGCGGAGGGTGTGGGATTCGAACCCACGTGAGATTGCTCTCAAACTGATTTCGAATCCGTCCCTGTTAATGGATTTTAGCGGATTTTATTAGAAGTTGGTGGACTTTGTTGGACCCGAAAAAGTCAAGAAAGCCCCGTTCCAAGTTGACTTTCGCCTATATTATACAACAGAAATATTGCAAAAGTATTGCAGCACTAAAAAATTTAGATGTCGCAGAGTCCGTCCACGATACCCGCTTTTTCTAATCAATTTCTAATGGGCCTCATTAGAAAAGTCATTAGAAATCCGTCTTTTGAAGATTATTTGAGCCAATCATAATCTTCAGTTTTTCGCCGCTTTCCGCGTGTTTTCGCATGTTTTCAGCGTTTTCCGGAGGTGCCGCCTTCCACTTAGAAGAACGGATTTCGAGTCAGCCCCGTTATGACCACTTCGATACCT
>JAFWQX010000021.1 GCA_017508875.1 Clostridia bacterium | reverse complement strand
GGCCCGAAACGGCTAAAATTGCGCTATCTTATGATACAAAATTTTTATTTTGTTCAATTAGATAGAGATTATAATATATGCCCTTGATCGTTTTCGTAAACTCCCCTTTCATTAAATTTCAATCAAGCTTCGATAAAACTGATGATTTTTTCAAAGATCTCCGGATCCTGCTCGGTCATACGAGCGATCGGCTTGTCCGAAAAATACGCTCGGCGTTCTTCCAAAGTATTAAGCTGCTTCTCGCTGATAAGCTTATTGTAGCCTCCGATCCACGCATTCATTGTCCGCAGAGCATCCGCACTGTATTGAGGATTATGTTTTTTGTTATTGACCGTGATCAAACTAACGTTCGGATTTCCGGCTTTTTCCACTTTACCGGCGTTAAATTTATAATTGACCATTGGATCATCCGTTGAATGTATCCAGAGCAATTTATCGGTCGTTTCGGCAACATATTTCACGTTATCGATATTTCCATACCTGGGATTTAGTTTTTTTTCAAATCGCTTTATTCGGTTCGCAAGTATCCTCAATTTCACGAAACCCGTCATCTCATCTGCGATACTGATAAAACCTGAAATAATTACTGCTTTTTTAATATCTTTTCTTAAATTAATTACGTTAAGCGCAGTATACCCGCCGAGCGAATGTCCGACCAATACAATTTCTTCTGAAGGTTTAATAAGATCGAGCAATTCGATAACGTCCCTCGTAGGAGCATTGACAGAGTCCATCTTCTCTCCCCCGGACGAACCGCAGCCAGTATAATCGAGCGTTAAAACACGGTACCCGGCCTTGCACAGCGTTTCGATCTCGGCAAGATATGCCGTATGGCCCGGTCCCATTCCCGGGCAGAATAATATCAATTTATCCGTCTTATAGTCCGGATAACAGTATGTAAAATAATGTATCTGAACGTTATCCGTATTGTCGAAAGCTCCCGCTTCGCAGAGCAGACCCGGAAAATCAGTATGATCGAAATAAGGTATCGCTTCATCCTTATCGTACCTTATCAAGAGATTTTTCTTATATATATTCGTAATTAATCCCATGTCAGTTCACCGCGGTCAAAATATCATTTTAAGCCGTATTTTCTTATAAAATAGCTCGCCGTGCAGCTCCAGGCGTGGCAATAGCTGTTGATTCTTTTATCGCCGTAAGGAGAAAGATCAGGATCCGAAGGCACGTAAACTTCCCAGAAACAATCTGCTCCGGCGTTTACCATACCGCCCCAGTATTCACGCACCAATTCAGCACCCTGTTCTTTTAATCCGGCGCGGAACAACGCTTCGGTCAGGTAGTGTTTAGCGTAAGGTGTCACAGTATTAACTTCACACAAATCCTTTTCGGAAGTGATCTTTTCAAGCAGCGCTTTCGTCTTAACTGGATCAAGCACGCCGGATAAAGCGCCCCACATCTGTGACTGCACCGAGATCTGGCCGGTAATGCCGCGGAACAGTCCCGCATCAGGATCGTAGAGTTTACGCAACGCTTCTTCCAGACGTTCGATCTGACCCTTAAGGAAAACCTCTGCTTCATTGTCCCCCGCCACACCTGCCAAAAACAGCGTATCTTTAAGCATCGTGACCGCAATGCCCTGCGCGGCAGCGGATTTGTCCAAAGGTCCGCACCAGTCGACAAAATAATACGCTGTATTGACCAGCCCGTTGTCCGAAACCGCCTCCACAGCGATCTCAGCCTGACGCAGCGCAACAGGCCACAATTCTTTTACGATTTCCGGATCTTTTTCAAATTCGTACAAATCTTTAAGTGTTCCGGCAAAAAACAGCGCATAATCGTGCAATATCCAGTCCTGATTTCGAAGTATCGGCTCCTGATAGATTGCTGAACTCAAGCCGCCGTTCGCGTGCGGGATCCCCGCAAAAAGATAAAGGCAGCGCTTAACCAGATCGATATTCTTGAAAGTCAGATAATTTGCTTTAGCCTGGAGATAAAGGTCTCCGAGCCACAGACGGCGGTCGCGTTTCGGACCGTCTTCAAAAACCGATTGCATACAGTTTTTAAGTGTACGAACGCCTACTTCGTCAATTTTGCGAATAAATTCTCCTGTACCGGCGGGAAGCGGAGAAACAGCGTTCATATCTGCGGAAGTTACGCCGCGGACAACGCATGATCTGTATTTTACGCTGTAATTCGTATTTGCGGGAAACGTAACTTTAACGTATCTGAATGCGTACCTGCGACGAAGAACGAACGGAGCGTTCGGATCATCCATATAGACAGTCTCGCGCTGGATCCACGTTGACGATAAAGCACCGGTGTACGGCCTCGGATCATATTCGCAGAGGTCTTCGGCAAATTCAAAAACAGCCTCGAGCGGAGAACCCGGATCACCATCGCATTGCATTGACAAAGTCAAATATCCGACAACGTGTGTGCCGAAGTCAAGTGTAAATGATTTACCGTGCCAGAGTTCGTTGTCAGTCGGCAATGATTCAGGCAAAGGATAATATTCTGTATCATAAAATTCAGGATATAGCGCTTTGGCTTTTTCAAGAAATATATCGCTTCCGCTGTAAAGTCCGTTTATCATTCGATTACTCCCCTTCTTCATATTTAATATTTAGCGCGACCTCATCCAATGATCCGGCCGTTCCTGAAGAGACGCATGCAAACATCGCGCTTCCGTAGGCCGCAGCTTCGTTGCAAACAGGCACGGAAACTTTGCACTGAAATACGCGCTCAATTACACCTCTTAAATATCTGTTTTTTCTAATAGCCCCGCCGGTCGCAACAACAGAGCTTAATTGCCCCGTAGAGCCTCCGGAACAGTTATCGTACATTGCTTTTAATTCTTCGACAACGCCGAACATGAATCCCTTGATTAATTCTTCAGGCGTGAAATAATCAGCCTCTATTTGCCCTACAGAGCCCTTTAAAGATGGATCCTGACGCGTTCCGCAAAAACGAGTATCGACATTTAAGCTGTGTTCAAAAGCTGTTTCAGAGCCGCTGTTCAGCAGACTGTTAAGATACCTGTCGATTCCTTTATAAGCGTTCGCACATTGTTCACCTGTAACAAGCTCCGCCGTTTTTCGCAAGAATGATTCGAGGATCGAAATTGCTCTCCCGCCGCATAATCCGGAACCAACCTGAATGTACTTACCGTTTAGAAGCGGGCGCAATTCCATACCGGTGCCCTTAAGGTCGATATAACCGGTCCTCAAAAAAGATATCTGGCTTCCGGTTCCTAAATTGAGCAGCAGCGTATTTTCAGGATTTCTAACAGAAGCAATAAAACTTGCCTGATTATCCCCTATCGCTACGGAAACAGGTATATTTTTATAATATCCTACCAATTCAGTTCCGTCGGTCACTTCAGGGATAAGTCCGGTGCTAAGGCCGATCATTTCCAGCAGATCAGTTCTGAATTTATAATTCTTAATATCAAAAAGTCCGAGGCTCGCGGCGTTCGATGAATGTATAAGAGGCTTTTTCTTTCCGGAAAGGCGCATGGCAACATAGTCAGGTATAGTGCAGATAAATGCCGCCGTTTCAGGAACTGTACCGGAAACTGTATGATAAAGCAACGTGGAAATACCCCAACCCGTTGCCATATCAGCTCCCGTCTTTTGCTTAATATAATCGACTGCTGAAACTCCGCCCGTCTGCGCAAGAGGCTCAGCGCCGCTCGTATCCATCCATGAATAAAGAGGAGATACGGCACGTCCGTCTTTATCAACGTATAAAATACCGTGCATCTGCCCGGTTACGCCGATCGCAGACGGAGATGCGTACTCATTATTATCAATGATATCGTTAAGCGCATTAAAAACTATTTCGCAAATCTTTTCCGCATCATACAGAACTTCATACGACCTGCCTTGAATGCGCGTATCATCAGGAATCGTCCTGGAATATAATTCCCTCCCGGTATCGCGGTCGATCAACGCAAAGCTTATTGTTGTAGAACCGATATCAATTCCAAGGCTTGTTGTCATAAAATTATTTTCCTCCGGATCAGAAGTTTTCTATCTCTGCTTTTACCAGCTCTACCCATTCAGTTAGGCAATCATATCTGTAATTCACTGTAGTAATATCTTTTAGTACGAATGCCACGGGTGTACCGGAACGGCGGCAGGCCCTAAGCGTATTTCGCACTTCCTTTTTTACAGATTCTACGTCAGGATACCCGGATCGCACGTAGGCCGGATTTGGCTTTCGTAGCATAACAAAATCGCCGCCCATGGACTCGGCCTGCATATCTACGTCTGTCCATGGACTTGCGGAGATAGAACGCACAGTTTTCATCTTGCGAATAATATCGATCTTTCTCGAAAGAGGCTCGCAGCAGCCGTAATTGACCCATCCGAAACGGTCGTATAGCGGCTTCATATACTCGATCTCAAATTCGTCGTGCATTGCCGGCGATACCTCGGAAAAGATCTGCGCCGCGCCTGATATCCAGCAATCGGTCGTTCGAATGTGTGCCTGGTCAATCGCTTTATACTTTTCTTCGTCAGTGTACGTCTCAACGCAGTGACATTTGGTCCCCGGGCCGGCGGCCAACAGGTCCTGCGCTTCTAACTGATCGATCGCGTCCATCTCGATGTCGACAATGATCCGCATCATTTTATGTACGAATTCGGGTTCGTCAATCACCGCGTAAAGGCATGATTCCGCGCCTTTCCAGAAAGTTAAACGGTCCCAGAGTGCAGCCCAGATCATTACGCCCGTCGGACGGACTTCAATAATATCCCCTATTATCTCCTCAACGAGCGCCTTATTTTCCGCAGTTTTTTCAGGATGAGCCGTAATTATGCGTTTCTTCAGCTTTTTGAGAGACTCCTCATCAGGAAGCTGATCGACAAACAGATGCGTTTCCGCATTTTTATGACCGCTCTCATCCTGCAGCACCGTATTGATACCGTAGCCTGTATCAGTAAAAATCTTACCGAGCGGATAATAAGCAGAGGGCACGAGATCAGCCCCGAAATGCTTCAAACGAAACAGTTCATTCCTGAAATAACGTTCCAGACCGCGCAATAAAGGATCTGACGAAACACATCGAAGTTCGTCAGATCCCGAAAATTCGTTCCACGGGAGCTGATCAAGAATGATCGGAGGACGGGCTGAAGCGTCGAGCGCATTCAGCCTCCCCCAGTTAAGCGCGTCCGATCTTGCTTTATCCGAAAGAGCAAATTCGGCGTAGGCTTTTACAAGATCCCTGATAAGCTCTCTTTCATTCATTTCTTCTTTTTCTTTGCAACGATGATTCCTGCAGCAGCGGCGCAGATAACGACAGCAGCGATGATGATCACCGGAACAAGCCATTTATTATTCTTTCCGTTCGTCGTTTTTTCACCCGGATCATCAGCCTGATTATCAGTCGCCTTCGCTCCATCCGAAGCTTCAGGAGCATCCGTGATCTCAGGAGCGTCTGTAGCTGCCGGTTCATCGGTAGGCTTTTCCGTAGGTGCTTCCGTAGGTGCTTCCGTAGGCTCGGGAGTCGGTGCCTCCGTAGGCGCAGGAGTAATCTCAGGCGGAATAGAATCGTCTTCAAAAACCATCTTCAGCTGAGGAGGATTGGTATCAGCGATCTCTCCGTTAGTAAAATATTTAAATATATCTTTCTGATCAGGTACCACTCCGGTAGAATCGTAACCGCCGATCTTAAGCTCAAAGTCGGAAAATTCGATCAGATATTCGCCGGCGGGAATATAATAAAACGAAACGACCATACTCGTACAATTAATATGATCTTCGATCACACAGGTGTCAATGCATTTTCCATTAAGCGTCGTCTCGTAATCCTTATCCCATTTGTAGATCCTGGCGGTCAATCCGGCTCCGATCATATCCCACGTCGGTGCGTTCACGACGATGAACTGATTAAGTCTCCAGCCTTCTTCGACTTTGAATGTGAATGCCACGGAGCTGTAATCAGAGAAGCAGACCGGAGTTCCGGTACCTCCTGTCGTAAGACCGACAGTTTTCTTTTTCGCTTCAGGCTTGTTTTCCTGATAGTAAACGTCGTACCTGTTAAGCGCTACGACAGTATCGTCTTCAAGCTTAGCCAGCAGCGTAATTTTAGTCTTTTCTTTATATTCGGTAACAGGAACCGGAATAGAATAATAACTTACGTTATCTCCGCCGTATTGCCCTGCGTGAGAGCCTTCTTCGACTTCCGTAAGAGTGCCTTCAAAGATATTCTCGCCGTCATTGATCGTATAACCCACCGCGAACATAGGCATATCGTAACCGGCCCAGCCCTCGAAAACTAAAGTATCGTACCTTCCGTAGATCGTATATTTATTAAGTGCAAGGTAATCACCGGGAGCTCCGTTTGAAATATCGTTACCGTCGGCAATGATCCTGTCGATCTGTGATCTGACACCGTACCCGTAATCGTCCCACGACTCATAATTACCTGAAGCGCTGACAACGGCATATCCGAACAGTGAAGCAGTTAAAGCGGTCACGAGAAGTGCGGCAATAAAAACAGTTGCTCTTTTTTTCATTTTGATCTTCCCTTCTTCAATCTTTTTCGTCAAGAAAATGTCAGTCATCATCGGACTCATTATCGACTGTATTTTACCACTTTCCGGAATAAGAATTCAACTGAAATTATTGAATCCGGAGAAAGTTTAGAGTATAATTTAATTGACACTAAATCCACACGAAAGCCAGGTATGTATATGTTGAATTTGTTAAAAAGAAATCGTGTCTTTGCTGCTCTTACCGTACTTTTAGTATTGTTGTCGATCATGTTATTGATTACCGCATGCAGCAGCGGCGATAATCACAATACAGATCCGTCCTCCCCAACGAATAATAACGAGGTGAATGATATGAAGATAAAAGTTGAACCCGCACAGTCGGACATCGGAATCTGGTACAGCGTATGGTACACGTATAACGGCGACTTCGGAAATAACATACAGACAAATATCTGGAAAAACTGGAATATTCAGTATAAACCCCTGCTGCCGGACGGAACGTACGGATATTACGACTCGCTGGACGAAGAACTGATCAATTACCATTTAGAGCAGATCTCAGAAGCCGGTATCGATTTTCTTATCTTCGACCAGACGAATAATATTGATGCCGAAGGAGGTATGATAAATAAAAGAGCGCTTAAAGTAGCCGAGTGCATTAAGGCATGGAACGATTCCGGAAAAAGGCCGATAAAGTATTGTTCTGCGATCGGTAAAATACAATGGGATAAAAACGGTAAAGCAATCGAGGACGAGGCGGTCCTTTTATACAACCGTTACCTGAAAGAAGATTTCGGAGACGCTTATTATATGCTCGACGGAAAACCGCTACTGATCGTTTACGGCGACGGCGCTTCGGATATGTGGGACAAGTATTTAAAAGACGGCGGTAAATCGAAATATACGGATAAATTTACACTTCGCTGGGCGGACAATCAAAGCACTCCCGGTTATTACGGCTGGGCTTACGATAAGGGTACGCAGCAGGATAAAGAAGTTATGGTGGTAATGCCAGGCTGGGACAATCGCAAAGGTCACCCGCCTGTTCCGCGCGATCACGGAAACTGGTACCGCGCATCGTGGAAGGAAGTCTTTACGGCAAAGAATAAGCCCAAAATCATCGTTATAAATTCTTTTAACGAATATGCCGAGAACACCGGCGTATTTACCGCGCTGACAGATCTGTACGGAGATGACGCGCCTGATATGTACTGGAATATGACTAAGGAATACATCAAACTCTACCGCGAAGGCGGATATTTTGAGCCAAACGATCAGAATTAAACGGTAAAGCTGTCCGGCAGTTCTACTTTCATATCATAATCAAACCTGAACTCATCCGTCCGCTGCTCAATATCGGACTCAAAGAATGAAATAAGTTTAACGACGCGGCCTTCATTGTCCTTAACGCCCTCGATCCTTATTTTGGTCATAAGTCCGTTCTTCTCGCCCGAAACGTTTATCAGCAATGATGAAGAACTTTTGCCGCCCGAAGTCTCGTCAGTCCTTGACCCGCTGAAAGTAAAAGCGCCGCCGGCTGCGTCAAAGCCTAACCTGTAGTTTACGTACGAAGTAAGGATGCTCTTCGTAAGATCCATATAATAGTCGTAAGCATTTTCGTCCGGGATAGCGGATTCAAATTCCACACGGTATTTTCTGCCTGAATTATCTTTATAATAATAAGTTTCAAGCCCGGTTTCGTTGTCATAATAATAAAAGCGGTCTCCCTGCTTCGCATATTTATATACGAGATCATATCCGCTGTATGAGGATATCGAAACGGGGTCTGCTGACTCAAGTCCGCCGAAGAAGTCTGACGCAAGCTCAATGACGCCAGGCCGAGTATCGACAGTTACGGTCGTTATTTTCGGTGTACTAAAGCCGCATGAAGATAAAAGCAGCGAAATCAGGATAAAAGCAACCAGTAATGTTTTCGAAACAGTTCTGATTTTTCCGGTTTTACGTAAATTATCAATCACAGCGATCGCCCCCAAAAAGTGATCAATTTCATTGTTTGCGCGCCGCAAAATGAGCGGCATATTTCAGCATCGCGTCAATATTTATCGCAGTCTC
>JAFWQX010000020.1 GCA_017508875.1 Clostridia bacterium | reverse complement strand
TTGAAAAAAGGCGAACCGAATGATAGCACGAATTTTGGGTCTCATGCGAACCCCGGAATCGGTTCGCATTTCGGTCAAACAAAATTCTTAGCTATTCATTCGGCTTCGCCAAAGAGAAGAAGGTTAGAAGCGGCCGCGAATTGCTCATTTGTACGGCCGCAAAAGGAAAGAAGGCGGAATGCGGCCGTGCGACCTTCCTCGCCAATACGGCCGCAAATGGAAAAAGACAGAGCTGCGGCCGTACGCCGTGACGGCCGCAAATTGGTAAAAGGCGAAATGCGGCCGTATAAACTAGCAATTCACACTGCAGCATCCGGCATTCGCTCTGCCTTGCCTCAAAACTCTTAACTCTGAACTCTGAACTCTGAACGTCCCGGTTCCTCGCTCCTCGTTGCAAATTCTTGAAACTCTTCGCCCAAACGTATATAATGCTTACGTTCTTTACGGAACGACAAACCAGGCGTCCGGAGCGCTTATTCGGACGGTACATAAACAAAAGGAGTGACATAATAAATGAAACGCAGCGAAATCAATAAAGCGTTAAAAGAACTGGAGGCAATGTGCGAAAAACACTGCTTTAAACTTCCTCCGTTCTGCAATTTCACACCCGAAGAATGGGAAACTAAAGGGCACGAATATGACGAAGTGCGCGACTGCATGCTCGGCTGGGACATCACCGATTTCGGCCGCGGCCATTTTGAAAAAGAAGGCTTCTCACTCATAACGATCAGAAACGGAAACCGCAGTATGCCCGATAAATATCCGAAAGTCTACGCCGAAAAGCTGCTTTTCCTCAAAGAGGGGCAGTATTCGCTCAATCACTTCCACTGGTATAAGACGGAAGATATTATAAACAGAGGCGGCGGAAATATACTTATCCGCGTATATAATTCACATCCCGATGAAACGATAGACTACGAATCAGACGTAACGGTACATACAGACGGACGCACCTTTGTTGTCCCCGCAGGCACGCAGGTAAGGTTAACGCCCGGCGAGAGCATCTACATCACGCAGCGCATGTATCATGATTTCACGGTCGAAGAAGGAACGGGCGACGTGCTCCTCGGCGAAGTCAGCCAGTGCAACGACGATAACGCGGACAATCATTTCGATCCTCCGGCGGGACGTTTCCCGGAGATCGAAGAGGATGAGCCTCCGTACAGGCTCCTTTGCAACGAGTATCCTGCGGCGAAATGACAGGAACCGCGCGGCTTTATACTCTGTACTTGTTTTTCTTATCGTAACTCATACGAAAATCGATCGAACGCGGCGGGGGACAATCTTCCTCCGCCTTTTCTTTTAATTTTTCAAGTTCGGCTTTATTGAGCGCCGCGGGGTCGATTCCTTCGGCGGCAGCCATCTTTTTTGCGCACAATTCGAACCACATATCCGTGAGGCTGTTTTCGCCTTCGCGGATCGTCGCGTGGTCTCTCATGATCAGTTCTTCGGCGATGTCGAGCCTGCACGTTTTTACGGCGCAGACAGCCGCGTGAATAGAGACCCTGTCGGCATTCCTGATCTGATCGGGCATCGAAGCATATATTGACCACGCTTTTTCATATTGTCCGCGCCTGCATAACTGGTCCATATATTCCGCGCAAAACGCAAAATCGACCGTTGACGCCGGCAGCTCGAACACCGCATCATAGTAAGCCTCCGCCGAAGCGTAGTTGTCCCTGGCAAGTTCGAGCCGGGCAAGGTTCCGCCGCGCCCATACGTTCGGGCGCAGTCTGTCGGATTCCTTCCACGCTTCTTCCGCAACCGCTTCATATCGCTTCTGCTCGCTCTCCGGCCAGTTCACGGCTTCGTCCGCGGTAACGGTGTCGTTCCAGAATTCGAACAGCATATTGCCGTAATGCAGCAGGCTGTACCAGTTCCTCCCGCCGGGGCGGTCAAGGCTTTCTTCTAAAAGTTTCATCCATTCAGGCGACACCATCCAGGATACGGGGATCTCATCAGGATCGCGTTCGGACAATATCCCTTTTTCGAGCAGTTCGAGCCACGGCGCCTGTTCATTGCCGATGCTGCTTTGCGGGAAACAGAGCGTGGAGGGGAGCGGTGTTTCGCCGAGCGCGGATCTGCGGCATTGTTCCAGCGCGCCCCAGCCGGAGGCGTTGTGGACAATATCTTTTTCCGCCGGAACGACGTTCGCGGCCGCCTTTAATCTTTCGTCTTCCGCTAAAAGCTGCTCTTCGCTGATTGCGCGGTCAATATTGTCCTCGGCGTACGCGTTCGCTGCTTCCAATGACGCCTTGTGGACTTTGTCCGCGTCCAGCTGCATTCCGCCGAAACATTGCGTCCATTCGTATACAGCCCCGGCCGGGAAAGGCTTGTCGTGCACCTGGCTCATGGCGATCCCGGCTTGAAGTTCGATATAATCGCCTTTACCCGGGACCGACAGATAATCCTGCCAGCGCCTGCCGCCTTCGTGATTCCCCCAGCAGAACATTTTATGATAAACGAGCGGCGCCGTTGAGCGGTCGAAAAATGTGTATCCGTCGGATGCGGCTCCTGCCTCCCACGCCGTTTTTACGCCTTTCGGAGGGTAGAAAAAGTAGTCGAAACTGCGCGTCGCATTTTTGGGGTACGAGAGGTCCCCGTCCATGACTGAAAGGAAGGGGAGTTTTTCGAACGTGATCGTCTGATGAGCGCCGAATGCTATCACGTCCTGCGTCGATGATAATACCCTCGTGCCTCCGTCTTCCGGCACGGCAATATTCGTCCACCAGTAAGTCGTCGCGTCTTCTTTTTTTGGATTTATGAGCCTTACGTGTGACAGCAGCAGGCGCGAATCTTCCGGCAGGTGGAAGTCCATCTGCCATACGCACTCTTTTGAACGTTCGAATTCGTACATTCGAAGAAAACCGTTACCGCCTTCGTCTTTCAGCACCGCGGCGAACAGATCGTCCGACGTGAAAACCGTGTGCCCGAGCGATCCGAAATTCCATTCGATACCACCTGAAGTCCATGCGGTCCTTATTCCGAGGTTGCGGGGCCTTAGCACGGAGTTTGCGAAAAGCAGATCGCGTCCGGCGGTTTTATCGAAGAGCGACCACAGCTTTCCGCCGTATTCCGGCGTAAAAGTCGCTTTCAGATAGCGGTTTTCAAGCACGATCGTTTTTATAGTGACGGGTTCGAATTCGCTGCCGTATCTGTCCTGCAGGCGGTAGGGCATCGTGCGCGTCTGTGCGCCGAGGTGCTCGCTAATATCGGGCGGACAATCTCCTTTGGTCTTGAAGATCGTGAATCCTGTTTCGCGCCTGAAGCGGGGGAGCGGGTCATTGTCACCGATCCTTGCCCCCGGGAGCGTCATCGAGCTGATATATATTGACATTGTCTTTACCTCTTCTTGATATGGTCTGCGGGCAATATCCTCCGGCCGTCTGGTCCATTGTCCCGCCGTGGCATTTGCGCCTTTCGTCCCGCCTGAAGCCTACTACAACCGGTGCGGGTTGTCAATAGCAAAGTGCTCCTTGAATCTTGAATATTTTGTAAATATCCGCTATTATATTTAACGTTTTATTGTGCCGGACCTTGTGAACGCTGGCTGCTTATTTTTCGGCATACAATAAACGGGATTTGAAAGCACTCGTGCTGTTTTGATCCATAAATGCTGTGAGAAGGAACGGTAGATGGGATTTTTATCAAAACTTTTCGGAAGAAAAGAAATTTTTGGTCATAATAAAGAAATGCCTCCCGAATGCCTTGAATATATAGAACTCAAGACGTTCATAGAAAGCTTTATCCGCGCAGACCATTATGTCGCAAAAAGCGAATACCGCTCCAAACTGCTGGATCATAAAAAACTAATTGAGTTTTTCAACGTGCTGAAAAACAGCGGTACGCTGAAAGTGTATTGCAAAAAGCACGGTATCAGCGATTTAGAAGTCCTTCAAACGATCGCGAGATATGATTCCTTTGAATCAATAATTGATTCTCAGAATGAGCAGTATATCAAATACAAGATGGAATCAGAACGCACGTATCTTGACAATATCCTGCTTGCCTGTGATCCCAAGATCAAGCTTGACGATGATCAGCGAAGGGTAGTTCTGACAGACGAAGATTATTGCCTCGTTGTTGCCGGAGCCGGAGCGGGAAAAACTACTACCGTTGCGGCCAAAGTGAAATATTTAGTTGACAAACAGCATATAGATCCCAGACAGATACTGGTTATCTCTTTCACAAATAAGGCTGTAAACGAACTTAAACAGCGGATAATCGGTGAGCTTCACATTGAATGTCCTATAGCTACGTTTCACTCGACGGGCAATGCGATCCTTAGAAAGCAGCATCCCGAGAAGCTGAATATCGTTGACGATTCGAAGCTGTATTTTGTTATACAGGATTATTTTAAAGGCTCTATTCTGAAAAACGAAAACACTGTCAATAATTTAATACTGTTCTTTGCTTCATATTTCGACGCGCCTTACGAGGGGACCGACCTTAACAAGTTTTTTAATAACATAGCGAAATCTAACTTCACTTCTATGAGAAGTGAGATAACTGATTTTCAGCGGCAAATTATCGATTCGCGCACAAAAAAAGCCGTGACGATCCAAAGTGAGGTCATGCGTTCGAACCAGGAGGTCGAGATCGCGAACTTCCTGTATCTGAACAATCTGGATTACGACTACGAACCGCTTTATCCGTATGATATTCTGTTTGCCAGAAAACCATACACGCCGGACTTTGTTGTCAGGCAGGGCGATAAAATTGCTTATATTGAACATTTCGGTATTACGGAAGACGGCCGCAGCAGCAGATTCAGCGAAGATGAACTCACGGCATACAAAAGAGCTATTCGCGATAAGGTCAAGCTGCACAGGCAGCACGGAACTACTCTTATTTACACGTTTTCAGCTTTCAAAGACGGCAGGACAATAACCGAGCATCTTAAGGAGAACCTTGAAAATGAAGGCTTTGTTCTTTCTCCAAGGTCAAATAAAGAAGTCCTTGAAATGCTTGTTTCTTCGGAGGAAAACCGCTATATTCGGAAGCTTGTGGCTCTGATCTGCAGATTTATTACCAATTTCAAAACAAATGGTTTTACTGCTGATGACTTCAGCAGGATGTACCATTCTACGCAGAACGTGCGAACACGATTGTTCCTGGATATTTGTAATGATTGCTATCTTGAATATCAGAAATATCTGAAAGAGAATGATGCGGTCGATTTTCAGGATATGATAAACGAATCAGCGCGGGTTCTTCGCGAAGTAAAAGAGATGAAGCAAAAACTCGACTTCAAATATATTATCGTTGACGAGTATCAGGACATCTCACGGCAAAGATTTGACCTGGTATCCGCGTTGCGCGAAGTCTGTGATGCCAAGATCATAGCTGTTGGTGATGACTGGCAATCTATCTACGCTTTCAGCGGCTCTGATATTACGCTGTTTACTAAATTTGCGGAGAAGATGGGTTATGCCAAATTGCTCAAGATAGTTAAAACGTATCGAAATTCACAGGAAGTGATCGATATTGCCGGAACGTTCATTCAGAAAAATACAAGTCAGATCCAGAAGGAACTGATCTCTCCGAAAAAAATAACTGATCCTGTGATCATCTATACTTATGACAGCACGAAAAAAGATGTTAAAGGGGACAACAGAAGCGGAGCGAATTATGCAATTGCCCATGCGATCGAGGTGGCGCTGGGACAGATCATCGCTTATAACAAAGAAGAAGGAAAACCGTACAATTCTTCGATCCTTCTGCTGGGAAGGTTTGGATTTGACGGCGACCGGCTTGAAAGGTCGGGACTGTTTGAATACATCAGCAGAGGCAATAAGCTGAAGTCTGTCAGGTACCCGAAATTGGATATTACTTTTATGACTGCACACGCTTCAAAAGGTCTTGGCTACGATAACGTCATCGTTATCAACGGCCGAAATGAAACGTACGGCTTTCCGTCAAAAATTGAAGATGATCCGGTCCTTGCGTTCGTTGTAAAGGGCGACCGGTCTATTGACTACGCCGAAGAGCGGCGGCTTTTTTATGTCGCAATGACAAGAACGAAAAATCGTGTCTTTTTTATTGCCCCCGAACAAAATCCTTCTGAATTTCTGCTCGAAATTAAGCACGATTATAAAAACGTTGTCCTCAGGGGCAACTGGAACGAGGATCCGAATGAGATCCCGGGCTTTAAAAAGTCATGCCCTGTCTGCGGCTATCCGATGCAGTTCCGATATAAAAATTCATACGGGCTCCGTCTGTATATATGTACAAACGAGCCTGAGGTATGCGGCTTTATGACGAATGAATATAAAGCAGGGAAATTGTCGATCATCAAATGCGATCAGTGTCGCGACGGTTATATGATCGTTAAACCTGCAAAAGACGGCGATTTTTTCCTGGGATGCACGAATTACAAAAAAGACGGTACGGGCTGTTCGAGAGTAATGGCGAGAAGTTATTTTAACAGTTATATGGGGATCAAAGATGACACTCCCGCCAAACCCGTAGAAATAAAAAAGGGATACGATGTAATTCGGAAGGAACCGCATCCGCCGTTTAACGTGGCGGGGGAGGAGAACGGTGCTGAAGGGGACGCTCCCGGGCGCGCGCAGATAATCAAAGCCAGTGTATCGGCAAATGACTCTCTCACAGAAGCCACGAATGAACAAATATATACCGTTCTCCAGTGCTTATTGGATATAAGCCGGAGGCGCTATTACGGAGTTACGATATTGACGGACGTTCTGCGCGGCTCGGAAAATAAAAGAATCAAAGCGGATAAGCTTGATCTCGTCAAAGGTTACGGACAACTTGCGCATCTCCGCCGGGAGCAGGTCGCTGCCTTGATCGAGTGGCTTATCGGTCAGCACTATATCCTTCAGACAAAAGGGTCATATCCGGTTTTGCATCCGACTTATGAAGGGATTCATTACAGTGAATCGATTACTGCCGGAAAAATCAGAAATTTATCTGAAATATTGAACAGCAAACTGTGAAGAAAGCTGAATGCGGCCTTTTGGACAGCCTCCCGATACGGCGCCGTTACTTTGAAAATACCGCCTGAAATTCAAAAATCAAGTTCCAGGCGGTGTTCT